>NZ_MWQI01000003.1 GCF_002210345.1 Fibrobacter sp. UWB4 | reverse complement strand
TTTTAGAGCGGGAAAAGGGACTCGGACCCTCGACCCCGACCTTGGCAAGGTCGTGCTCTACCAACTGAGCTATTCCCGCGAGGGTAGTCCATATATAGAAATAAAATTTGCAGTTATAAAGGGGTCTGGAACGAAAAAAGTGAAAAATTTTTCTGTTTATGGACGCGAACATGCATCTCGGTATTTAGTCGGCCCCTCTTCTCGGGCCCTCATCCAAATTACGATATAAAAAAAGAAAACCACCTTTGCAGGTGGTTTTTCTTTTTTAGAGCGGGAAAAGGGACTCGGACCCTCGACCCCGACCTTGGCAAGGTCGTGCTCTACCAACTGAGCTATTCCCGCGAGGGTGACCCAATTATAGAAATAAAAATTCCAATTGTAAAGGGTATAGGGTGAAAAAAAGTGATTTTTTTGAGATACGAAAAAGCCCCGCAAAAGCGGGGCTCAAACTCATAATCAAATCAATAATTACAGTTTCATATCGCTCAGGCGAGTGCTTTGTACTTTCGCTACGCTCAAGTACCAAATGCTAGGCTCGGAAATGTCAATGCAAGCATTGACGCTTCGCTCGCCTGACGCATTTGTCAACTTATAGTTTAATGTCAGAAAGTCTCGTGCTTTCCACGCGGTCAAATTCCAGCTGGATTTCTGCAGAGGGTTCCTTGGTCAAGAGGCTCACGACGACGATTGTCACGAAGGAAAGGATAAAGCCAGGCACGAGTTCGTAAATCTGGAAGATTTCGGCGGAGAAGCCGGAGAGGTAGAATTTCCAGATAAACGTTGTGAGGCCACCCACGAGCATACCGCTAATTGCGCCTGCGAGAGTCGTGCGCTTCCAGAAGAGAGCGAGCAACATAATCGGGCCAAAGGTCGCACCGAAGCCGCCCCAAGCAAAGCTCACGAGGCTCATCACCACGTCAAGGAAGCTCTTGCCGTGCTTCACGCCGTCGGCACTCGGAGCGCCCTGCATAGCGACAAGCACTGCGATAAGCGTAATCACAACGACAACGCCGCGGCTCACCCACATCACTTCCTTGTTGCTTGCGTTCTTGCGGAACAGGTGCTTGTAAAGGTCGTTACTGAATGCGGATGCAGACACGAGAAGCTGGGAGTCGGAGGTACTCATAATGGCTGCGAGAATGGCGGCCATGAGGATGGCGGCAATCGCCGGATGGCAAAGAGCCTGGCAAAGAACCATGAAAATACGTTCCGGGTCATCAACGGTGATGCCATGAGCCGTCACGTAATAGCGACCGAGGAGAGCAATCATCACGACTGCAGCAAGGCAGATAATCACCCAAGTCATGGCGATGCGGCGAGAATCCTTGATTTCTTCGGCGTTCTTGATGGACATAAAGCGCACGAGGATGTGCGGCATGCCAAAGTAGCCAAGGCCCCACGAGAGGCTAGAAATCAGCGCAATAAGGCCAATGGACTTGCCCGTCGTTGCGTTCGTGAAAAGGCTCATCAAGTACGGATTCTGGGCGTTCACAGCATCCATCGTCGAGGCAAAACCGCCCGAGCCGCTCATGATCATCACAGGAATCACGAGGACTGCGATAAGCATCATCGAAGCCTGGATAAAGTCAGTCCAGCACACCGCAAAGAAGCCGCCCATGAACGTGTAGCTCACCACCACGACAGCACCGAGGATAAGGCCCGTCGTGTAGCTCATGCCGAAAATCGTGCTGAAAAGCTTTGCACAAGCGACAAAGCCAGAGACCGTGTAGAACAAGAAGAACGCGAGAATGAAAATCGAGGCAATCACGCGGATGATGCCCTTATTGTCGCGGAAACGGTTCGAGAAAAAGTCCGGGAGTGTAATCGAGTCGCCGCAGAAATGGCTGTACTTGCGGAGCCTGCGACCGACAATTTTCCAGTTGAAGTACGTACCGATTACAAGGCCGATACCGATCCAAGCTTCGGAAAAACCGCTCACGAACACGGCGCCCGGGAGGCCCATCAGCATCCAGCCGCTCATGTCAGACGCCTGGGCGGACATGGCGACCACCCACTTGTTCATGCCACGGTTACCGAGGTAATAGGCGTTCAGGCTGTTCGCCTTGCGAGAGAAATACGCTCCGATGCCAAGCATCATCAGCAGATAAAGGATAAATACGACTAACGTCATGAGAACTCCTTATTGTTTTTATAAAAGTTAAAAATTTTCTTCTATAAAAAGGGGATGCCCGCTCGGAGGCGGGCATGACAGCATTATAATTCGCGAAGTTGGCGGTTATAGATAATGCGCTTGCCTTTTACACCATCGGTTGCGCAAACGTGGTCTACAGGAGGCTTGAGCAAGTTCGCCACAAGATGCGCGGCAACGGTTTTTGCACGCACCGGACGGAAATGCGCCGGAACCCATTCCGGGTGCGCCCCAAAAAGCTTTTGCATCAGCTCTTCGCCAAAGCGTTTGTCCTTGTGCTTCCCGAGGAGAAGCGACGGTCGCACGAGCGTAAGCGATTCAAAGCCCATCATCGTGAGGCCTTCTTCGAGTTGCCCCTTCAGGCGGTTATAGAAGAACGGCGAATGCGGATTTGCCCCCATCGCGCTAACACACAAAAAATGCTTGACGCCCTGACGCTTTGCAAGTGCCGCAAGCGTGAGCGGCAAACGCAAATCAACTTTTTCCTGGGCGGGCTTACTCCCCGCCTGCTTGAGCGTCGTCCCCAGGCAGCAAATCACAGCGTCGCAACCGGTCAAGTTATTGCAAACGCTAGATGCCCATTGCTCTTCGGGCCTTGCACTCAAAAGAGCATCAAAATCCACCGCCTCAAAATTGAACTTCGATACGCCATTAAAAATGCCCAGCGCATTCAAGTCTGGAACCGAACGCACCGGGCAATAAGCAGATTCTACGTCATCTAGACGGGAAAGCAGCTGAGCAACGCTCTTCCCGACAAGTCCTGTTGAACCAAGAAGAGCGACTTTCATTAGACACCTTCGTTGACTTCGTCTTTCGGACGCATCCAGCCCACTTCATCGCCGCGAACCGGGAGCGCCGTCACAACCCCAGCCTCGTCAACGATTACGGCAATACCCGAAAGGTAATTGACCCAATGATTGGTCTCTTCGTAAATTTTCAAGTCAATCGTCCTCTTGGAAACGAGAATGATAAGCGGAGCCACCAGCATGTCATGGCTAATAAGGACGCTAACACGCTTCCAATTCGGCATGTTCGCCACAACGACTTCGTTCACAAACTGGTTTCCGCGCTGGAAGAAATCGTGGAAATAAGCAGGAATGGTCGCAGCAACAATTTCGTTCGTGTACGGGACACCATAAGCATACTGGGCGATATATCTCGGGTTTCCACCACGCTTAGAAACAAGCGCATCCAGTGTATCCGAAGGAACTGTCAGGAAGTAGCTGCCATAAATGCCTTCGTCCCAAGTAACCACTTCCATATCTGTTTCGCCACGGCCAGTAGCAATATTTTCGGCCGTTGCACGAGTGCGCACAAAGTCCGTCGAAGCGTAATAGAAAGCTTCGTCGCCAGCAAGCTTCGTTCCGAGAGTCTGGGCCATCTGGATACCGATCGGTGTCAACGGGGAATTTTTACCCGTATTGTTCTTGGAACGCTTGGAATGGCGAAGTACAAACGCAATCTTGCTCGTCTTGGGCACAGCCTTGTAGATATCGCCAGCATCGTAGAAGCCATCGGCATCCGGGACAATTCCAAGAGCACCCGGAGTCGTTTCAAAAGTGTAGAATTCCGTGCCAGGCGGAATGGCGCCATCGCTTGAAGAAGTCACCGTAGAAGAATTAGCATCAGACGAACTTGCCGGAACGCCAGAATCTGCAACCGAAGAACTGGAAACGGGATTCGAAATATTTTCGCTAGAAGAGGACTGGGTATCGCCAGGCTCGCTTTGCGGCTGATCTGCACTAGACGAAGAAACAGCCCCCGTATTCGGAGCAAGGGGGATTGTGCTAGACGTATCGTCACCGCAACCGGCAAACATGCAAAGCCCGACAAAAAGGGCACTCACAACATACTTAGCGGAAATATTTTTCATTTTCAAAAATCCTTATATACTAACATTGAAATTTAGATTATTCCCCAAGATTTCCTCGTAAAAATTTCCTAAACACGGCAAAACTATGTATATTTAAGGCATCACTTTTATCAGAGGCTGGATGTTATCTAGTAAATATTGGTTCATTGTTTAGTGCCTTGGAAGACGAATGTTTTCAAGGCGGTCTTCCAAGGTGATTGTGCCGATTCACACAAAAATTTTGGAGATAAACAATGAAAAAATACAATATCCGCACGGAACAACCGCGCGACTTTAAAATCGTCGAAAATCTCACCCGAGAAGCATTCTGGAACGTCTATCGTCCCGGCTGCGTGGAGCATTTTGTCCTCCACCATTACAGGAACGACCCAAGCTTCATCCCGGAACTCTCGTTCGTCATGGAAGTTGACGGACAAATTATCGGGCACGTAATGTACGCGTGGTCGAAAATCGATGCCGACGACGGACGCAAAATCCGCATGATGACATTCGGGCCCATCAGCATCCATCCGGACTACAAGCGACAGGGCTACGGCAAGGCACTCCTCGACTATTCCATGGAACTCGCGCGCAAGATGGGAGCAGGTTGCCTGCTCATCGTCGGGAACATCGGATTCTACGGCAAGAGCGGATTCGTCCCCGCCTACACCAAAGGAATCCGCTACGCCGACGACCCGAACAGCGACGCGCCATACTTCTTGTGCAAGGAACTCGACGAGGGATTCTTGAACGGAGTGACGGGTTCGTACAAAGACCCCGAGGGCTACTTCGTGACCGAGCGAATGCCCGAAGAATTCGAGAAGTACGAAGCAAATTTTCCGCATAAAGAAAAGCTAGTACTCCCCGGACAACTGTAATCAAGCGCTTTCCCCGCAATAACAAGACGCGCGACGACGAGATGTGCGGCAACACAATTGGAATGCGTTGCGATGTTCCCGGGAATGCGCGGAAAACAGTAAAGGCAGCTCGCGAGAGGCGGGCTGCTTTTTTTGTTAAAAAATTACACTTCCTGAAAAGGCTTACAACCTAGGTTTACAGAATTAACGTATTGCAAATCTCGTAAAAATTTCTAAACTTTCCTTGGATTGAATAATCAACACCAGGCAGGTTAGATTTATGGCTAAAACTACCAAGAATGCAAGTGACATTACCGTGCTCGGTACCGATGCGGAAGCTTTCCGCAAAGCATTTACCGACCACATCCACCACACGCTCGCCCGCAGCAAATACACGGTGACGGACCACGAAAAGTTCCTCGCTGTGGCTTACGCCGTGCGTGATCGTCTTGTTGACCGTTGGATCAAGACGCAGAACACCTATTATGAAAAAGACGTCAAGCGCGTCTATTACCTCTCTCTCGAATTTTTGATTGGCCGTACGCTCGGCAACTCCGTGTTGAACCTCGACGTCGAAAGCGCCGTGACGGAAGCTCTTGACGAAATCGGCATGACGCTCGAAGAACTCCGCGAACAGGAAGTGGACGCAGGGCTTGGCAACGGCGGTCTTGGCCGCTTGGCAGCTTGCTTCCTCGACTCCATGGCTACGCTCGAGCTCCCGGCAACCGGTATGGGCATCCGTTACGAATACGGTATGTTCAGCCAGAAGATTGTGAACGGCGAACAGGAAGAACAGCCGGACAACTGGCTGCGTCTCCCGAACCCGTGGGAAATCGCCCGCCCGGCAAACGCTATCAAGGTGCCGTTCTACGGCTACGTGGTCAGCTGGATGGACGAAAACGGCCGCCTCCGCAACCGCTGGGAAACGAAGGACTACGTGATGGCCCTCCCGTACGATACGCCGATCCCGGGTTACAAGAACAACACTGTGAACAACCTCCGCCTCTGGAGCGCCAAGTCTGCTGACGACTTCGGTCTTAGCTACTTCAACAACGGTGACTACATCGCCGCTGTGCAGGACATGGAACTTTCCGAAACGATTTCCAAGGTCTTGTACCCGAACGACGCTTCCATGAACGGTAAGGAACTCCGCCTCAAGCAGCAGTACTTCCTCTGCTCGGCCTCCTTGCAGGACATCATCAAGCGCTTCAAGAAGCTCCACAACAACGACTGGAAGCTCTTCCCGGAAAAGGTCGCCATCCAGTTGAACGATACGCACCCGGCAATCTCTATCGCCGAAATGATGCGCATCCTCCTCGACATTGAAAACCTCGAATGGGACGAAGCTTGGGACATCGTGACTCACACGTTCGCTTATACGAACCACACGCTCATGCCGGAAGCTCTTGAAAAGTGGCCGGTAAGCTTGTTCGAAAAGCTCTTGCCGCGTCACCTCCAGATCATTTACGAAATCAATGCTCGCTTCCTCCGCATGGTTTCCATGAAGTGGCCTGGCGACAATGCTCGTCTCGCCCGCATGAGCCTTATCGAAGAAGGTGGCTGCAAGATGGTCCGCATGGCATACCTCTCCATCGTGGGTTCGTTTGCTGTGAACGGCGTGGCAGCACTCCACTCCGACCTTTTGAAGACGACGCTCTTCAAGGACTTCTACGAACTGTGGCCTGAAAAGTTCAACAACAAAACGAACGGCGTGACACCGCGTCGTTGGGTCCGCAAGGCTAACCCGGCTATGTCCGAACTCATCTCTTCTAAGATTGGTGAATCCTGGGTCAAGGATTTGGACGATTTGAAAAAGCTCGAAAAGTTCGCCAAGGACGCCGATTTCCAGAAGAAATTCATGGAAGTCAAGAAGCAGAACAAGGAACGCCTTGCCAAGTACCTCAAGGCAACGCAGAATGTCGATGTCGACACGAACACGTTCTTCGACGTGCAGGTCAAGCGTATTCACGAATACAAGCGCCAGCTCTTGAACATCCTCCATGCCATCCACCTTTACATCCAGGTGAAGGACGGCAAGGAAATCATGCCGCGCACCATCATGATCGGTGGTAAGTCCGCTCCGGGTTACTGGATGGCTAAGCAGATTATCCGTCTTGCTAACGCTGTCGCATCCATCATCGACGCTGATCCGGATTGCAAGGGCAAGCTCAAAATGGTGTTCCTCGAGAACTACCGCGTGTCCTTCGCCGAAAAGATCATCCCGGCCGCAGACCTTTCCGAACAGATTTCTACCGCCGGTACCGAAGCTTCTGGTACGGGCAACATGAAGTTTGCTTTGAACGGTGCTCTCACGATTGGTACGCTCGACGGCGCTAACGTGGAAATGAAGGAAGAAGTCGGTGACGACAACATCTTCATCTTCGGTCTCACCGTTGAAGAAGTGACGGACCTCCTCGCTAAGGGTTACCGTCCGCGCGACTTCTACGAGCATGACGACGATCTCCGCCGCGTGATTGACCTCATCGCTTCTGGCTTCTTCAGCCCGGATCATCCGGAAACCTTCAAGCACATTGCAGAAAAGCTCTTGTCGCATGACCCGTACATGCTCTGCGCAGACTTCCGCAGCTATGTGGATATGCAGAAGAAGGTTGCCGATGCTTACCAAGACAAGAAGCACTGGGCAGAAATGGCAATCCTCAACGTCGCTCGCATGGGCAAGTTCAGCTCCGACCGTACCATCAAGCAGTACGCCGAAGAAATCTGGAATGCCAAGCCGTGCAGCATTAAGCTGTAGTTAGTAGGCAGTAGACAGTAGGCAGTGATTAGTAAAATAATCACAGCTTCGCTGTCTGACTAACCAAAAAGTTCGCGATGAAAGTCGCGGACTTTTTTTATTAAAAAATAACTGGATCCTGCTTCTTCGAACCTAATTCAACTAAGGCAACAAAAGCATACAAGGCGAATGCCGCGACAGGCTGCTTGCAGACTGGCATGGTTGAGCCGAAGTCGCGGATGCCAAAGGCATCAACTTGCCAAGTTTCATATATCACATTCGTTCAGGATGACGCTGTAGCTGTTGCTTAGGACGACGCGGTGGTAATTGTCGCGAGCTTGACGGCGTTCGCGGCGCATTGCGCGGCTCGCCTCCCCCATTCAGAACAGGCGCCAGCCATCAGCTTCAAGAAGAATTTGTGCTCATTTTCGAGCGAATCTGAGATGTGGACGACCTCGCCATTTTCGTTATGCGGTGCAAGACTCACCGAGTAATCGCATGATGAGCTACCATCGTCGTTCACGAATTCCACAGAAATTGTCCGCACATCGATATCGCTATTGCGGTCCACGATGAAGTCGAATTCAGCCCCAGCATGGGCGCCTTTCGCAACATTTATTTGCATTTTCGCACGGTCCTCGTTTTTTGAAACCGTGAACTTTTCCACTTTCAAATCTTCATAGCGGAACATCGAAAGGCAAAGGCTCAAGTCATGCACCAGCAAATCGAGCGCCACGTTCACATCGCGGCAACGCGCAGAATACTTGTGTTCGCGACGGAATTCCAAACGGAACGACGAATTTGCAGCAATCCCAACATGCGTGGCATCTCGAAAAATGCAGGCGGCACTCCCGGCAGTTCCGATTTCATTCATAAAATGTTTGCGGAAATTCAAGAATACCGAATTAAAGCATTCCGACTGCGCCACAAATAAAATCACATTATTGCGATTTGCCAAATCCACCAATTCTTGCGCCTGTTCGCCAAGCGTTGCTAGCGGTTTTTCAACAAATACGGAGATTCCACGTTCCAAACAAAGCTTTGCATACTGGTAATGCGTTGTTGCCGGAGACGCAATCACGGCAAAGTCTATCTTTTCGTTTGATACAAATTCATCAACAAGCGAAGTTTTTAAATTCCCTGCGTCATCCAAATCTTCCAAGTCAAAAATTTTTAGGAACTGTACACCGGAATATTCAAAAAACCGGCGATGGCGCTCACCCATCGTTCCATTGCCAAACAATACAGCCTTGTATTTTCTATTCATGAATAATATATAAACCCAAAAATTTATTCATTCGTCTCTGAGTACTTGATACTTTTTTCCATATACATTCGTTTGTCCGCAGTTTCCATAGCTTGCATAAAGCTGAGCGATGGCGACGGTATTTCACAAGAACCAAACGAAACGCAAATCGGCTTGCCCTTCAAGAGAAGTGCCCGAGACATTTCATTCATGTTGTCAATATATTTTTTGCACTCTTCTTGCGTTGTATTCGGGAGCACAAGGAAAAATTCGTCCCCGCCCACTCGGAACATCACTGCATTTTCAGGAAGCGTCACGCGGAACAGCGATGCCGTCAGGCGAATCAGTTCATCACCGATGGCATGTCCGTACGTATCGTTCGTTTTCTTTAAACCGTCGCAGTCCGCAGAAATCACGCACATCGGGCACATTTCCGGCTTAATGGGATTTACAATCCATTCCTCAAAATAATTTCGGTTGTATAAGCCCGTGAGCATATCAGTGTGGGCATACTTTTCAAGTTTCTTTTCAAGTAGAACCTTTTCTGTGACATTGTTGATAAGGCCAACAATGCCAATGATATTGCCATCATCATCGCGAACAGGATTCTTGATAAGCTCCAAATATTCAGTCACGCCATCTTGATTGATTTCGATAACATAACTCGTACCCTTGCCAGTACGAATAATTTCACGATCCTGTTCCATCGCGAGTTTCGCATTCTCTTTATCCTTGCGAATTTCCAGATCTGTCTTGCCAGCAATGTCCCATGAAGGATCGTCTGCACCTTGCAAATGACGCCAATAATGTGTTGAAAAAACGTAACGGCATTCAGTATCCTTGAAAAAAATATTCGACGGAATTTCCTTCAAGATCCTCTTGAAGAGGTCATAATCAATCTTCATCAATTCCATAGAATACTCCTTCTCCACCGAAACACCATACAACCATACTTTTTAATTTAGCATTCACTTTGGTCTATTGCAACTGGTCCCGCTAAAGATTTATATTTGAAAATGGAATATTCAAGAGTTCAAGACCCGCTATAGAGGTTTATATGGAAATAAAGAAGACAAACGCTGCACGCATTTTGGACAGACAAAAAATTTCATACGAACTCATCCCGTACAAGGTTGATGAAAACGATCTTGGAGCACAGCACGTGGCCGACAGCCTCGGCGAAGACATCAACCAGGTTTTCAAGACAATTCTCGTACACGGAGACAAAATCGGATACCTGATTTGCGTTGTGCCGGGCAATCTCGAAGTTGACCTGAAGGGAGCCGCCAAGGTGAGCGGCAACAAGAAAATCGATACCGTTCCGCTCAAGGATTTAACCCCGCTAACAGGCTATATTCGTGGCGGCTGCAGCCCGCTCGGACTCAAAAAGAACTTCCCTATTTTCATTCACGAGACGGCAATGCAGTTCCCGTACATTTACGTGAGCGCAGGCGAACGCGGTTTGCAGTTGAAAGTGGCACCGGCTGACTTGATCAAGGCAACGCGAGCCACAGTTGGCGTGATTGCACGAGTCCACCCAGAAGATCCGGACGCAAAGTAATCAACAACAAAGGATGGTTTGGTTTTATGGTTTGTGAGTTCAAAAATATCCGTTTGGGCATTGCCGCAATTGGGTGTGCCGTATCAATGGTTTGGTTGGCAGCATGTTCTGGGGACAAAATTTGCGAGCCACCCATTCCCGCCGAAAGTTCCGCGGAGTCCTCCTCATCCGTCATTCTGAGTGGCGACAGCCGCGATGATTCGGCTGGCTCATCAACCAAATCCAGTGACTCTAGGAATTCCTCAAGCAGCGCGGCAGGTCAATCTTCGAGCAGTTCTGAAACGGTTTCCTCAAGCAGCTCGGAAACAATTTCTTCAAGCAACGCCGAACCCGTAGCACAATACCTCTGGCATGATGAATTCGACGGCGAGACAATTGACACAAGCAAATGGACTTTCGAAATCGGAACGGGCGCAGGCGGCTGGGGCAACAACGAATGGGAATACTACACAAGCCGTAAAGAGAACGCCTACGTCAAGGACGGCGTCTTGCATATCCGCGCCCAGAAAGAAAATTACGAAGGGCAAAAGTACACCTCCGCACGTATGCTCACCAAAGGCAAGTTTGCATTCAAGTACGGCACGGTAGAAGCCCGCATCGCACTCCCGACCGGCAAGGGAATCTGGCCAGCATTCTGGATGCTCGGCGAGAACTTCGATACCGTCGGATGGCCCGCCTGCGGTGAAATCGACATCATCGAAGCGGTCAACAGTGAAAACAAAATCTACGGAACAAACCACTGGGCTAACGGTTCCGAATACGCTACCTACGGCAACAACACTGGCGACTACCGCAACCAGAAATTCGAACTCGACATCACGCAATTTCACACGTACAAATTCACGTGGGACGAGAAGTACATCCGCATGTTCGTCGATGACTTCATGTACCACGAAATTCTAATTGAAGGCAACGAGGGCGACACCGAAGAATTCCACAAGCCGTTCTTCTTCTTGCTGAATGTCGCCGTAGCAGGCAACTGGCCCGGCTTTGAAGTAGACGATTCGCAGTTCCCGAACGAAATGCTCGTCGATTATATTAGAGTAGGAAGTAGACGGTAAGAAGTAGACAGTAGGCAGTGGTTAGTAGGCTGAAGGGCGTTTGTTGAGACGTCATCCTGAATAGCGTAACGACGAAGGATCCAGTTATTTTTACAATAAAGATTTTAGATTCATGCACCTTACTTCTTGAGGTGCATTTTTGCATTCATTCTTGATGCAATAGGCATAGCGGTAGCCGTCGTGCAAGTCGATTTCTCGGAAAGAATATTCCGGGCGATCGCCATCGTGAAACAGCGAAACATTTTCATTCTCGTCCATGTGTAGCGCAAACATATCCGGCATAAGCGACAAGCCGCGACCCGTCACTTTCATATAACATTCCTTGAGCGTCCACAGCCTGTAAAACGCCTCGGACTGCGCATCGAGCGTTTCGAAATGTTTGATCCATGCAGATTCCTCGGGCTTGAAAAAACGCTCGGCAAGCTTGCCCCGGTCGCCCTTGATCATTTCCACATCGCAGCCGACTTCGAATGGCGAAATCACGCACATCACGCGCTCGCCCGAATGAGACAAGTTAAAATGCACATCCGTGAAATCAGCCAAATACGGCTTGCCGTTTTCGCCATACGCAATATGATTGTCAGCCCCATCAAACCCGGCATCGCGACACGCCATCTGGAGCAAAAGCCCAACGCCAAGCGACTGCATTTTGCCTTTAGGGAACTTAAACGACATTGCCTTTTTTTGGCGGTATTCGGGAACTTGCCCCAAAAAACGCTCAAAAACGGACGTTTCTTTCAACGCAGAAATATCGGCAATATAAACACGGATCGTTTCAATCACAAAAAAAATATAAAAAACTGACTTTTCGACTTTTATTTATATAGTTTAAAAAAAGCACAATTAAGCAAGGAGAATTTTATGGCAAAATACAAGTGCGAAGCCTGTGGTTACATCTACGACCCCGCTGTAGGCGATCCGGACAACGGCATTGCGCCGGGCACAGCTTTTGAAGACCTTCCAGACGATTGGACATGCCCCATTTGCGGTGTCGGCAAGGACATGTTCGTCAAGGAAGAATAAATTCCGCTAAGTTTTCGCCGGGTTCAAACACCCGGCATTTTTTATCGGCGACGGCGGCGATCATTAGCGCTTGCTTCGTAATACGCCTTTTTGTCTTCGTACATGCGCTTATCGATGATTTCCAGAATTTCATCAAGGTTATTCTGCTTCAAATCAAAGATACCCATGCCAATCGAAGCCGACAGCTTGTATTTCTTGATGCGTTTCTTGTTGAAGTCAGCCAACTTTTGCTTGATCTTATCACGATAAGAAGCCGCAACCTGTTCATTGTCCGTATTTATAACAATAACAAATTCGTCACCAGCATAGCGAACCGCAGTACCGTGCGACTCCACGGTTTCACGCAAAATTTCAGCCATCGAGAACAAAGCGTCATCGCCCTGGGAATGGCCTAAATTATCATTGATGCTCTTAAAGCCATTCATATCAATCATCATCATTGCAATTTTGTTACTGCGCTTCAGGGTTCCCGAAATTCTATCCAAATAATAGCGGTTGAAAAGTCTAGTTAATTTGTCAATAAATATATTCTCATTTTGCAGCGCAAGCATAAGGCTTGTAAAGCCAACGGCAATACCAACCCATACAGTCGATATTCCATAGAAAAAGTTTTGCAGGCACACGCAAATAAATATAGGCCACACAAATTGCAATACCGGGAAAAATTTAACACCGCCGCTACGCGCTCTACCAATCAAGTAAATAATTACACCATCGATCATGAAAGCAACTTCCATCAGGTTATTCACCATAAATAGCGGACCGCGAGAATACACGTTTGTCTCGCTAATTCTAAAGACAACCGGATAAAAGAAATTGGCAATCAATAATGCAAACACAAGACCGGAAATGGAAGTCATCAAGACGCACTGGAAGCGCGACACATTTCCATAAATATGACGGGAAACAAGCATCACCCAAAGCGGGCCGATCACTAAATTTGCAAAAAACAGAACAAAGTTCGAGACATAGCTGAGTCCACGGAACAATTCACCGGGACGATTATCCACAGCAAAAGACGCCGCATCAGCAACGCACGCGCAAACAATAAGCAACATGATTCCGAGAAGCAGCCGGTCTTCTTTATTTTTCTTTTGTAATTTCCAGGCGCCACTCCAAATAGCACCAAGAATCAAAAAGAGACCCAACATATCGGCAATATAAATTTCAACCAAATGGACTTCTTGCATAAGTTACCCAGCAAAGAGAAGATATCATTCAAGTTATAATAATTTCACAGTACTCTCAAGGAGTAAAATGCATTTTTACGATATATATGGCATAGATGCAAAAAGTTGACAAAAAAAACGTAGGCTCAAAGGAACCTACGCTTAAATTTTATGGAGATTCCCGCTCAGCGGCGGGAATGACAAGCCATTGATTAACGGACGACCTTGCGGTCTTCGGCGGTCATGTCGATGAATGCCTTGACACTCATCTGGCCCTTGTCGCCGTCCTTACGCTTACGGACAGAAACGAGACCTTCAGCAGCTTCCTTCTCGCCTACAATGAGGAGATACGGAACCTTCTGGAGTTCGCACTGGCGGATCTTGTAACCCAGCTTTTCGTTGGATTCGTCGATTTCAGTACGCACGCCGGCAGCCACGAGTTCGTCCTGCACCTTCTTGGCGTAGTCCACGAACTTTTCAGAAATCGGGAGCACGCGGGCCTGAACTGGAGCGAGCCACAGCGGGAAGTCGCCCATGAATTCTTCGATCAAGATGCCGAGGAAGCGTTCGATGGAACCGACAGCAGCACGGTGCAACATCACCGGAATGTGTTTCTGGTTGTCCTTGCCGACATATTCAGCACCGAGGCGCTGCGGCAAGTTGAAGTCCACCTGGATGGTACCGCACTGCCAATCACGACCGAGGGAGTCCTTCAGCGTGAATTCGAGCTTCGGGCCGTAGAAGGCACCTTCGCCCGGGTTCAGCACGTAGTCAAGACCAGCGAGCTTTGTTGCTTCGGCGAGAGCGGCTTCAGCCTTGTCCCAGATTTCGTCAGAACCCACACGCTTTGCCGGGCGGGTAGAGAACTTCACCTTCACATCGTCGAATCCGAAGTCGTGGTAGATTTCCTTGACCAAGTGGCAGAAGTCAGCCACTTCGCTTGCAATCTGGTCTTCGGTGCAGAAGATATGAGCGTCGTCCTGCACAAAGCCACGCACACGCATAAGGCCGTGCATCGTACCGGCAGGTTCGTAACGGTGGCACTTACCGAATTCGGCAAGGCGCATCGGAAGGTCACGCCAGCTGCGGAGCTGAGAATTGAAAATCAAAATGTGGCACGGGCAGTTCATCGGCTTCACAGCCATTTCGACATCGCCAGCCATCGTCTTGAACATGTTTTCGTTGTACTTGTCAGCGTGTCCGGACTTGAGCCAAAGAACCTTGTTCACAATTTCCGGAGTGATCACTTCGAGGTAGCCACGATGGTCGATCTTGCCACGGATGTAATCCTTGAGGGCGTTCACCATCTTGGTGCCCTTCGGGTGCCAGAACACCATGCCAGGAGAATGGTCTTCGATGTGGTAGAGGTCCATTTCCTTGCCGATCTTGCGGTGGTCGCGCTTGGCGGCTTCTTCGAGCAACTTCACATAAGTTTCGAGACCTTCCTTGTCAGCAAAGCAGGTACCATAAACACGAGTGAGCTGGTCGCTCTTCTGGTCGCCGTGCCAGTAAGCGCCGGAAATCGAAAGCACCTTGAAAGCCTTAAGCTTGCCCGTAGAAGGCACGTGAGGACCGGCACAGAGGTCTTCCCAGTTCTTGCCCGGTTCGCCCGTTACATAAAAACTCAACTTGCCATCCGAACCTTCGCGAGCGAGAGCACGTTCAGCGTTATCGTGCTTGTACTTGTCGCCTTCCGTGCGAGCGAGACCTTCTTCGGCGCTAACTTCGCAACGAGTGAACGGACGGTCTTCCTTGATGATTTCCTTCATCCGCTTTTCAATCTTCGGGAAGTCTTCTTCCTTGAGCGGAGTCGGTGTCATCAAATCGTAGTAGAAACCCTTGTCGATTGCCGGACCGTAAGCGAGCTTTGTGCCCGGGAACAAGTCGCAGATGGCTTCGGCGAGCACGTGGCTGCAGCTGTGACGGAGGAGCATCAATGCATCCGGATCGTCATTGCTCGGAGTGATGATGCGGATGGAACCGCTTTCGGTGAGCGGACGGGTAAGGTCCAAAACCTTTTCGCCGAGTTTAACGCCAAGAGCCTTGCGTGCGAGGCCTTCAGAAATGCTCTTTGCAATTTCGAGGCCGGTGGTGCCCGATGCTACGGAACGTACGGAGCCATCGGGGAAGGTAAGTTCGATTTGAGACATAAATAATCCTTTTTGTGGGCGGTTCTCGCCCGGTTCCCCAGAAATACGACATCTGGCGGTGAGGGCTAAGATAGAAAAAGACTATAAGTGTGGCTAGTGGAACTAATCCGCAAGGAACCAATAAATCAATGATAAATCCATGTGCTTATGGCTCGAACGTTCAATTCAGAATCCAGCAAGACATAACCATCATTGTTATATCCTTGTGCAAACAGGACAAAAACGGAATCCTTAGTATTCTTTGTTGAAACCTCATAACGATGAAACAAAGCTAGCGACGGAATACACATATAACCCCGAACACCCGTTTCTTCCGATACATTTTTGACAAACCCATTCTTTACAACAAACAATTCATTAGCCGTACTCGTCATATCACAATATGCCGAATCAATGAGCAGAGTCGTTGAGACTTCGCAAAATGTCATGCCATCCTGAAATGTGTATACAGGTTTTACAACAACATCTTTAGGCGTAGCTGCTCGCATTCCACTATCTAAATCCATCATTCTCTTTTTCTTAAGATACCGTTGGATAATTTTATCCTTAATTTCTTTTGAAACTGAATCGGCTGTCAATTTCGGGAGAATTTTTTCGACACGCGTCCCTTTAGGAACAGCCAACAACGGAGGATAGGTAGGGCCATCCCAAGTATATCGAGAATGAAGTGTAGAATCAAATTTAAGTTTGGTTTTTAAAGGCTTTGCTATAGAAACGAAACCTATTTCGCCACCATTTGTTGCATTTGATGTTTTTAAAGTTCCTGCATTGATATACTTTCCATCAGCATTAATGATTTGCCACGGATTTTTCATAATTTGATGAGAACAGGAGCTTGATTCAGATAAGACATCACTAAAACGACGCCCCTTCACTCGCGAATGGAATTTTTCAAATAAACAAGAACGAGTCCAACCAGAATCCGTCCGTACAAAAGCCAATCTGATTTCATCCTTAATTAGTTTTTGATAGGAATCTACTTCAACAAATCCAATTGCAGTCATCTCCTTGCTAACAGAGTTGACTGGTAGCAGAAACATTGTAAGCAGAAGGGCAAAAATCTTTGTGAAGTTCATAGCGTATAATAAATAAGTTAATTAAGATTTGAGTTGAGGCTAAGACGTTCAATGATAATTCCACGTACTTACAGCCCGAACATTCAATTCAGAATCCAGCAAGACATAGCCATCAAGATTATAGCCACCGGCAAAGAACACATATACGGTATCTTGCCATTTTTTCGTTGAAATGACATATCTATTGAAAAGGGTCATTGAGGTTGTAGTCGGACGGTCATCTGCCATTCCAGATGATTCCGTAAGATTTACAACTTTGCCATTCTTTACAGCCATCAATTCCATTTCGTCATCCAAAATGCCACAACCAGAAGTATCCGGGATAAGCACTTCGTAAAAGGATACGTTGTCCTTATACCCTACTAACGGTTTAATAACGACATCGCTTGCATTTGCGTTTCTTTCAAAGATAAGCGTTTCGTTAGAATCACATTTGCCAACAGTCCGCTTCTTTCTAAAGTATTGTTTTACAAGTTTGTCCTTTATATTCTGTTCAACAGAACCGTTCATCGCAACTGGTTCTATTTTTTCGACATTCGTTCCGAGCGGAACAGCAAGCAACGGGAGCATTCCATTCCCCATCCATGTTTTTCGGGAGTGGTTTGAAGAATCGAATTGAATTTTATTTTCTAGCGAACGGGAACTTTTCGTAAGTCCGATTTCACTCCATTTGCGACGTTTAAACTTCAATGTTCCCGCATCAACGCGTTTGCCATCGGCATCAATCACTTGCCATGATTGCTTCATGATTTTATGCGAACAGGACTTTATATTTTTTAAATTTCCACCTACTTCATCGCCTTCGGAAAAATCACACGATGGGAACCACCCTTTATCATTCCGAACAAACGCCAAACGGATACAATTTCCATCAAGATCAAAAGCCTTTTTATCTTCCACAAAACCAATCGCCGTAAGATCATTTGCAACAGCAAATAAAGGCAAAAGCAAAACGAACAGACAAATAAAAAAACGCTGTTTCATACCACTTAACATCACTCTCTTTTGATCGTCGTTGTAACCTTTAGCGTATCGGCTTTGCTGTAAGGAGTCTTGTATATCAATTTCCAAGTGAAAGAGCTATCCTTCAAAGACAATACGTCCATCGCATAAAAATGACGTTCTGGAGGTGCGGGCAAGTTCGTGTATTTAGGATTTCCGCAATAAGTTGGATAATTGTCGCAATAACATTTATAGTGCGGAATCGCACGCCCCCCAAAATCAGGACATAAAATAGAAAGCTTTGCTGGTTCCGTTTTGAGATTCGAATTTAAAGAATCTTTGCGTTCGTTTTTTGTTTTTGACTTTGCAGTTTTTGGGGAGTCTTTTTTCTTTCCTGTCTCATAAAAAAATACACCACTAGGCAAATCAATAGCAGTCAACTCATAAGGAGACGAGAATGTTTTTGAATGAGAACAAGGGAATGTTTCCTTTACCGAATCAAATTGTTTTTTAAAATAAGCGGTGTCAAATTCTGCATATATTGGACGAGGAATATAACTCGTTTTCTTAAAAAGACCAAAATTTAAATTTATGTAAGCCGTATCTTGATACGTATTTGTGTCCGGTCTATATTTTTGCGAAAGCGGATAGCCTCTTAATTTGTCGTCAGGACACAGTTTCGCATGACAGTGAAATTCATCCCCATTCATCTCGCAGTTAGAGGCTCGCCATACAGAAATTTCGCCCTTGTGATCTTTAATGCGATAATACACCAAAGCATTTTCAGGAATACGATTGCTATAGTACAGAAAGAACAGCGTTCCTGCAACCAAAATAAGCAAAATAGGTAATGCAATTTTCAAAACGAGCTTAAACTTCATATGGCATAACATACAAAAGTCAAACAGCAAGCGCAAGAGACTTCACAAATTCATTCGCCGTTTCACAAAAAAACAGCACTTGCTTTTCTCAAATTCTAATTGTATATTAAGTTTAGCACCAGAAACGGTGATGTTAATAGATCGCAATCCGCGCAAGCGGGGCGATCTTTTTTTCGTCTTAAGGAGAGGAAAATGAACAAAATCAAACTTGTAGGAATCCACACAGAAGGGGCTTTGCGCTTGTGGTATGGGCCAGAAACGAAAATCGGTGTTTTCGCGTCGAGAGATTTTGACGTGAACGACTATCGCTTGGAGCAATGGGCCGCAGAAATGGGGCGATTTCACCAATGCCTTGTAGGCACGTTCCATTCCGATGCGGAGCGTCGCATTTTGGATATTGCACTTGCGAACGGAGCGTTTGCGGTCTGGATTCGCGGATGCAGCCTCCCCCGCATTTATCGTGGCGCCGTGGAAAAAGCGATGGAAAACGACCACTTGCTTACACTTTCATGTTTTCACAGGCGACACCACAATGAAGCGACCGCACGTTATTGCATACAGTTGGCATCCTTGTGCACCAAAAAGCACACATTCTTTTTAAACGAAAACGATTCGCTGCTAGAATCTGTTTATCGCAAGGTTGCCAAGTTTCCTAACACGCAACTTTTCAGCAAATAAAAAAACTACTTGTCCCAGCGGCGGTAAACATTCGCGAGAATCGCGCCGGAAATGTTGTGCCATACGGAGAAAATGGCACCAGGAACAGTCGCCATAGCGAGTGACGAAAACGCCGTTGCCGCAAGGCTTGTAGCAAGCCCAGAATTCTGCATGCCGATTTCGATGGAAAGCGCTTTCGTTTTGGGAGTAGAGAAGCGCAGCAGCTTTCCGAGGCCAAAGCCACAGCCGTAACCAAGTAAATTGTGGAGAATCACCACCGCAAACACGATGGCGCCCGTGGAGAGAATCTTCGCCGCATTGTGCGAAACGACCGCAGCGACAATCATCGCAATAGCAATCACGGAAACGAGCGGCAAAACTTTAATTGCCCGCGCAGTCCATCTGCCAAAGAACTTATTTATAACAAATCCTAACGCAATCGGCACAAGCACAACCTTCACGATGGAAAGGAACATTGCCATCACATCGACGTTCACCGTCGTTCGGAGCAGCAAGTATGTAATCGCCGGAGTCAGCACAGGCGCAAGAAGCGTATTCACGCTCGTCATGCCGACAGAAAGCGCGACATCGCCCTTCGAGAGATAAGTAATGACGTTACTCGCAGTGCCTCCCGGGCAAGTGCCCACGAGAACCACGCCCGCCATTAAGGCAGCATCGAGTCCAAAGATCTTCGAAAGCAAAAAAGCAAGTACAGGCATCACCACAAACTGCGATGTGCAACCGAGGATGATTTCTTTAGGGCGCATGAACACCATCGCAAAATCGCTCAACTTGAGTGTAAGCCCCATGCCAAACATCACGACCATCAAGAGATAATTCACCCACGAAAGTTGGATCCAAAGTGTCGTACTCGGAGCAAATAAAGAGAGCGCCGCAATCGCAAGCACCACCACAGCCATCCACTTGCCAATAAATTCACTGATTTTTTCAAGAATACGCATCGCTAAACGTCCTAGCCAAAGCAAAAGTTTCGGGCATTCAAAGTGCAGCCCCAATGAATATAGAATATTTACAATTTTCACAAGAAAAATTGGCATCGTTATTTTGAAAAATCAAGTATATTAATAAGGTGAATAGCATACTCCAATTATTGTCAAAACACAGAAGTGGCATAATGGGCTTTGCCATATTATGGATTATGCTGTTTCATTTGCCTGTACCCACAGATTTAGCGTTTCTAGATTTTTTCAAGGCGCTCGGCTACGGCGGGGTCGATATTTTTCTATTTCTATCGGGATTTGGCTTGTATTTTTCCATGTCCCGAAAAAATTTTTCATTAAAGAAATACTACAAGAGCCGTTTCTTTCGAATTATCCCTGAATTCTGGCTTATCATTTGCATTGTCTTCTTGACACAAATGAATTTCAGCCTTAAAAGTTTCATCTTCCTGTTTTGCAGAGCAACAACATTGAGTTATTGGATGAAGCTGCAAGAAGAACTATGGTTTATCCCTTGTATCATTTTCTTATACATCATCTTTCCCGTTTATTTTAAGTTATTTAAAAAATACGGAACAAAAGTTTCTTTGTACTTCGTGTGCGCAGGCTTATCTCTTATTTTAATTTACGCTCTAACTTGCATATACTATTACAACAACAAAAATTTCGGGGGATTCATTATATTCACATACGCAAGGATCCCGATATTTTTCATAGGTGCTTATTTTGGGCACTTGGCAAAGGACGGGAGCAATATTGCCTTAAGCAAAAAACTAAAGACAATTGGACTCGTCTCTGCAATCATCGCCCTAATCATTTTACAATGTTTTATGATTTATTTTCCAAGAGAATTACATACCTGTTCTCTGGCGTATTTGCCTTACATCGTCATCACCCCCACCCTGTGCATAATCCTTGCAATGTTTTTTGAGAAATGGAAAGTTCTTGACAAAATATTTACCGTCATGGGGCTTTTATCTTTGGAACTGTACTTGTGCCACGTATACATCTACAAGCTTTTCTTTGTCTTTATAGATTACCTAGATAAAGATTCGTCAAACATTCTCATCATGCTTATTTCATTTGTAGCGGCGTACACATTATTTTTCATCAACAGAAAAATTTTCACAAGAAGAACAAACATTAGAATCAGGCCGTAGTTATGGCTTACCGCCAATGTTGTTTATTGCAATAAATAAATCATGCGGGCAGGGCCCCAGCTCAGAGTTGCGAAGGCCGCATGGCCCCCTCCCTGCACCCTCCCCATCCTTGGCCGACGCCTCCATACTCACGACGAACAATCATTATCCTCAAATTGCATGACTATTTATCTCGCATAGTTGAGGCAAGTGCATAAATGAGTTCATAAATTTCTGTTTAATCGTTTTATTACATTTAAAACATGAAATCTATTAAAGTTCTTTTTCTAGCAACTGCTGCTTGCTTTTTTGCAAGCGCATGTACAGTCTCTGCACCAGAAGACAACTGCAAAGAGGCCTCCTACGACAATATAATGTGTTATGAATATTCTCGCGACGATTGCGGGAATATTATTTGCGCACCACCGTCATCATCAGATTCAAAAAAAATTTCATCTAGTAGCACAGTTAAAAGTTCTTCCAGCGAAAAAAGTAAAACAATCCTTGAAGCAGTCCAGGAATCCGGCAAGTACACCACTCGCGATTCCGTGGCTGCATACTTGTGCAAATTCGACAAGTTGCCGACAAACTACGTCACGCAAAACGAGGGCAAATCACTCTACGAATCAAAAACAGGCAAAGCTTTTGACAAGTGGAATTTCAACCCGTGGACAACTATCGGCGTGATGATTGGTGGCGACAAATTTGCGAATAACGAAGGTCTTCTGCCCAAGGGAACATACCACGAAGCCGACATCGATTACTCGGCCAAGAATCGCGGTACAAAGCGCCTCGTCTATCAAAGCGACTGCGTCATTTACTACACAGCCGACCATTACGAATCTTTTAGCAAGCTAGAAATTCAGTAAATTTTCACAACGAACCCTACCCCATTTTTGAGGAGGTCTTATGAAATTCAAAAAAATCTTGTGCAGCGCAGCATTCGCGATTTCTGCGACCACTGCACTTGCAGCGCAGAACGTCATCGAGGTTGACGACACGCAACCGGGCATCAAAATCAACACAGATAATATGATGGGGGCCGATCTTGCCATCTGGAATCCGCCCACGCGCTATTACGACATGGCGCGCGCCCTCGCCACAGGCGGTTACTCGATTTTCCGTTTCCCGAATGGAAGCCTGAGCAATGATTACCACTGGAACGGAGCCGGCAAATACGATAGCACCGGGCTTTGGATTCCAAGCGACACAAGCTGGGCTCCGGGATTCCTCGGCGAAACAATTTACCGTGGCACAACAAAGGACAACTACGGATTCATCCGTCGCAGCCACCTCGCCGATGGCGACATGAACACAATGTGGTGGGGCGAAATACTCAACCCGAACGATCCGCCTTGGGTTGTCATTGAGTTCCCCGAAAAGAAAGACCTCGATTCCATCATCATCGACTGGGGCAATCTCCGCCCGAAGTCTTTTGAACTTTCGTACTGGACCGAAGACTACGCCGAATACCCGGGCGTCCACCAGAATCTTGAAAACAAGCTTAAAAGATGGGGAACCGTCAAGGTCACGAGCAACCAGACTAAGTACAAGTTTCCAACGACTCGCGCACGTTATGTAGCTGTCCGCTTCAAGACAACCGACTTGCCGTCTAAGGGCGTGCAAATTCGAGAAATGAAACTCTATAGCGGCTCCGATGATTTACTCGCCGGAAACGATTACAAGTTCTTCGCGATGTCCACGCGCAATGGCGACAAGCCGCGCACCGACTGGACAGGCATCAAGTGGCATTTCGAAGAATTTATGACCTACATCAAAAAATTCTCGGAAGGAAGACAGAACGCCGTTATCTGCGTCAACGCAGGTACAGGCACCGCCAAGGAAGCCGCCGCTTGGGTCCACTATGCCAATAAAGTCAAAAAATACAACATCAAGCAATGGCAAATTGGCAACGAACTTGACGGCGAATGGGAAGAATCCGGTCCGCTTTCGGCAAGGCAGTATGCCGCTCGTTTTATCGAGTATGCCCGAGCGATGAAGGCCGTTGATCCGAGCATCATTTTGCACGGTCCTCTCCTCAGTACGCACAAAATGCAACAGAAGGGCGCCGGTCTCATGGATGGCAAATACTGGATGGCCGAATTTTTGCGCATCGTCGGTGAAGCCGAAAAGGCCGATGGCAAACGCTATCTTGACGTCGTTGATTTGCACACTTATCCGTACTGGGCACCCGAAAATCTGAACGCCAAAGACATGCTCAAGGCAACGATGGATGTCGGCCACAACGCCGATACGCTGAACGCCTGGATGAACAAGTATCTCGAAGGCAAGCGTGGCGTGTTTCTCTCGGAATTCAGCACGTCCGTGCAAGGGAGCCAAATCTGGATGGACTACCCGCAAGCCGCCGGCATCGCAAACATTTTCGCACAATACCTCGTCCGCTTTGGCGACCGATTCCAGGCTCTCCCGTGGGATGCATTCGGCAACGTCTTTGAAGGTCCGGACCACACGTGGGGAACTATCAGCATGACCGCTCTCATCAAGGAAGGTTCCTGGAACCTCTGGGGAAGCCTTGAACCCACTGCCGAATACTACGGCATCTACATGACGTTCAAGCGATTCCTCGAAAGTGGCTACGCTGTCGTCCCCGTCAAGAGCACCACAGAATCTATCGTGCCATACGCCATTTGCAAAGGCAACAGTTGCAACGTGCTCCTCGTGAACCTCACAGACACAAAGCAAATTGTGCAGGTCGACCGCAAGAGCGAAAAGAAGAAACCGGGCAACTACCGCACCGAAGTGGACGTATTTGGTGCAGAACAGTTCAAGTGGATTGGCGACCAAAAAGACGCTTACCCGTACCCGAAAATGGGACCGAGCGGTCGCACGCTCGAAGGCAAAAACCGCGATATCGAAATTCCGCCGTTTGGCACCATTGTCGTCCGCATGAACCCAGCTCAGCAAAACAGCGCACCCGAAGTTCTCGCCGCAGCACTTGAAAAGAAAGTCCTTGTCGTAGGCGACACGCTCGACCTCTTTGTGACAGCCACGGAAACATCTTCAAAACCGCTCGCCGGAGCCAACATTCAAATCAAGAAGTGGGACAATAAAGGGGCGCTTACCGTCCGCGCTACACCTGATGACGGCAAATGGAATTCTTCCATCGAAAGTTTCCACATTCAAGTTCCTGTCACAAACAAAGTGTCTATCGGCAAGAAGGAAATCAAACTCACCGTCTCGAATGGACTGAAATATCCGGATACGCTCAATATTCCGTTCCGCGTCCGTGGTGCATACCGCACAACAAGCGTCATGCAAAACTTCGACAACGGTCTAGATAACGTCTCGTGGTTCCCGGTTGTCAACGGAGACAACGCTACCTCCATGGACGCCAAAATCTATAACGGCAATCCGCCTCTCGGCGGCTACATCCGCCACGACTTCGTCGTCGAGCAACCGCCTAATCTCGGCTGGCCGAACTACTCCGGCGCATACTACAACGTCCCCGAAGAAGTCAAGAAATCCGTCGGCATCGTTTTCGATTACGCCACAACGCACAACAATCCGCAAGGCTACATCGAACTACAAATCATGTCGAGCCAAGTCGAAGACTACGATGAATTCATGGTCCGCCTCAAGAACACTCGCGGCAACTGGGTTCGCGACACGCTCATCTGGGAAAACATGAAGCAAGAAGGCTGGGGCAAGACGATTCCGCAGCTCGACCCGACCAAAATCAAGAACTTCGCGTTCCGTGCACGCCACAGCGGCAAAGGCTACATCAGCCTCGACAACATCTACCTGCTCGGCGAAGACGGCAAGGAAGTCCCGATGCCCAAAGGGCTGCGCAGACTCCGATAGTATCAGCGATTCGAGACGCGTATGGTGATGCCCGCTCGGTGGCGGGCATGACATGAAAAAAAACGCCGTCCTTGCAATAAGCAGGGGCGGCGATTTTTTTGCAATTTTTTCAAAGTTCACGGCATTTCAGCCGCATTCTAAATCGCTTTACGCGAGTTCGTTCACGTGCTGAAGTACGAGCTTCTGCGCTGCGCCACTGTACAAGACAGCGTCATAATTTTCGCCGTTCTTGCCCACGCGCGATTCCGTCACAATGCCATTCTGAGCGCCCGATTCCGTCGGTTCAAAGAAAATCTTGCCAAGAGCCGTTTTCTTCTCTTCAAGCATATTCTGAGCCACGAACCAGTCGCGAATCGTCTTGAAATAAATCTTTTCAACGTTGGAATTCTGCGGGAGCAAATCGTTCAAGCGCCTTGCAATTTCACTCACCGGCACAGGAGATTCATCGCTCGGATAATTCTTAAGCTGGTCCTCAGTTACATGGAATTTTTCTTTGCCCGTGCGACCCGATTCGCCAGATTCCGCACGTTCCTTGCGTCTAGCCAAGCGTTCGTTCGCCTGAGCAACGCACTTATCAATGTTGTTCAAAATAAATTTCTGGGCATCGACATTGCACTTCGTATAAATTGAATGGTGCCCACGAATATCCGCTTCGACCTTTGCAAAGCCAAGTTCTTCACCATGCGGAGTCGGTAAGTTCAAGTCCTTGCCCTTATCGCCTTCTTCCTTCAAAAGAATGCCTTCTCTCGAAAGGACTTCGGCAACGTCAGCATACACAAGGGGCATCATTCCACTATCGTGCGGAATCAAGAAATTCAAACGGCGAACAACACCAGAAACAGAAATCGGTTCTTCAGATACTTCATATTTAGACAACATTTCAGGAGTAAGAACAAGTTCCTGGGTTGCCAGTTCGCGCACCTGGCGAGGTTTTAAAACCCTTTGCGGTTTTGGAGCAGCAGCCTTTTCACGGCGTTCCATCACCGGCATCACTTTTTGCTTTAAATAATCGGCCACATAGGTAAGGCACTTGCTAATACGATCCTGCTTGCAAACATCAGTTTCCGGCAAAGCTTCCTCAGTCAGAGGATTCACTCCACAAGAAAGCTTTCGGAGGTACATTTCGGCACGTTCAAGAATCTTAATTTCAGCTGGCATTTTAAATAATCCCTCATGAATCTTTTCGGACATACCCCAATATACATCTTTTATAGACAAAAAAAGCCGGCACAGTATTTAACCGCACCAGCTTTACGCCTATACACCAATTTTTATTTAATTTTTAGCCGTAAACGAAGCCAAGAACAATAGCGATCAACGAAAAAATTACGACCTGCCTAAGAACAACGATGTCTTCTTTTTGCATTTAGCTACCTCTCTGTTTTTATGCCTCTAAAATAGATTTAAAAAAAGGCAACCGAGCAGATGTAAGAAAAACATCATTTTAACACTATACCAGCGTGACATTCATCATATTGTCAAATCGTCAATAAAACTTACAAAAAGCTTTATTCTCGTCGAATGTAAATAATCTATTTCATAATAGAGGTTCGCGCATGTTAAACATTGACGAAATCGGCGATTACAGAGACTTGCTAAAAAATTTTTTCGTGCAGAAAAAATTGGAGTTTCCACTATTCTCTTACAAAATGATGGGACAAAAACTCGGGCTAGAAACAAGCCAAGTTTTCCGCGTTCTCAACAAAGAATCGCATTTACCGGCTCAGAGCATTCCGCTTTCGAAAAAGCTACTGGGTCTCAAAGGACGCGATGGAGAACTTTTTGAGATTTTGGTGGCCGCATCGCGCACCAAGTCCAAAGCCAAAAAAGACAAGCTTTACAAGATGGCGCTCGCATTGCAAGACGTGAGCCTACGCAAACTGAATTCCAACGAAATTTTATTTCTCAGCCGCTGGTGGATACCCGTTGTCCGTTCTATTATTGAAATCAACGGAGGCAAAGCCGACGTCCGCACACTCGTCAAGCAGATTACACCTGCTGTATCCGAAGACCAGGTGAAAGAAGCGATTCGCGTCTTGAAGGAACTCAAGATGATAACGCAGCTCGCCTCCGAGCGCTACGCCGTTTCGACAGTCAATTTCACATCGGCAGGCGCGACCAAGGTTACCGCCATTCGCAGTTACCAGAATCAATTGCTCACGCTTGCGCAAAACGCGCTCGTCAACATTCCGCCAAGCGAGCGCAACATTTCATCAGTCCTCGCTTGCGTCGACGACGAATGTCTAGAAGACCTCGTCGAGATGACTTGCGAATTTCGCAGACAAGTTCAAAAACGCGTTGCCGAAGTTGCAGAGCCAAAGAAGGTCATGCAGTTCGTCTTCTCGCTGTACCCCGTCGCGGACATTTCAGAAAAAGAAAACGCGAGGATAGCATGAAAAAGTTATTAACGTTCCTATCCTGCGTGTTACTATTCGCCTGTTCCTCGGAAAAGGATTTTGCAGGCGCAAGCACCGTTGAAACAGAAAACGCTTACATCATCAACGTCGTAAACGTTGATTCAAAACCGGCCGCCAACGTTATAGCAAGGATCCGTCCGCTTTGGTACGTCGAAGGAGTTTCTAAAGATTCATCCGTCATGCCAAACAACGTTCGAGATGCAATCCTGGAAGTCACCGCCGATTCTCTCGGCAACATTGTCATGGACTCCATCAGCTTCGATAAAGGTTACATCGAAATCATTGATGGCAATACAGGCGTTTTCCAGGCAATTGCCTCTAGCGAATTAAGGAAGAATAAATTAACAACCATGCAGATGGCACCACTAGGCTCTGTTTCTGGCAAGGCAGAACTCCCCAAAGGAACCGACTACGCCTGGATCCAAATTTACGGCACCGATAAAATTGTAAAGACCAACAAAGACGGCGAATTTTCACTCGATTCACTCCCGCCTGCAACATACCAGATTCGAGCCATTTTGCCTGACGAACAAGAAACCATCGGCGAAGCCTCCATTACAATTTTAGCCGGCGAAAAAGGCGATATCCAAACGCTCGCAAAGCCAACTCTCGAAAATGAGCATCTGGAGCAATGGGCACATGCCCGCACCATTCCGCTTGATTCTACAATCTCGGATTGGATGAAACCCATCGCAGAATCCACCGTTGTATTTGTGCGATTAAACGAAACGAACTTCGACTTTAGCGAAGCCATGGACAACGGAAACGACATCCGATTCACCGACCAAAGCGGGAACCGCCTCGCATTCAGGCTAGCGTTCTGGAACAGCGCAACGCAAGATGCCCCGCAATCTGCCGAATTCCAAATTCGCATCAATGGAACATCTAGCGTCGAAAGCATCGAAATGTACTGGGGCAAGACCGCCGCGCTCGACGCAAGCGCAAGCAGCAACATTTGGGCAGGCCTCCCCGACTCGCTCGTGAAAGCCATCCATTCCGTCAAGCTCATTGACTTCGAAAATCAAAAACTCGAATCTGCATTTGATTACAGCGACGGCGCTCGTGAATGGTATTTCTTGCCGCAAGATTCCAACGTCACGACAACTCCCTCAAGCGAAAACGCAAGCGAAGCCTTCGAATTTAACGAAGAACGCAACGGCTACGTTTTCCATTGGAAGAGTACCACCAAGACAAAAAACAAATGGTCCATGATCGGAACGCGCATCAACCGCAATCCAGCAAGCCTTGAAGGCATCGATTCAATCGCATTCTACGCCAAAGGCAAGGGCGAGCTCGGTTTTGCGGTAGAAGTTCTCGACGAGCCGACCGGAAAAACAAAGTATGTAGACTATCTCGATTCCACCTGGAAACGCTTCAGCTTTACGCCAAGCGATTTTGTCGAAGGCGATGGCGAATACGGCAACAAGGGCTGGGACTTTGTAAAAGCCCGCGTCACGACATTCACCATCTGGATTGTAGACGAAAGCGAAATGTGGATTGACGACGTTATTTTATACGGAGTAAACCGCGATAATTTTAATTAGCTATTAGTCATCAGTCATTAGTTAATAGTTATTGATTGAATCTAACGACTATTGACCATTGACTATTGACTAAGTATCAGATATCTTTCCCGCTTTTGGCGAGGAACGCAAGCAGCACAAAGCATCCCGCAACCACACCAATCAAAGGCAAGTCCGAAAGTTCTCGCAGCACCATGCGCAAAAGGCGCACCATCTGCGAACTTGCAAAAGCATACCCCACGCTGCACAGCACAACAAACAATGCAAAGCGCCCGATGAACGGGATGCTTTTCGTAATGCGCTTGAAATAGTTGTTGATGCAGGCGCCATAAAGCATCAAAAGCGTTGCAATCAGCCCAACCGAAATCGAATTCAGGTGCGCTCTCAGAAAATTGGCAAACTGGTGGATGTAAGGTTGCATAACTTCAATATAGTCAAAGTAAATCGTTCAGCAGTTCATCAAGCTGGCGTTCCACATGTATTTTATCGCCATCGTTCATGATCGTGCGAATCCGCTTGCCCGGGAAAAGCTCCGGAGCACAGGCGCCACGCTGATTTTCAATGCGGCGTCTGGCATCGCTTTCACTGAGACCGCGGTCTACCAAGCGTTTCAAGCGCACATTTTCAGGAGCATCGACAATCCAGATTTCGTCGAGCATTTTCACGAGTTCCGGCGCTCGCGAAAAAAGCGCGGCCTCCACGAACCGGCACTTGTCCGCGACTTTCTCGGCAAAGAAATCTGCCACGGCGCGGTTCAAGTACGGGTAAACAATCTGCTCCAACTTCACGCGGGCATTAGCATCCGCAAAAACGCGGTCCGCAATCAGCGCACTATTCACGCCCGTTGGCGTCAAGCTTTCTTCGCCAAAGAACGATGCCATTTCAGCGCGAAGCCCTGCCGAATCCCGGTAAAGCTCATGAATTTTGCGGTCGGCATCAAGCACCAGGAAATTACGCGTACGCAGCAAGCGCCCTATAAAGGACTTGCCCGCACCAATAGAACCCGTAATTCCAATCTTTAGCATAACGCCACTACTCCGCGTCCGTTAAAATCAACGACCGAGCGAAATCAGGCACAAGCCAATCACCACGCCCAGCATCGCAAAAAACTTCATCTTGCTCTTGCGTTCCTTGAATATAAGAATTCCCGCCAAGAAGCTGATGAACACACTCGAACGACGCAGCACCGTAATGATAGAAATCAACGCATCCGAATCGCTCACCGCCAAAAAATAGCAACGGTCAGCCACAATCAACAGCGCCGCCACCGCCAAAAACGACCAACGGAACTGAAACGGAGTCGTCTTCTTGCGCGTCGGGTACCACGTGAACATCGTCGTCAGGAACTGCACCACGCACATGTAAATACTGAACCACACCTGCACCGTCAACGGCTCGAAATTCATGCGCTGCAAAATTAGCTTATCGTAAATGCCGCTGCATGCGGCAAGAATCGTTCCAAGGAGCATCGCCACGACCCAGCCGTTGCTAAAGAAATGCCCCATCTCCTTGCGTCCCGCAAGCGAAAGCCCGATGTACGAACAAACGCAAACCACAATACCGACCCACTGCATCACCTGCGGGCGTTCCCCCAGAAACCCGACCGCGATCATGATTGTGAACAAAGGAGCAAGCGCACGAATCGTCGTCGAAATGCTGAGAGGCATATGCGCAATCGCGCTGTACGTAAAGAGCCAACTCCCGCCGACAATCACCGATTTACCCATCAAGAACAGGTGATCGTGCAAAGTAAGCGGTTCGCAATGTCCCGTCAAAAGCACGGGCAGCATCAACAAAGCGTAAAATACACTGCAAAGTAACAGAACCGGCCGAACCGCGTTATCCTGAACCGATTTTTTCTTGGCCAAATCGTAAAAGCCGAGAAAAACAGCCGAAGCAAAAGCCAATATTAACCATGACATAACGCGCCAAATTTAAAAATTGCTAGCCAATAATCAAAGGTTTTTCCTATTATTTAAACGTTAAACAACCCAACAAGGAGAAAGAAATGGGTATCAAAAACAAAGCAGCTTCACTCATTGAAGAATTCAAGGCGTTCGCCTTCAAGGGAAACATCGTTGACATGGCCATCGGTATCATCATCGGTGCCGCATTCGGAAAGATCGTCAATTCGTTCGTCAGTGACGTCGTAATGCCGACCGTTACCGCCATCATCGCCAAGTGTGGCGGTCAGAACGCAGGCGAAGGCATCAAGACCCTCGTCTACACAACCTCCGAAGGCATCGCCATTCCTTACGGCACCTTCATCGGTGAAGTCCTGAACTTCCTGATTGTCGCATTCGCCGTATTCCTCTTGATGAAGAAATTCCTCGGCTTTATGCAGAACATGCGCAAGAAAAAAGAAGCAGAAGCCGCAGCAGCACAGGCAGCACCTCCGGCACCGAGCGCCGAAGAAAAGCTCCTCACCGAAATTCGCGACTTGCTGAAGAATAAGTAATATAGAGGGGGGACAAAAAGCCCCAATGCCAAAAACGCGCAATCCAATTGCGCGTTTTTTACTGTCATACCGGACTCTGTTCCGGGATCGCCATTCGCAAATTTCACTCCAGCGTCATCCTGAGAGGTGAAACCTCGAAGGATCCAGTCAAATCTAGTCCGTTAAAATCCTATTTGAATTCTCACATCCGCTTTAAACGGCAGATCTTCCGCCTGCGGCGTCGCAATCACGACCTGGCATTCCTTCTCGCGAATGAGAGCCGCAACCGCATCACGACGGTTCACATCCAGCTCGGCGAAAATATCGTCTAACAATAAAATCGGTTTTGTCAAGTAGCGCGACGCCACATCGACCGCCGCAAACCGCATCGCGACCGCAGCCGAGCGGCATTGCCCTTGCGACCCGACAGAACGCATCTCGTAGCCCGACGCACACAGTGCCAAGTCATCACGGTGCGGCCCCGCCATCGTCATCCCCTGCAAGCGTTCCACAAATTCCAGATCCGCGAGTTTTCGCGCAAACGCGTTCCGCAGCATTTCCTCGCTCACGGCATCCGAGCTGTACGCAGCCACCCCGGCGGCATTCACAGAACCGCCCGCAGGAATCTCGTCCATCATCTCTTCCGAAAGCGGATCCGCAACATCCAGCGCATCAAGCGACTTTAGAATCGAACTCTTGTAAGCGCAAGTGATCTCATCCACCCCGCCCGAAAGCTTGCGGTAGTACCGCGTGATAATTTCCGAGACCTCTTTCGAGAGCGCAATTCGCGCCGCCCAAAGCTTTGCGCCAAGTTCAATCAGCTGTTGCGTCAGCACACGGAACAAGTCCTCACCGCCAACCGCAGCACCATTCTGCTTGAATTCCTTGAGCCACTTGTTGCGCTGTTGCAAAACGCGCTTGTAGCGGCGCAGCACCAAAGCATTCGCCGCCGAGCGGTAACAGAGAATTTCATCGAGCCAATGCCTGCGCACTTCCGGCCCGCCACGCAAGAGTTCAATGTCCGAAGGCTGCATAATCACCGCCGGACACGTCCCGAAAAACGCTGTCGGAGACTTAAGCGTTTCACCGTTTTCGCGCACCTCGCTCCCGCGAGAAAACACGCGAAGCGCTCGCATCCGCTCGCGCCCCTCGTCTTCAAATTCACCCCGAAGAATCAGTTCGTTCTGCTTCCATGTAATCAGCTCGCGCAAGTCACGCGACCTAAACGAGAATCCCTGCGCAAGCAGGTGGATCGATTCCAGAATCGTCGTCTTGCCGCAGCCATTCGGCCCGCAAATTACGTTTATGCCAGCATCGAAGTTGCAGTCCATAGATTCTAGACTGCGCACCTTCGAAATGAACACTTTGGAAATCAAGGAATGTATCCCCGCAAACCAAGATTAAACGGAGTCCAAAGCCCCGCTCTCGATTCATAGAGGAACGCGTAGTTCACCTCAATCGGGAACTTCTTGCGGCCAACGCGGATTTCAAACTTGTAGCCAGCACCAATCATCCAGTCCAGATCATCCATACCCAGGCGGAGCGTTCCATTCGGGATCACTTCGCATTCAAAGCCCACGCGTCCCGTCCAGACATGAAGCTGCGGGTCAAACGCCAAAAGCGTATCAGCGACCTGATAATCCAAAGCCTCAAGCCAGGCGTAGACAGGCTTGCCCATAATGTTAGAGCGGTAACCAAGCCCAATCTGCAACACCTTCGGGCGTACGCCCTCAGTCGATGCAAGCGAATTGTCCTTGCTCGGGTTCTTCGACCATTTTGCAGACAAGTTCTCACTAAAACTCAAATTGCGGATCACGACAGAAGAAGACCATTTATCATTCCACTGGCGGAACCAGCTCAAGTTGATTGTCACCGGGCTGCGGAACGATTCTTCAATGCCTTCGTAATACTGAGCAATGTCCAAATTATCATAGCTCATCGAGAACGAAAGACCAAACGCATCACGGCGCGTGGCGCGGAAGGCAAAACCGAGATAGAACATCGAGAAGAACGGCTCGGCCGAACCCATCGTCTGGTCATCATCGTCGATCACCTTAAAATCGGTATCTCCACGGTAAAGCATCGCAAAGCCAACGCCCATGCGCTTTCCGACCTTACCTTCAATGCCCAAGGCGCCCCCCAAGCGGTCCAGGTCGCGCTTTTCAACATTCATCGTAATGCCGATATTTTCACGAAAGCCAAGCAAGGCCGGATTCCAGTAGGCCGCAGGCATCGTCGCCGTATCCGCCGTACCCGTGTTACCACGACCCAGTTCACGCACACCGGCGCCCATGCGTTCCACAAAGCCATCAAAGCCGCCAAGTTCAGACTTTTTCGTAAATCCAAGCGCCATTGCCGAAGTTGCAAAAGCTCCAACAGACAAGACCGCAACGACAAGATTCTTAAACTTGATCATCTGAAGTTACCTCCCAGCGTCATTGCCTTGCCCCAACCAATATGGCCATGATTGTCCTTTACCCTGATGTAATAAACACCCATCGTGCAGTCTTTACCATGATCATCGCGACCATCCCAAAAATCTTCTTTCGGGTTCGTGCTTCGTGACGCATCGGCATCGCGAACAGCATCCTTTACAATCGTACGCACCTTGCGCATGTCGTAACTGAACACTTCAATCGTGATCTTCGATTCCTTGCCTACTTTATATGAAACAAGCGATTCATCGCCAGGAACAATCACGGACGGGACCATTCGAATAGATCCCAAGTTATTGTCAAGTTTTGCGCGATTCAAAATAACAGTCCAGGTCGCTCCAGAATCCGCAGACACAGAGACACCATTTCCATCCGTCGCAATAGCAAGCCCCATGCGGTCTTTCGAAAGCGGGAACGTGCACATAGACCCGATAACGGCCTTACGGTCCGTAGCACCGGTTTCATAACCATAAAGCCACTGGAGCTTTTCATCATCATCTTTTTCCCAGGCCCTGATTCCCAAAGAATCAAGCTTCATGTAACCGCTAATGGCACCGCCAATATTACGGACCAGCACAAAAGCGGTCTTTCCCAAAAACGCAACACTGCTTACCGTGTAATCGGCTTCATCGTAAATATCCTTTTTCTGGACCTTACCCGCAGTATCCAGGAAATTCACCTTGGAAAAGTCCTTCGCCTTTTCGCCATACAGCTGCCAGAGTCCGCCCACGACATCATCGCTACCTTTTTTCTTGTAGCTGGTCTCTGCAACAATCTGGAGCGGCTTTCCGCCCATCCAAAGGCCTGTGACTCGAGATTCCTTCAGCTTTTCCGAAACATTCTTAAGCTCGCTCGAAGTCTTCACCCAGATGCCCTTCGCCGTAGCAAGCCAAAGTTCCTTGGTCTCCGGATGCAAGCGCACATCGAAGATCTCAGGATTATTTTCCAGATCGAGCTTTGCATTATTCTTAAGAGCTTCGAGCTTTTTGCCTTTAAGATTTAGGACAAAAGTCGTATCTTTTGCGCCATTTTTTCCAGACATATCGTGGACCATGACGCCCAAAGCGCCACGAGCAACCCAAAGGCGTTTAGCCGTAGAATCGTAAGCGAAGCCACTTGGCGCATACAGCATCGGTTCACTTTCCAAAGTATCCGCATCCAGCATGAACTCAATCGGATTTTCATTGATATTCTTCAAATCCGGAACCGAAAAGAATCCAAGCGGCTGCAAATAGCGGTCGTTCTTGTCCATTCCAAACATCGGAAGCACAAGGCCCAGCTTAGCGCCTACATAAGCTGCAGGGACTCTCCTACGTTCGGCACGTTCATCATTGCCATACACAATCCCATCGTGAACCGCTGTAAGAGTATCCGAAGTTTGCTCCATCGCAGAAGGCTCAAGCGATACAGACCCCTTGCCCGAGACCTTGAATTTCAACAACGTAATTCCGCTGTATCCACCGTTTCGGGAAACCGCCCACAACGCCCCGTTTTCACCAGTCGGCGCAACGGCAAATACATTGTTGCTGAACAGCGTTTCCGCAGCAAAAGCATTCCCGCACAAAGCCCCACACACAAGGAGACCTGCGATAAATGCGGCTGTTTTCTTCATGCCAAATTTCACGAGCTACCTCATATCGATTTCGTCAACGCCAGCAACAGGCTTGTACTTGAAATCTTCGTTAGAAATTTTCTTGACCACTTTCAAATCTATAATGCCATACCAAGTTGCATTCCCAGCCGGGTCCTCGGTATAGAGCCGCACCGGAGAATAATCCTTCTTTGAAAGCCACACTTCCATCTTGGTAAACTGCCCGGCATACTTCGCCGGATCCAGCTTTAGAATCCAGAGCTTTTGCCCTGCAAATTCACCTTCGCCCATTTCGAGAGCCTTGCAGTTCAGATACTTGAACAAAAGTTCCGACGGATGCAGCGAACTCGACAAGTCTTCCACAGCTTTGATGAGGACCTGCTTCTGTTCCACATTCCACTGCCAAAGGCTCTCGCCATCACTATAGAACTTGATCCCCAGCAGATCAAGCTTAAAACGGTCACCCTCAGCAACCAGAAGGCTGCCCGACTGCGTTCTGATATCAGGAGAATCCGCCTGGAAGACCTGCGCCCTGAAATTGAGGCTCCAAGCCTTGCCCGATTTAAACCAATCCTTAGATTTTGCCAAGACCTGGTCTGCAGTCAACGCAAAAACACCTTGCACAAATGCAAGCAACACAAAAAATAAAACACGGGAGGAAAACTTCATATCCACCTTCATTAAAGACTCTATCAAATTTACAAAACTGTAGTGATTAAGACTTAACATATTCGTATTTTTGGGGTTCCAGGAACAAAACATTGGTCTCACAGCAAAGATATTTCTATCTTTTGCTCGTAAAAATCAAATAAATCTTTTTTGGAAGGATTGTATGCGTAAAATCATTTTGCCGATTGCCCTTGCAGCTACCAGTTTTGCAGCGGCCGCTGACATCGAAATCCACGGAAATGTCGATTTTGACTTCGCGAGCTACTTCGACAAGGACTTTGACCCCACGAACGCCGCCAACCAGGACATCGATTTGTACGTGAAGGCAAATCTCGACGAAAATGTTTCTGTGACCGTTTACACAAACACAAAGAGCAATGTAACGAATGCAGACCAGTCCGCCGAAATTCGCCACGGACTCGCCCGTTCGACTGCAATCAACAGCGCAGACGACCGCTACACCGCATTTAACTTTGACGGCGTGGAACTCCGCTGGACTCCTTTCCAGGACGTAAGCTTGGTCTTTGGCGACTTGACCTACAACGCAGGTGCATTCAACTATTACTTCTGGCGCGATCCAAGCCGCTACGCCGCCATCGCCCGCAACCATACCGTTCGCGGTATCGGCGTTGAAGTCGGCAACGAGAAGTTTGGCGACGGTAAAGTTTACATCGGCGCAACCGAAGAAAGCAAGAGCGCCATCGCCGTGTTCGCAACTTACGGTCTCAAGCTTTTGAACCGTCCGGACGAACACCTGACCATCACCCCTAGCGTGGACTGGGTTTTCGGTTCTGAAATCGGCCGTGGCTACACCTACTTCTTCGGCACGGAACTCGACTATTCCAAGAGCCTCGAAGTCTTCAACTACAGCGTCTATGCCGCTTACGGCTTGCACCCGTACAAGGGCAAGGCCGTCCACTCCTTCCTCGTCGAACCGAGCTTAAATTACGACTTCTTCAACTTGGGTCTCAACTACTTCTACGCGATCGTCAACAAGGAAGACGACTACAAGGCCGCCGACCAGATTTTCACGGACGACCAGATGCTCTTCGCTGTTGAACCAAGCTTCAACATCACAAAGAAGTTCTCCCTTGGCGTAAGCTTCGAATACCACGATCCAGATTCCGAAATCAAGGATGACGAATTCGAATTTCTCGGCATGAACTTCTACCTCTACCCGACCATCAATACGAATCTCGTATTCTGGTTCGGATACAACTTTAGCGAAGACAAGAATCCTGTCGTCGGCAAGTCCAAGTTCGCCCTCGGCATGAGCGCCCACGCAGAATTCTAGCGTTTGTCATGCCCGCCTCCGAGCGGGCATCGCCATCTCGAAAAAAGCACATACATTTAAAAATCCTCGACAACGTCGGGGATTTTTTTCATCCTCCGCTTTCGTCATCCTCCGTTAGGAGGATCCATACAGTCCCGAATGCATTTGCATTTTCTCGCATGGCAAGACTTTACTGGATCCTTCGGCTTCGCCTCAGGATGACGTTTTTAATCCCTAAACACTATTTACCGATCCTTCCTACCGCCTACTGTCTACTACAAAAAAAAGACCCGCCGCGCATCCGCGGCGAGCCTCAAACAGTCTTTAAATTCCGTTACGAATTAGTGACCGAGGTACTTACGGCCAATGCCGAAGTTGTCCTTGTATTCGATGTAGTCCGGAACAAAGCTTGCCGGGAAGGAGAAGCTAATGTTCACAGAGCACTGGAATTCGTTCATCAACTTGCCCTTGCCCTTGAACTTCTTCTGCTTCTTTTCAATCTTTTCGTCACCCTTCTTGCCTACGAGCACTTCAGCTTCGCACCAGCCCGTATTGCCCTTGGCAAAGACTTCCTTGCCTTCGGTAGAGACAAGCTTGATCTGAGACGGATCGAGTTCTGTGTTGTTACCCGTAGATGCCCAGAACTGGAGTTCGCCAGAAAGGGAGGTCTTGGTCATCTTGATGGTCGGCATGGCCATCACGTAGCCCCACTTGTCCACGCGCTGCTTGCCGCTCAAGTCCGGAACGTTTTCGCCAAAGATGAGGAAGTAACCGCGAGTGACCTTACGGCTCTTGTTCAAGGCAGCCTGAATATCCTGGTTCGTCGGAGCCATTTCAGCCATACGGAGGAGCAAGTATTCCTTCACGACCGGATCGTCTTCGCTGGTAGCTTCGCTCAAGTTGCGAGCGACATAGAGCTTTTCGGTTTCTTCGCGGATGCTCTTGATCGCAGATTCTGCAACGTGGCGGGTCTTTGCGACAGATTCGGCAGAGTCGATCTTTGCAAAAGCGTTGATGATCGTTGCGTAGTCAACACCTTCCTGAGCAGCCTGGCGCTTACCGATATCACCGAGCGTCTTCACGTATTCTTCGACGGTTGCGTCTTCCTTGACCTTACCGATATTGGAGGCAGCCTTTTCAAAGTAGTTGCTGATGAGTTCACTGCTCAAGTCCTTCTTGGATTCCATATCGCCCGCGCGCACGAGAGCGAGGGTGAAGTTGTCAAAGAATTCATCGGACATCTTGCCCTTCTTCTTTGCCTCAAGATAAGAGTTGATAGCATTGCGGTAACGGCCTTCCTTAAGGTGTTCGTCGCCGCGCTTTTCGTTCGTACCCTTACAGCCTGTCATCGCAAAAGCGACAGCAGCAGCCATAGCAGCAATGAAAATCTTCTTCATTTTGTATCCTTCAGATGAAGTTTTATTAGAAAATATTGAAAAGGACTCTTTATCAGGTTAAAAAATAAAATACACCCTTTCAGTTGAAATTTAAATAAATAAATTTATACATACTTACTTTTGTAGGTAAATTTTTATTTGGAGTGCACAAAAAACAATGAATATACTCGTCGTAACTCCAGAAGCGGGAAATTGGAAGGTCCCAAGCCCTCTCGCAACTGCAGTGAACTGCATGACAACCGCATTTGCCAATGCCGGCTCCAATGTCATTACCTGTTCACCGTTCTATAAAGACCATATTGTAGATCCCGACAAGTATCATTGCGTTTACAAGGGCGTCGAAGCATTGCAGAACAAGCCGTTCGAAGTCTGGCGTTCCGACGAAGACCCGCTCCATACCTATATATATAATGAGGAATATTTCGGCAGGCCCTACGTCTATGGACCGCCGCACTCGCTCCCCTACAGCGACAACCACCTGAGATTCGCCATGTTTGCCTCCGCCGTGCTCACATACAGCGCACAAAGCGGCATCGAGTTCCAGGCGATTCTCGGACACGAATGGGGCGGAGCCCTTGTCGGCGCCCTCTGCCACACGGTCTATCAAGAAACATTCCACAACATCCCGTTTTTCTTCAACGTCCATAACATCACCTACGACTTCCATGTGCAGCCGAGCGAAATCGAAAAGATCGGCCTTCCGCGCAAGGACTTCAACATGGACGGCTATGAATTCTGGGGCAAGGTGAGCCTCCTCAAGGCAGGCATCCTGTACGCGAACAAGGTGCTGTTCCCGTCGTCGGGCTACCGCGACGCCATGCTCAATACGAACCTCCCAGGCGGACTCAGCGGATTCTTGAACCGCAACAGCGACAAGCTCCTCGGCATCCAGTTCGGCGTAAACTACAAGTTCTGGGACTTCAACGACACGGCCAGGCTCCCGATCAAGGAAGCCAAGCGTGGCGCAAAGGCAAGCCTCGGGCGCCAGTTCGACATGGACCTCTCGAACAAGCTGATCATTTACAGCCACATGGACATGGAATCGGGCAACGCCTCCGAAACGCTTGCGACAATCCTTTCGGACATCGCCAAGCAGAACGTGCTCATCATCGTAGGCATGTCGCCAGAACATCCCGAGTGGAACTACTACCAGGAAGTTTCGCACCAGTACAGCAACTTCGTCCGCATCCTCCAGTTCGATTCCGAAGAAGCGAACAACAGAGAAAAATTGCGCGACACGCTTGCCGCATCTGACATTTTGTTCGCAGCCAACCTCCAGGAGCCGTCCGCCTCGATCATCCTCAAGGCGATGGCCGCAGGCACACTCCCACTCACGGGCAGGAACGTAGGCATCGCAAGCATGCTCACCGACTACACGCTCGAAACCGCCGGCGAAGCAAACGCGTTCCTCGTCGATGACGCAAACGCGCCGCACCAGATGTTGCGCCGCATCAAGGACGCGATCAACGTGTACAATACGGAAGTCGCCGATTGGGACAAATGCGTTGTGAACGCCTACAGCGGCTTCCATTACGAATGGGCAAAGACAATTTCAAAATATTTACTAACTTTGGGTGAGCTGGGGCTTTAGCTCAATCGGTTAGAGCGTCGGACTCATAACCCGTTGGTTCCCGGTTCAAGTCCGGGAGGCCCCACTAATAGCGCTATCTCACAAAGGTAGCGCTATTTTTTGTGCGTAAAAAACAGAACAAGTTCAATTCAGAATAACAAGCGGAACCCATCTAAAGTAGAACGACTGCACAAAGTCCGACTGTTCTATGGACACCATCGGCCGGTGGTCGCCGCGAACGATAAACCTGTACTCAGGGTGCTTTTCAGCAAGCCGAGCAATCATCCGCAACGTATTCTCTTGCAACGTGAAGTACGTGCAGTCCACATCGGAAAGCGAAAAGATCTTGCAGAAATAGGACTTCTCGAACATGCCAGACCATTCATACAGCGGATGCGCATCCAACGTCGTCCAATAAACAAACTTAGGCGTAGGTTCGCTGAGGAGAGAATCTATATATACAATCATCGCCGAATCGCAAATTCCTACGAAGCCGTTTCGGCAGCTCGGCAGCCCTTGCGCCTCGAACTGCTCCTTGAAGAGCATCTTGTCAAAACCGAATTTCGAATAGTTTTCTCCACGAGCATAGAACTCGCTATCGTAGCCATGGACATACCACGTCTGCAAATGATGCTCCTTAAATTTCAAGGGCAAAGGCTCCTCTCGAATCTTACCGCGCAAAGCGCCAAAGTCTTCCCATTCCGACCCCTGCGTATGCGAAGCATTGCGCGGATAAAGCCCCAAGAAGCGGGCATGCGAATACGCAAACGGCGAAAGCAAAGCCCTCGTCTGGTCCAGCGATTTCTTTACGCCATAGCTTTCCACAAGAATCATGACCGTCGGCTTTGAAAAATCTTCGACAACAGATTTTTCTTTTTCCCAAACCGGATACGCACTCCTGATATCGTCATTCAAAATCGTATTGTGCCGCGAAACTCCAGGCATGCAAAACTGATGGAACCACTTATATACCGTAAAATCAAGAATCGGCTGCTGCGGCTTCAAAAAATTCAGGCCGGCATTTAAAAGCAACACAGAGACAACAACGGCAAAGCCCGCCCGATGCGAAAGCTCCACCCTACGCGCACCCCACAGAACCTTCCGCGCAAAAAGAAGTTCCAGCGAAACAACGAGCGGAGGCACAACAATAAAAAGCAGCGCACCCCACCAGAAAAATTTCGCCAGGCCCCATGCATCCGGGAGCGTCAAAAGCACCGAAGAGTAAAAGAAATTTTCAGCATCGGCCAGAACAAACAAAAGCGCAAACAGCGCATACACCGGGAGCAAGAACCGGCACCGCCGAGGAACCACGGACGCAACAAGAATCATCAGCGCATAAAAAATCAAAGTCGCATAGGAGCAAGCCGAATGATCAACAGCGGCCCACACAGCGGCAGGCGCCAAAAAAGCCAGCTTATAAGAAAAATTAAAACGCGGCAAAAGCAAGAGGACCATCAAAAACAGGACATCTGCCGACAAAATCCCATGCAACTGCGGAGAATCATAAACCCTGCACGCCACATACGCAAAAAACGCAGCCACAAGCGCAGGCAAGACAAAATACAGAATGTTTAATTTTCTCCGCAACATATCACCCGCTCCACATGATAAAATAAACTACATAAAACAAAGCCGATGAAATATGAAAATTTTTTATTCAATCTGTATTTCTTGCTCCAAAATATCTTATTTTTTAAACAGAAACATCATTATGGAGTACTATGGAAAAGCAAGGATTTTCCATTATTGAATTGATGGTCGCCCTCGTCATCATGGGCGTCCTCGCGGCGGTTGCGGTCCCGAAACTTTTCGGCATGATCGACAAGTCCAAAGCAGCAGAAATCAGCCTCGCCGCAGGCACCTACATAAAGCTACAGGACATCTATTCTTTCGAGCATCACAAAGGCGGCAGCTGGCAAGCCATCGGGTATAAATCCCCCGCCGGAAACTCCACAGGCAAGGCAAGGACATCCGTTTTCGAATACGACGCCTCCGAAAGCACATACAACTGGTCCGCAGAATCCATCGTAAATTTGAACGAATGCCCCAAAGGCAGAATATGGTTTGTCAACTACAAGCTAGAGACAAACAACCACGCCATTTACTGGGCATCATCCGACGACGTGGCAAACTGCAGCGGAGCGTTAACCCCCAAATTCAGCAACTTAAGCACAACCGCCACAGCCATCACATCCGCAGGCGGGATGGAGTAATTTAAATCCCGTACGGCAAGTTTACTTTACGATGAAAAGCAAAAGTATTGGAGCTACGGTCCATCGTACATTGCGGAAATGTACAAGAAAGAAATGGCAAAATAAATTTGTGCGATAAAACTTTAAAATTCCCACTTTGAATCAAAGCCTAGAATTCGTTCGCATTGGACGTTTTTTATCATGTTCATCTGCGAAAGACGATTCTCGGTGAATTTATCATCACACGGAACAGATAGCGGAGTCTCGCGAATATCCTCTACGCATTTCTTGAGCGAGTCTCCCTATTCATAAGAGTGTAGATTAAATTTTGCATATCCTTACATGATATAGAATATTTCGGGAAAGAAGTCAACCTTGCCGACGCAGAACTGATTGTAAAGACCGATTTCATCCCGATAAACACATTTTTTTATTCTTCATCCATCAACTTTCATATTGCTAGATAGTATAACTTTTATTATATTTTCTAGCAATATGAAAAAAACTCTTGAAAATGCTCAAAAACTACTTGAATTCGCCCCGAAAGTGGGTGGAGTATTTTCGCTATCGGAGCTAAGCTCCCTTTTTAACATATCTAGTCAACAAATGCTTTGGATTAAAATCAAGCAATTTGAAGAGGCAGATTTGCTAAAGCGCTATTCTCGTGGCATTTATGTAACCCAGAACTTCGATCCTATGATTCTTTCGGCAAAAGTTCGCACGGATTCATATGTTTCTTTCGGTTCGGCTTTAGCGTTTTATAAGTTAATCGGCACAGAAAGCCCATTTTTAATCAGTTGCATCGTCACATCAAAGGCCAGTGAATATAAAGGTGATGTAAATATCTCGTACGCCAAAATATCAAAGAACATGTTCTTCGGGACGAAGATTCTTGAAAATGGAGTACGGATCGCAACTGCAGAAAAGGCGGTCCTTGACACGCTCTATTTTTATCAGCACAAAAAAACATTTTACTTTAATGTTTTTCAAGACATTAATTTTTCAACGTTATCAAAAGAAATTTTGGATTCGTATTTGGAACATTACGCCAATCCAAGATTCAAAGCATTTGTAAGGAACACCGTTTATGGAGAACTTTAAAAGCACCGAAGCCCTATTGTCGTGGATTGTTGATTTTTTCGCTCAAAAATTTGGCAATTCCGCAATTTTGAAAGGAGGCATGTGAGAGCTTGACGGAAAGCTCTTTCTCAGAACTTGTTCCGTTACTGGATGCTGTCGAACTCGCTGGGCTATCTTTCAGAATGAGACCATCCATATTAGCGCTTTGTGATAAGATGACAAAGCAGTCACTCTAATTGCACCGATGTTGGTAAAGTTCGGAGTCAATGCCGAGAATTTTTTTGCAGTTCCAATACTTTTTCTTTGGGCAAATGCGAATACTTCACGATTTTTTCAATAGGCACGTTGTCGGCAAGCATATCAAGCGCCGTCGCAGTACGCTCGCCATCACGCCCCTTTTCGAAGCTTTCATCAATAGCGTCACTATATGCGTAGAGGAAATCTTTCATATTCGCCTGCCTGATTAAGAGTTCGTCGCTTATTAAACTTGGTTAGGTCTACAATAATATATTAATATTTGACCGCAATCTGTCAAAGAAACCAACGCAGGATCGTTCCAATACACAGCTACAGTTCCCGCCGATGGCGAAGTCCTAACCCCGACATTTACCCAGATAGTGCATTGATTATAGGCGTTTAACTGTGAGGAAAATATTCCCGTTCGGGAATATTTTCTGCTTTTATAAGCCCCGATTTTGACGATATTCCCGTTCGGGAAAATTTTTGCATTTTCAAGCCCAAATTTCGTTGATATTCCCGTTCGGGAATATTATATTTGAAATATGGATGTCGCTAGCATAAAAAATATATCTGATGTAATCCGTAATCGCAGAAAGAGTTTGAACCTCACTCAAGCGGACTGTGCCGCTTTTTGTGGTGTCGGAATTCGGTTCCTCTCGGATTTGGAAAACGGCAAAGAGTCGCTTCACTTGGGAAAAGTTCTTCAGGTGATGAAAATGCTTGGTTTGAAATTGCATATTTCTGAAAATGAGGCTGAAAAGTGAAACTATCTGTATACTTGGGTGACCGTCTGGCTGGATATCTGTCATCCACCGCAGAAAAGGGTGTCGTTTTTTCGTATGACGACGCATACATAAACGCAGGAAAAATTCCCTTGTCGCTTTCGCTCCCGCTTGACAAAACCGAATTTTCTCAGAAGGAATGTCTTCCGTTCTTTGAGGGGCTGTTGCCTGAAGGAGACGTAAAAAAAAGGATTTCTGAATACCTGCACATATCAGAAACAAGTACATTCAAACTGTTAAAGGAACTCGGCGGTGAATGCGCTGGATTGATTTCGATTTTACCGGAACACGAGTCGAACAAAATAAAAAATACCTATGAATTTTCTCCAGACAACTATGATCTGTTAGCTGAGAAAAAATTAGCAGAGTATATTCAGAATATAAATACACGCCCTTTGTTGAAAGCGAAGGATAAACTCCGTTTATCGCTTGCCGGTGCGCAAGAAAAACTTCCGTTGACATATATGGATGGCAAGTTTTACTTGCCCAAAAATGGTGCGCCGTCAACGCACATTGTAAAGCCAACCGGGATTGGTGAGTTGTCAAATCTTTCGGCGAACGAGTATATATGTTCCAAGCTTGCTGAAAATTGTGGACTGCCGACATCTAAAACAGAACTCAAGCAGATGTACGGAACCGAGTTTCTTTTAATTGAGCGTTACGACCGTGTTCACGAAAAAAATTCTATTTCAAGAATTCATCAGGAAGACGCGTGTCAAGCTTTGGGTATATTGAGCGATCGAAAATATCAAAATGACGGAGGCCCAAGCCTAGTTGATATTTATAACCTTGTAAAAAATAATACGACCATTCCGATTACGGAAACACGAAAGTTCATTCAGTATGCGATTTTCAATCTCGTAATTGGCAACTGCGATGCACATGGGAAAAACTATTCCTTGGTATTTCGCGATAAGAAGGTTCAACTAGCTCCGATATACGATACCGTTAGCACGATCATTTATCCAAATCTTACCCGTAAAGTTTCTATGAAATTCGGAAAACATTACGAATTCAAAAAAATAAACCGTGAAGATCTGGAACTATTGGCAAGCCAACTTGCGTTAAAACCCAAAACTATTTTGAGCTGTTACGATGAAATTATAGCCAAGCTGAGTGATGCGTTCAATATGATTAAAGAAGATCCTTCGTTAAAAGCTCACTCAGCTACTATTGAACTCATAGAGAAAAATATTTTGAGGATATAAGAGAAACGCTGTTTGTATTTCGAGAACTGTACTAAGAAATGGTAAGGTATTAGACGGATACTACGTGAAGTTGCAGGATGCTTATGCATCTGAAGCGAACAAGGTCGGCTCTTGGAAGTTAATCGGTTACGTCGCTCCGGGTGCAAAGTCCGCTGGCGATATTGGTGAAACCACAAACTTCAAGTATTATGCAGGTACTTCTCCTGCAATTGCTGATGCTGAAGGTAAGGCTCTTAGTGGAGACGACGCTTTTGCAGAAGAAGCCGTTTGGGGTGCTGTTAATGTTGCTGCTTTGAACGAATGCGCTATTCAGACTGCAACAACTGCAGCTGCTGCAAACTGGAAAGTTTCCGCAAAAGCTGCTAGCAACGGAAATAGCTTGCTTTACAAGGCTGAAGTCTCTACAAACTGCAAGCCACTTACTCCGACCTTCGATGCCCTCTCTTCTAAGGGTTACGACGACTAATTTTATTTAGAAGTTCACGGCCCACCCATCAGGGTGGGCTTTTTCTTTTTAAGTAGAATTTTTTTATGTCATATATGAATCCAGAAGACGTTACTTCCCCTCAAGACCATTTATCTTCGGTAGATGTCATTTACAATGGCGGTGGAGGTTCCTATGCTGTTGTAGGCGTCTAAGTTTCTATTTTCAATTTTTTCAAATAGTGTACTTGTCGCTTGGGTAGAATCTCGATCAAATAGAAAATCAAGAATAACATTTGTATCTACAAAGACTTTCATAAGCGGTATTTTTCATCCAAAGCCTCTGTGCGCAGCGTGTCGTAATTCTCGTTAGACGACAGAATCCCTTTTAGGGAACGAAGGGATTTTTTTGTTTTATGCTCGTCTCGTTCCAAATCCAAAAGAAGCCTCTCTATCAAGGCGTTCCTTTGAACGTCGCTTAAAGAACGTATAAGCACTGCGTATGCATCAACTACATCCATTTCTTCTAGTGTTGCTGTCGCCATAATAGACCTCTTTTTAATAAAAATACATTCTTTGTCTTTTTTTTTGCAAACCTATTGAATACTAATCCTCTGCTTTTAACGGATTGATAGATATATTGACGAGGAATCAGCCATTTTTTATTTTTCTTTTGGATTAAGTGAGGTCTTGTTTGCTATGAAAGATTTCCTCTACGCATATAGTGATTCCATTGACGAAAGCTTTGAAAAGGGGCGGAATAACGAGCGTGAAGCTATTGCACACGATATGCTTGCCGACAACGTGCCTATTGAAAAAATCGTGAAGTATTCGCATTTGCCCAAAGAAAAAGTATTGGAACTGCAGAAGACGATGGCGGCTAAGGCGGCAAAATAATCGTAATTTGACTAATTTTATGTGTGAAGCCATCTCTTGAATGAGTTGGCTTTTTTAAATGTTGCTAGGTTGCAAAAAAAAGAGAACCCCGATTGGAGTTCTCTTTTTAAGCTTTAATCGTAATGCTATTACGGATTATTCCTTAGCAGCCTTGGTACCGATGTTTTCAAAATTCGGAGTCAACGGCTTGCAATCATCACTAGAATAGGTGTTTGCATAAGTCACACCTGTGGTTGCGCCAGTGACTGCGATAGACCATGTAGCTTTTTCTGGGCAGTCATTTAATGCTGTAAGAGCTTCAGCAACCCATGCGCCTGTTTGAGCTTCGGCACCTTCAGCCTTCAATTCAACAGCGTCACTCATACCACCGGTGTATTTGAAAACGGTAGAAGAAAATTCATTTGCCGTCTTTTTGGTGCCCGGAGCTGTGTAGCCGATAAGAGCCCAAGTGCCAAGCTTATTGGATTCTGCGGCGTAAGCATCCTGCAACTTCACGTAGAATCTAAGGAAAATGAGTGAAAAAGACTTCATAGAATCTCATGAACACTGGGGGAAAATTGCATCAAAGCCTCAAAAATGTATATTAGAATTGGGTAGTTCTCAAAAAGGCGTTTAATATGACTCTAACGGAAATAAATCCAGCACAAATGCTGATATTAAAATCATTTGCCAGCGTTTCCAGCGAAGAGGAACTTAGCGCCTTAATGAAAACGCTTAAAAAATTCTATGCACAGCGTTTGGAAAATGAGTTGGACCGCTTGTGGACTGATGGATCATTAGACCAAAAACGACTTGACGAACTGCAAACTGAACATCTACGGACTCCATATCGTGGATAAATCATTGAAAGTCGTTATTGATACAAACGCCGTTTTGCAAATATTAGGACGCCATAGTGTGTATCCTTTATGAAAAATTCATAAATGAGGAGTATACGCTATGCCTTTCCAACGAAATAATGCATGAATATGAAGAAATTCTTGGTTCACATGCTTCGCCTCTAGTTGCAAACCTGTTTTTAAAGGTCCTTGAATTTTCTGAGAATGTAATCCATAAAGATCCTTTTTTCAAGCTCAACCTTATAAAAAAAGATCCCGACGATAACAAGTTTGTTGATTGCGCTTTCGCATGTCAGGCCGATTATATTGTGACAAATGATGCTCATTTTGCAGAACTCAAGCAAGTGGATTTTCCGATAATACAGCAAAAAACACTAGAAGAATTCGCTGCAGAAATGATGTAGTATTTTATAGTTTATTGCTAATCCACGCAAAAAAAAGAACCCCGATTGGAGTTCTCTTTTCATATCATTGTCTCTATCCATAATGGCAGAGCGAGCAATGTTTGCTATACCATCTGTCATTACGAAGCGCCGTAAAATATTTCAATCACTATTCTTTTATGCCGAGAACTTGTTCAACAGTAATGCCGAACGCATTTGCAATAACATCTGGAGCGACTTTTTGAGATAGCAGCGATTTTATCGCATTATCTCTTTTTTTCTCACCATCAATACGTTGCTTTTCTACACCCTTTTCGAAGCTTTCATCAATAGCGTCACTATATGCGTAGAGGAAATCTTTCATATTCGCCTGCCTGATTAAGAGTTCGTCGCTTGCCGTATCGCATTCAATTCGCCTCAAGGCATCTTCGAAAGTCGGATTGTCGAATTCCGGCAGCGAGCTTGAAGAACCCGCATTCTTCAAGATATAAAGCCAACGATCCTCGTCCGTTTCGAGCTTGTCTTTCAGCTTATTAAACTTGGTTAGGTCTACAATAATATACTTATTTTTTGCAGAAATTGGAACGCAGCCAACCCTGCCGATGCTGGACTGATTGTAAAGACCGATTTCATCCCGATAAACATTCTCCATAAACTGAACAGGATGATCCATGATCCAAATAGAATATATTTCTGGCAACTTGTAACGGAACTTTTCCTTTTTTGCGTCAGGAATATTCCGAAAGCCTATATCCTTGTTGTAGTCGTTCTTCGCCCTCAACAGCAAAAAAGCATTGTATATCATCATGCGGTCGATGTAATCGTTCAACTTGAGTTTTTGCATTTCGACATCAATCCGCTTTCCCGCTCTGGTCCTCGCTCCAATATCGAACTTGACTCGGTATGGCTCCGGCAGATGGAAAATTTCGTCCTGTTGAACCGTATAGGTCAGCGACTGAATTGCATTTTCGCCTTCAAAATGCAGAATTGCGTTCAAAAAGTTCATGAGCGCGTCTTCGCTGTCAAGCAGCGCCCTGAATGCGGGATCACACCGAGGATCGAGATACTTTTGCCCCTCGAACTTTTTCCTGGCACTTTCGACATCGTTTACACGGTCGTATGTTTCGAACAAGCACTCGTCATCTATATCCACTCTAAAATCTCCATCTTTTACGGACGAAGAAACATTCTCCGTCCATATAGATAACACGCTTTTTTCGGAGATTTTGGCCCTCTTTTTTTGTAAATTTCCAGTTTTCTCAGTATTACAGAAAAGAGTCGCAACAGAATTACTTACAGGTCATTCTTTTATAAAAAAGATTATATTCCATATCCGACAGCATATAAAGAAACGGTATTTTAATGGAAGAGTCATTGAGTCAACAAAAATTCGAAACGAATCGAGATGAATTATTTGATGTCCTAAAAGGAATCGCAATAATCTTGGTAATCGTTGGACATTGCCACTTAACGAAGCTCAGGCCAATAATTTACTCATTCCATATCCCTATATTCTTTTTCATTACTGGATACTTTCTAAAAATAAGACCCTTACGGCAAGAAATAACATTAAGCATCAAAAGACTTATCATTCCATACATTTTTACAGCAACCTGTATTTGCATTGCAACATTTATAAAAGAAGCCCTCAATTACGAAGATTCTGACGGTTCGCTATCATACAAAGCAATCGTAACACATTTAATTGGATTCAGAGGAAGCGTCGTTCCCCAATGGATTGGCAGTCACATTGATGTTCTTTGGTTCATCCTCGCTCTATTTTGGGCAAGAATAATATCAATCAGCCTTATAAAAAGAATCAAATCCAACATACTGCTTTTATTAGCATTTCTCTTTCTAGGAATAGCAGGTATTTTCCTGGACAAATCCATTTTTATCCCTTATTGCATATCACAAGGTCTATGCGCATCTAGTTTTATATTTGCGGGATATATAGCCAACAAATACAAAGTACTAGATTCAGAATATTCAAAAAAATATATTCCGATCTTAACGATTCTATGGATATACAGTTGGCATCAAGGCGCAATAAACATGGCTATTTGCAAATACAATGTAAACTATATACTAGCTTGGGGAGGAGCCTTAGGCGCCATCATCTTGTTATATAGTTCGACAAAAGCACTTTATACCAGCAATTCATTTCTTTGGAGAAGCCTTCTTTTCTGCGGGCGATTTAGCTTGATTATATTCTGCGTTCACGCTTTCGAATTTTCAATCTGCAATTGGAAATCTTTGGCCCTGACAAATTTTATTCCAATAGACTATTACAGCATATTCCTCATCATATGCCGTTTAACAATAGCCATCACATTCACATTTGTTTTCTTAAAAATAAAACCTATACGTGAAAATATTTTTCAACTTAAGAAATATTTTTAATTAAGATCTATTGCAGACACCCAACCATAATAGAAATTTGCGGACAAATCTTTTGTTCCTATGGTAGCCATGGGACGGTGATCTCCGTGAACAACAAATTTCACATCAGGGAATTTTTTAGCTAAATTCGAAACAGCTTTTAAAGACATTTCCTGATGTGTGTAAAAAACGCACTCACACTTAGATAAATTAAACTTATCGCACAGAGGAGACCTAACCTCGAAATTTTGCAGATCATACGGATAATGGGCGTCCAAAGTTGTCCAATAAACAAACATTTTATTCGGTCTACTCAGCAAAGAAGAAAGCCAGTCACTCATTGATGAATCACAGATTCCCGGATATCCATATTTACATGAAGCCAATCCCTTTCTTATAAAATCGCCTCTAAACAACAATGTATCAAAACCCAATTTTGGATAGCTTTGATCGCGTTCAAAGAAAGCGCTATCATATCCGTGTACATACCATGTTTGATACCCTGCCGCCTGATATCTTTCAGGAACAGTCATCGAGTTTTTATCACCGTTTGGCATTCCAAAATCTTCCCACTCAGCAGCTTGCGTATAAGCGGCTTTTCTTTCTAAAAGCCCTTTAAAATTCACGTTATTTTCAGAAAAAATCGAGAACAACGCACTATCTAGCTGAATATTTTTCGACACGCCCCAAGATTCGGCAAGAACAACAACAATTTTATCGTAATTCTTCATTGGATTTTTAAATGTAGTATCGGTGCATACGGGATACGCCTCTTTTATATTTTCCTGCAAGAAATGCTGTTCGCTTATATATTTTTCATTATCAAAAATACTGAAATAGGCCTTAGTTCCAAAATTAAGAAACTGAACTCGCCCCATGAAAGCACTGGAAAATAACCAGTTAAACAACAGAACCACCAAAAGAACGGCTATACAAAAAATTCTATATTCATTGTTATTTGACTTTACAAAGCAGCTTCGAGCCATGACCGTTGTCAATACTGTTTGTAAAACAGGAACTAATATAAACAACAACAGCCCCCAAATAAAGAACTTAGAGATATTAAACAATTCCACCAAAGTCATATTGAATGATACAAAGAACAAATGAGACCAATCCATTAAGATTAGGATTGACGAAAACAAGGCAAAGGCAGCTATATTAATTTTTTTTCGCTCTGGTATAAAATTAATTATTAGAAGGAACACTAACCATAAGCCAAACGTATAAAAATCAGACCACTGATCAAAATGGATTAAGCCACAAGAAACCTGAAATGTATTCTCGTAATAAAAAGACACGGCAAACAACACCAGAATCCAAACACTATTCCAGACGATAGATTTCCTAGGCAAAGCAAATAAAAAGAGCAATAGCAAAACATCTAGCGAAAATACACCTTGATTCGGCGTATTGCACATTTCAGATGCAAAATACGGAAATGCGGCCGCAATAAACGGAGAAATCAACATTACAGATAAGTTATTCTTTTTCAACAGTTCAAAAAAAATGTTTTACCTTACAAATCATTTTTTCCTCTTTTACTTCATCTTTTTTTCACACGAATACAAATACGCTTTTTTCTGCATTACATCTAACGGTATAGAATCCAACACAACATTCGGCAAATCGCAATCGCTCACGACATGAGTTATTTCGCCTTTCCCACACAAATAGCTTACACGGTCAAGTAGCGAATCTCTTTGTGAAAGGAATGAACCTGCAAAATTTCTGTATTGTGCATAATCAGACTGCACCCCTTTATCATTTTTCAACAAAAGATTATTGCGGCGGCGGTTTCCTTCACGATACTGTTTTTCGAAAAATACCGCCCCCGTTAAACTATTTTCATCATAATAACCACCATTCAAAAACTGCAATCTGGGCATTGCAACAGCAAAACCTTTTACATAATAAAAGACTTTGCCACGATCATTTATTTCAGGATGATGTTCAAATATATCGTAATTCACAAAAGAATCCATTTGTTTTTCAGAAACAACCATTTCTTCTGGGCGAGCATCCCAACGACAAAACGCAACAAGCAAACAAGTAATAATAAAAAATAAAATCGGGGCTATACTCAACTTAAATTTTCGTTGGGCAATAATACAGAACGAGAAAACGCCCCATAGAATAAGCACTAACACAAACGGCCCAGGAATCGGCATTAGAGTAAGGCGACCACCACCATTTAAAGCACCCTCTGCAATTGCAACAAGACTCAGTAAAACGAAATAAGATCTTTTTATTTTAGGAGAAATCCATGCAAAGGAAACAAACAAGGGCAACAATTGAAACGAAGGGAAAATACAAAAAGCGACAAGAGCGACGGACACTTCAATTCTTTTTTTATAAAACATATAAACAGCAATTGTCACTGACAATACGCTCTCAGCGAGAACTAAAGAATTTACTACTCGGTAAGCATCGCTCAAATTACGAAACATAATTAATGGCAAGCCTTCCAAATACATCTGAAGATACGTTTGATAGCACAAGGCAATCAAAGACGTAAAAAGAAACACAATCTGAAAGAGTTGCAACGGCAACGGACGTTCCTTGCGCAATACGAGAACCAGACCAAGAACCGCAAATTCGATCAAATGCATTGGCAAAAACAGAGCCAAAGCAAACACAGCCAACGCAAAATCATAGGTTGTAATATTTTTTGAAATCCGATACAGCTTATAACGGCTATATGCAAGCAATACAAACAAAGGCAATGTTATAACCTGGCAAATCCATTCTATACGGAAGCATTGAACCTGATATAAAAAAACATGATGCGCTAACCCGCCCCAAATCCACCAATAAACAGCGATACCGACAACAACAGCAACCGCTTGAGCAAACTTTTTAAGGAAATCATCCAGGACCATTCGCCCTACAAAAATTCCAAAGAAAGCTGAATAAATAACAAATTGAGCAATATCATCATACGAAGGTGCAAAATTAAACGGTCTTGTAAGCCAGCCTTCGGGATAAAAATTCAAAACACCTTTCCCTATAAATGCAGAAAAAGGCAGCAAAAATGACAAAACAACAACAGGCTTTAAAGTTACAGGGAAATACACAAACAGCCATAAAGGTAAGCCCCACCCGGCCATAAGAGGATGCATCAAGGCCCCAAGCAAGAAAAACAAAAGAGATTTAATCTTGCAATCTTTAAGCAAAAAAGCAATCCCTAAAATTCCAAACAACACAGATGCAAGTCTAGAAACAGCATAGCTTTCCACAAATCTTAAAAATTCCGTCTGCGAAAGCGGCATACCAAAAGCATAGATTCCCATGCACAAGAAGCAAAGTGCAACAGATGTCAGTAGTTTTTTATCAGCATATCTTTCCCAAAACACTTTTATGCAAAAGGCCCATGCAAAAGCAAATCCCATCTGCAACAAAAAACAAAGTATTCGAGAACCAGCTTCCACCCCAAATTGCAAAATAAAGAATCTATAAAGAGGCGTAAACAAGCTAAAAGAATCCTGATTTCCATAGGCAAACGCAATATCCCCAACAAATCGTTCAGGGAACATGCTATTTATAACCTGTAATACATACAACGGTCCATCTATAATAATGCCATTGTAGCGGTTTACGGCAAAGAAAAAAGGTATAGCTAAAAGAAACAGAAAAAAATTTTGCATGGAACTTCAGGAAATATTTTTTTAATTCACAACCACCATAGAAACCCAACGAGAATAGAACGAATTAACAAATTTACGTTCTTTAAAACTCACAATAGGGCGATGATCTCCTCTTATAATAAACCGATATTCAGGATGTCGGCTTGCAAGCCATGCGATATGTTTTGCTGTATTTTCTTGTAGTGTAAAATATATACACTCAAGATCCGTGAGTTTCATTGTAGAACATTTAAAAGATGGCTCTAATTTTTCAGCGAATTCATAAGGGGTATGGGCATCCAAAGTTGTCCAATAAATAAATTTGGGTTCAGAATCTGAAAGTAATGAATCTAGAAACCCAACCATCGAAGAATCACAAACACCAGCAAAACCATATTGACATTTTGCCAATCCATACGATTCTAAATCTTTTTTGAAAAGTAAACTGTCAAATCCGAATTTCGCATAATTATTTTGACGATCATAAAAATCACCATCATAACCATGAACATACCATGTTTGTAACCCCATCTTCTTAAATTTAGCAGGAATCGGCTCTTCAACAATTTTATTCTCAGGAGAGCCAAAATCTTCATACTCCGCACCTTGTGTATATCCTGCTTTTCGCGCCTTAAGACCAACAAAACTCTTTGAAACGGAATCATACGGTGCAAATAATTCTTGTGTAAACGGAATGCCCATTTTCACACCCCAGCTTTCTACAAGAATCATAACAGTTGGATGGCTGAAATCTGTAACAACATTCTTAGAATCATCCCAAACCGGAAAAGATTGCTTCATATTTTCATCGAGTAAATTTACATCTTCAAAATGTCTAAGAAATATTTTATAGAAATACAGTTTCTTTACGGGAAAATCCAAAACACTTTGTCGAGTCTGCATTTTTTCAATTCCTGCCCCCAGCAATAAAGAAGCCGCAACCAAGACAAACACAGTCTTGTGTGACAATTCAACACGACTTTCACACAGATAATTACGCGAAAACCATAACACCAAAAATGTATGTAATAAAGGAACAATAAAAAAGAGAAGTGGTCCCCACCAATAAAAAGATGCAAGCCCCCAAACATCGGAAATATGTAGAGAAAACGTAAAATTAAAGAAATTCTCGCAATCTACAACAAAAACAAGTAAAACACACAATCCATAAAAGGAAAGTAAGGGAATGCGTTTACGAGGAAGAAATACCGAAATCAGCAAAAGAATTGCAATAGTTATCGAATAAGCATAACAATCTTCTGTCCCCTGCCATATTCCAAATAACACGAGAACAAAAAAGAACGGTAATTTGTACAATAGTTTCCCTTGAGGAAGAGCTACCATCGCAACAAGAAAAAGAACTTCAGCCGAAATAAAACCATGTGACTGAGGAGTATCAAAAAAATTGAATGCTAAAAATGGTAAAAAAGCGGCAATTACAGGAGGAATAAACAAAAAAATCTTTGACATAAGCTTCAATAAAATTATTTGATATACTCATTAATTTTATTCAAATAAAAACAGCTCCCTCGTAAACGGGAGAGCTGTCTTTGCAAATCATATCAATTTGACAATTAGTTGCCAGCAGCAGCGCAGTTAGCCTTATTACCGCCAATATTGCAGTAGTTCGGAGTCAAAGCAGCGCAGTCACCAGTCGGGCCACCAGTCAACTTCGGAGTATAGACAGCAGCACCACCGGTAGAACCATTCTGGCTCACATCCAATGTCCAAACGCTATTAGCCTGGCAGTCATTCAATGCAGCCTTTGCAGCGGCGCTCCAAGCAACAGTCTTACCCGTAGCAAGAGCAATGTCAGCACCAGAGTTAAAACCGGAATAGGTGAATACTGTGGAAGCCGGATCAGCATAACCGATAGCCTTCCAGGAACCAATATACGTACCCTTTTCAGCAACATATGCATCCTGCAACTTCACGTAGGTTCCGGCTGCCGGGCCAACTTCAGAGGCCTTGGACTTAGCGATCATACCGAAGAGTTTCGGTACTGCGACGGCGGCGAGAATGCCCATGATAACGATCACGACCATCAATTCAATAAGGGTAAAACCTTGCTTCTTCATAGTGTATCTCCTTGTTTTTGTTACACATTCTTTTTTTTGAGCGTTATTGCTCGTTTACATTCAGTAATATATCCACTTTTTTTTCGAAAAGCAATACTTTTGTCAAACTTTTGTCACGTTTTTGTCATGACTCGGTTTACTCCATTACAAAAGTGGCTTTTTTTCGCAAAAAAACGCAAATAACAACCAAACTTCCGATGCACTATATATAGATAATTTTTTACGAAAAAAACATTTTCATCTGTTTTTTATATTCCAAATTGGAATATAAATTTCGGGAACGTGACGCCCATCACGCGTTTTTCACGCCATTTTGTTAACAGATGTTTACTTTTAAGGACGTTTTCGTGCAAATCAGGAAGTCGACTTCCACTTTAGCATGAAAAAAGACCCATCACAAGTTGCAAACCGCATATAAGGGGATATTTTCCATCCACTCTTGGTCCTTATGCCCCAACAAAGAGAAACGGACCGAATGTTCCGGTTTGAACTTGTCGTAAAAAGCCTTTAAACTTTGCGACCGGACATTGCATTCCGCTTTAACCTCGATAGGAACAACATTCACTCCCTTTTGCACAAGGAAATCTTGTTCAAACGTTGACTTTTCCGTACCATAATAGTAAGGCGAATAAGCAGTATCGCACAATATTTGCTGGAATACAAATTGCTCAGCAAGAGCCCCCTTAAATTCTACAAAAAGGCGGTTTCCCTCCAGAACACTCTGAACATCCAATTCGCTCATAGCCCCAAGCAAGCCTACGTCAATGACAAATAATTTATATGCAGAAAAATCTTTGTAAGCAGACAGCGGAACTCGGGGTTCATTCACCCTATAGACCTTGTTTACAAGCCCAGCATCAACCAGCCATTGGATCGCAATTTCAAAATCGACACTTCGAGCCCCTCGCTTCATCTGTCCGAAAAAGAACTTTTTATTTTCCTTTGCCAACTGTATCGGGATAGAGTCCCAAACCATGTTTATTCGGGGAAGCTCTTTTTCGCTGACATGCTTACCAAAATCGCCCTTATACTGTAATAGTATCGTCTTCTGAACACTTCGTGCGCCTTGATAATCGCTATTTTGCAAAAACACACTGACAGCTTCAGGCATACCTCCGACATAGTAATAGTTCTTTAGATGGAAAATATACTTGTCGCAAAACGTATCGATAAGAGCGTAATCCTTAGTTATCAAAGCATCAGAAAGCTCTTTTTCACCGACAGCATAAAGGAATTCACGAAAGCTTAATGGATAAAGCTGAAGAATATCGACCTTTCCTACAGGATATGACACCCCCGTATGGACCGCAACACCAAGAAGAGACCCTGCAACCATAATATGATACTCTGGAGCATCTTCGCAAAAATACTTCAATGACTCAAAAGCCTTTGGTGCATTTTGAATTTCATCAAGGATTATCAAGGTGTCGTTCGGAGTAATCGTTACGCCCGAAGCAACATTCAAAGCAGACAAGATTCTCTTTATTTCAAAATCTGTTTCGAAAATGGACGCCGCAGCTTTATTATTGTAAAAAGAAACGTAAGCCACTTTACTATAGAATTGACGACCAAATTCCTTCATTAGCCAAGTTTTTCCAACCTGCCTCGCCCCCATAACAACCAAAGGTTTCCGCCTCGGGCTGTTTTTCCATTTTTTCATGTTTTCTAAAGCAAATCGATCCATCGTTATACCACCAATTATAATATAACATTTTTTCGGGGCTAAAATTTACAGAAACCCGCATTTTTTCCGACCTAATTTTAGCATTAGCACACACTTTTTCGAGCCTAGAATCACTAAAATCACGCATTTTTTCCGGTCTAAATTTAAAAATTTGCACTAACTAGGAAGTCAACTTCCATTTTAGCACAGCTATACATATAAAAAAGCCTCCCGAAGGAGGCTTTACAAGACTTTACTAGATCCTTCGCTGCGCTCAGGATGACGTAATAGTCGGCGTCAGAATGACGATTACGCCATGAAGTAATAAACGCCATTACTTCATCACGGAGTCTGCTATGACTACGCGGTTGCCACCGGCCTGCATGGCCATCTGGAGGGAGGCTTCTGCAGTGTAGATGAGCGAGCCGGCGTCGTTTGCGTGGGTCGGCATCACGGCAACGCCCATGCTGAGCGTGGTCGCAAGGATTCCTTCGCCGTAGGCGATCTGGAGCTGCGAGATTTCGTTGCGGATGCGTTCGGCGCGGTTTCTCGTGATGTTGAGGTCGGCACCCGGCATGATCACGCAGAACACGTCGTCGGAGTATCGGCACGGGATATCTTCGCCACGGATGTAGCTCGGCAAGCGCTGTCCGAGTTCCCAGAAGAGCTGTTCCACAGCATGGCGGCCTTGAGCATTCTGCACGGCCGGAATGGCGTCGGGGTAAAGCATCACGATGCCAATGGGCGACTTGTGGCGCACGGCAGCGGTGATTTCACGGCCAAGCGACTCTTCCATATAACGTTTGTTGAAAAGTCCTGTAAGCACATCGCGGATGCTGTGCTGTTCAAAGCGGATGTTCAGGTCCTGGTTCGCCACATAGAGGCCAAACGCAGCAGCGACAATGCTCACCTTCGCCTGCCAGTATTCCTTTGTCTCGGTTTCGGGGAGCTTATCGACCTGGAGGGTCAGGATGCCGAAGTGCTCTTCGAGGCCTTCGATCGGGGCGCATATAGCAAGACCCTTCGGGCGGTGGTGCAAGTGCGTACAACCGCTAGAAACCTCGGGCGAGCTATAGTCGGTCACGACGATGTCGCCGGTGTTGAAGCTTGCGCATTCCGCAGGCATCACGGTTTCATCGCTGATGACGTTCGGGCCAAAGCGGAATATCTGCGAGAGTTCCGTCTGTACGCCGCCGTACATATAAAGCACACCAGACGCTTCGGGGAAGAGTTCCGGCAAAAGCTTTTGCATGGCTTCGATGACTTCGGTGAACGGACGGTTGCGCAAGATGCCAAGCTTAAAGCCGTTCCAGGCTTCGAGCGGGAACCCGACCTTGAGCGCCGCCGCGTCAAGCTTTCGGACAGAAGCCGGCACCGGCTGTTTAAGCGCCTCGGCCGCAGGGATAGCCCCCGGCGGGAGCGGACTTTTCTTTTCTTCTTGCAGACGGACCGACACGTACTGAGTGTCCTTAGGCTGCGGCTTGTTCAACACCTCGTTAAAGTCATTTTCGATGGCTTCAATCTGCCTGCTGCAGACGGTATAAAAAACGAAGCCGAGCACCGCGCCCCAAGCTCCGACAAAAATGAACTTCGCCCCAATGGACATGGTCTCTTCGGGAACAACATACGCTGCAATGACGCCCATTAAAAAGGCGACCAACCAAAAGATATACTTAACGATATTCATACCATAAATAATATTAAAATATTACAGGGCAGGCAACTAAGACAGATGCAAGTCAACCTTATGCAATAAGAAATCGACAATATTCAGGTGTTCAATTCCATCATGCCCCAAATCAACCCTATCCAAGGAAAGGACATATTTGGGTGAAGCATCTGAAATTTTATCAAAAGCCCCAAACTCTCTTTTAATCGTCTTTTCAGAAGCCAGTAGATACGCAACCTGAATGAAGCATTTTTTATTACCCTTAATAGCAACGAAATCAATCTCCCCCTTAAAGGTCTTTCCCGTAAACACAGTAAAGCCTTGAATTAGCAGTTCGTTATAAATAATATTTTCAAGGAAGAAAGTATCCTCATAATTAACTGTATTCGTATTTAAAGTCCTAAAGCCCGTATCCGTCGCATAAAATTTATCATTGGATTCCATAGCGGATTTTCCTACGATATTGTATTTTTTGCACGAATGAAGAATATATGCCTTGTGGAGTTTTTCAAGGTAATTGTATATAGTACGGGAACTCACAGACTTTTTAGTTTTCTGGGTGTAATAGCGAGCAATATTTTCTGCAGAAAACTCCTTCCCCGCATTTGACATAATATATAGAGAAATATCCTTGAAAGCCTTTTTATCAATCTTGCTAGATTTTTTTATGATATCCCTTTCTATAATATTTGAATAAAGGTTATCTAAAAAACGTTTAATCGAGCCTTCATCTCTAAAGCTAAAACGCAACGGAAATCCACCCCACTTTATATAGTCTTTAATAAACTCATCAGGATTGCATTCAATTTTATTCATTTCAAGAAAATTCACAGCTTCCTTAAAGCTAAAAGGAAACACTTCAAACTCAACAGTCCGTCCAGTCAAAAGTGTTGCCAATTCGCCAGATAGCATTGTAGAGTCGCTTCCTGTAACAAATATGGAGCAATTCAATTTAGCCCTTAATGAAGCAAGCAACTTTTCAAAGCAATCCAAATGCTGAATTTCATCAAGAAAGATGTAGTATTTATCGTCATCAAGAATGCGACTTTTTATTTCCAAATGCAAATCATGAATACTCGAAATAAACGAGTAGTCCAAGTCTTCCAAATTGATGCTAATTATATGCGATCCAGAGACTCCATTTGCAACAAGTTCATCTTTGATGATTTCCATCAAAACAGATTTTCCAGCACGGCGAGCCCCAGTTATCACTTTTATTAGGTCCACATCATAGTAAGGGCGAATAAGCTTTAGATAGTCTTCACGAATTAACTGCATATTGCGAGAAAACTCCTTTTTTCAAAATTTTTGAAAGAATATAATACTTTTTATTCAAAATATAAGCAAAAATCCATATTTTCGCAAATATAAAGGATTTTATTTTCAAAACATCAAAATATTTTACAATTTAAAGTACGAAATGCCACCGTTTTCAGCTTACAGCAAAAAACTTTGATGCCCATAGCATAATATGCAGAGGCTTTTTCTAGATTTTAGCCTATGACAATCCTTGAGAAAATCGCACTTGCACTCCCCGCAGTAGAATCCCCCGCTCGTTACATGGGCGGCGAAGCGAACAGCGTCATCAAAGACCACAGCAAAATGCTTGCCCGCATGGCGTTTGTGTTCCCGGACACTTACGAAATCGGCATGAGCAACAACGGGCTGCGCATTTTGTACCATGTGCTGAATCGCGAACCAGATTTGCTTTGCGAAGTGGCTTTTGCGCCGTGGGACGACATGGCCGCCGAGATGAAGAAGTACGATATTCCGCTTTATACGCACGCAAGCTATACGGCGGTCAAGGATTATGAAGTCGTGGGGCTTACGCTCCAGACCGAACTCAACTTTACGAACGTACCCTACGTGCTTGAACTCGCAAGGATCCCGGCATGGCAAAAAGACCGTGCCGAGAGCGACCCGATTGTCGTTTCGGGCGGGCCTTCGATGGGTAACCCGGAGCCAGTCGCGGATTTCTTTGACGCGTTCATGATCGGCGATGGCGAAAAGCTCGTTGTTGATTTTGTACGCTGCGTGGGCGAAGGCCGCAAGGCGGGCCTCAAGCGCGCCCAGATTCTAGAAAACTTGTCCAAGCTCGATGGCGTTTACGTGCCGAGCTTGACGAAGGTTGTCAAGAACGAATACGGCGTAATCGTCCCGGCAGAACCCGCAAAGGGTTCTTACGAAAAGACGAACGGTGTACGCCGCCAGTTCATTCCAAAGCTCGACCCGAAAGACTATCCCATCAAGAACTTGATTGCGAACATGCAGCTTGTCCACAACCGTTTTAGTGTGGAAGTGATGCGTGGTTGTGCGCAGGGTTGTAGGTTCTGCCAGGCGGGCATTTGGTACAGGCCATGCCGCGAACTCAATCCGGACGATGTTTTGGATATTGCAAAGGCTGGCATTCAGGCGACTGGCGAACGCGAACTTGGACTTTTGTCGCTTTCTACCGCAGACTACAAGCCGGTCGAAGCGCTCACGGATTCCATCATCGACGATCCGTTTTATGACAACGTAGACGTAAGCCTCCCGAGTATCCGCGTCAACAGTTTTGGACAAAGTCTCGCCGAAAAAGTAGCAGCGCTCAAAGGCGGTCGTAGCGCCACGTTCGCACCGGAAACAGGTTCCGAACGTATCCGCAAGATGATCAACAAGACCATCAGCGACCAGGACATGTACGATGCCGCCGAACACGCGTTCTCTAGCGGGTTCAACAAGATCAAGCTTTACACGATGATCGGCTTCCCGACCGAGAACCTGGATGACATGCAGGCGTTCTGCGAACTCATTTTCAATCTCGTGAAAATCGGGCGCAAGTACAACCGCGGCATTCAAATTGCGGTGAGCATCGGCATCCTCATCCCGAAATCATTTACGGGCCTGCAATGGGCGCCGTTTATGGACAAAGAAACGGCACTCAACCACATCCGCTATGTGCGCGAAAAATTCTTCAAGCACCCGAACGTGAAAATCAACTGGGCTGCCTGGGAAACAAGCTTCCTCGAAGCGGTCTACAGCCGTGGCGACCGCAGCCTCGGCCCAGTCATTTACGCCGCCTACAAGAAGGGAATCATCTTCGAAAGCGACAGCTACCGCTTTGACTTTGACAAGTGGCTACAGGTCTGGGAAGAATGTGGCTACGACACTTCTTGGGTCTACCGCGAACGCGACAAGGACGAAGTCTTCCCGTGGGACTTTATTCACGCAGGCACGACAAAGCAATACTTGCGCCGCGAATGGGAAAAGGCATTCGACCCGACATCCGCACCAGTGCCGAACTGCAAATGGGGCGATTGCCAAGCTTGTGGCATCCCGGGATTCGGCAAAGAAATTGTCCTCGCCGACAATCCTGTGCGCCACAAGGCGCCGAGCCGCACACCTGAAGAAATCAAGAAGCTCGTCGCCGAACGCCGCCCGAGCCAGAAGGTGAGCTACAGCTACAAGATTACATTCAAGAAGTCCGGCATCAGCAGGTTCCTGCCGCACCACAACATGCTCAGTTTCTTCGAGCGCACGTTCATTTGCGCAGGCATCCCCATCAAGTTCAGCGAAGGCTTCAGCCCGAAGCCCCGCATCGTGAACATGGGTGCCTTGCCGCTCGGACTTGAGACTTACTGCGAAGTCATCAGCGTCGATTTATTGCAAAAGCTCGACCTCTCCGCCGAAGGTAAGCCAGCAATCATCGCAAAGCTCAGCGCTCCGTTCCCGCGCGGCATGGAAATCGTGGACATCGAGCCCTTGAAAGAAAAGCTCTCAAAGCATTTCCCGAAAGCGATGGTCTATCGCCACACGCCTGAAAGCATCCCCGCAGACCTTATGCAAAAGTTCGAACAAAAGCAGTTGCCTATTGTCACGAATCACCGCGGTCAGCAGATGGACTTGAACGAACAGGTTTTGGGAATTGATATTCAGAACGGCACGATGGTCGTGCGCGTCAAATGCAACAACCAGGGGACAACCCCTAGTCCGTTTGTCATTTTTGCAGGGCTGCTTGGCATTGAGATTGACCCGGCCAAGCTCGATGAAGTCTCCCGCCGCTTCCTCGTCGCAAAGATTGCGATTGAATGGTAACCAACACCCCCGTAGATGTCATCCTGACGCCAAAGGCGGAAGGATCCAGTGAAATCCTGTATTGCAAAACAAGACTTTACTGGATCCTGCTCCTACGAACCTAATTCAACTAAGGCAACAAGTTGCCGAGTTTCATATATCGCTACGCTCAGGATGACGAGCGATTAAGCAAGGTCAATTTAGCAGGCATGATAAGCTGCTATTCAGCCGGGAGAATGATCTCGATGTGACTGGTGCTGACGTTGAGGAAGTGCGTACGGAACAGGTCCTTCTCATTCCTGTCGCAAACGCGCACCTGCGTCACCGCAATAAAGTCCTTGTTCTCACGGATGTAGTCCGTGAGGCGCTCGTCACGCAACGTGTCGATTTCGCCCGTAATGACAAAATTATCTGTCCACATTTTTACTAGCATACCACTAATATATAAATGTTACTCCAAGTAAGAAGATAAAAACCTTATTTTTTGGTCCACAAAGCCTTTTTAACGTATATTATTCAATAAGATACAACAATGTCATGCCCGATTTATTCGGGCATCTCCCTTTTAAAAGAAAATAGGAGATTCCCGCTTTCGCGGGAATGACAAGAATGAATCAATTTAAACTTAATTAAGAGGTTCGCATTATGGCACCGAAGAAAGTACGCACGATTCCAGGGCAGATGGCATACCACAATGCCGAATTTATGGAAAGCGATGCAGCACGCCCCATTCGATTCCTTTCTGAATTTTTCCAGCCTGCACAGATTTTTGCACAAGAAGATATCAAGAATTCTATCGTATTCTTTGGTTCGGCTCGAACAATTCCGCCGGAAGAAATCAAGAAACGCCGCAAAGGTTGCAAGAACAAAGCTGAACTGGCAAGGCTCGACCGCCTCTCCAAGGTCGCAGATTCTTACACCGCTGCTCGCGAACTCGCAGCCAAGCTCGGCAAGTGGATCAACAAGCGCCACCACGGCTACGCCATCATGACAGGCGGCGGTCCAGGCATTATGGAAGCAGGCAACCGAGGCGCATCCGACGTGGGTACGCCTTCTGTCGGCTTGAACATCAAGCTGCCTTTCGAACAACATTGCAACCCCTACATCGATGACGAACTGAACTTGCAGTTCCGTTATTTCTTTATTCGTAAGTACTGGTTCTTGCGCATGGCTCGTGCGCTCGTGATTTTCCCTGGCGGATTCGGAACGCTCGACGAAGCCTTCGAAATGCTCACACTTATCCAGACCGACAAGTACGCGCAGCAAATGCCTGTCGTGATTTTCGATTCGAACTTCTGGAAGAAGGCTTTGAACTGGGAATTCTTTGCCGAAACAGGCATGATCAATCCCGACGACCTCAAGCTCTTCAAGTTCTGCGATACCGTCGATGAGGCTTACGACTTCATCACCTCCAAGCTCGAAGAGCAAAGCGAAGAAACGGTCACATTCGCGCGCTCCCACGCCGAAGACGAAGGAAAGAAGAAGTAAAGAACAAGACTTAACTGGATGGGGCAAAGCCCCAACTCATTGGCTTGGTTATGCCCATGCAAGCATGGTCGCAACACACGCCTTCCGAGTTGTCTTCACTTCGTTCAGGATGACGATACAATAATGTCATGCCCGCCGGAGCCTGTGCTGAGCGCAGTCGAAGTAAGCGGGCATCTCCTTGCTACTGTCATGCCCGCCACCGAGCGGGCATCTCCTTTTTTATTAAATTTTTGCCATGTTCTGGAACAATTTGGCAGAAATGATGGACAGGGTCTCGCGCAATTTGGCGCTCCGCCCGAACTACACCATGGAAGAATACCAGCGGTGGTTTGACCATAATCCTGACTTCAAGCACAACGGCAATGCAGAACGCATCGAGCTTATCGAGCCTCTTTCGCTCGTAGGCACAAACCAGCTTTACCGCGCAAAGCTCTGGATCGAACATCCGCGCGACGAAAAGCGCTACGACGAAAAAGAAATCGTCGTGAAGATCTGCAAATACTGGGCACCTCCCGGCAAGAACCGCCTGCACCGCTTGAACATGCTATTAAGCGCATTCCAAGACGAAATCCGAATCAACAACCTCATCCGCGCGACAAACATCGAAGGCGTGGTACAGTCATTCGGCGGAGGCATCGCGGGTCGCCACCCCTACCTCAAGCTGGAGTTCATCAAGGGCTGTTCGCTCGATAGAGTCATCAAGCCGAAAATCACCGACGAAGAACGAGTCAAGCGAGTCGCACAAATAGCCTACCTCGCCAACACGATCAGCCAGCTCCATTACTACCAAATTGTACACAAGGACATCAAGCCCAGGAACTTGCTCCTGTGCCAGAATCCGGTACACAAGAACAACCACAAGATTTTGCTCTGCGACTTCGGCTACGCCCAGGCCAAGATGCGCGAAACCGTCACCGAGGGCGGCGGACTTTCATCGCCAAGCTACAGCGCTCCCGAACTTGCCCAGTCCAGCGAAAACATAACCAGCGCCGTGGACTACTTCAGCTTTGGTGCCGTGATGCACGAATACCTCACCGGCGTAAAGCTCTACCCCAAGGCAAAGGACATCTACACCGAAGAAGGCCGCCTGATCACCAAGCGCTACATGGAATACATCGAAAATGGACGCGAAAACGTATTCGACGACGAACGCTTCCCGGAAATCCATGAATGGATCGACGCCCTCACGACCTTCGACGCGAACGAGCGCATGAAAAAGAGCCCAAACCTCTTTGCCCTCGCCCACAAGCTCCGCGAAGAAGTGAACGCGCTCGGCTACAGCGACGTCAACACCGACTTTTTGTGGAATCAGCTAAACGAGTACGGTCAGCAGCGTACTTTTTAACACGCATTTATCCCCCACCTCAATAGCATTTTACTAGTGATTTGTTTATATTCACTAGTATGAAGAAAATATTGAGTATAATCTTAAACCCGTTCCGGTTTTTCAAATTCCATCACTACGTGACGCTATTGGTACTAGCCGTCCTTGGGATTTTCAACTTCCAGACGACCTTCAACCCGACGATTCAAAAGATCCGTCAAGAAAAGGATATCCACCAGTCGTTTGACAAGTGGTGGGACGAGGAACGCGCCCAGGAATTCAAGAACGTAGGACTCACGCCCGACGAGACGATCAAAAAGCAAGAGTTCGAACTCTACAAGGAGCGCTATAAAGTCGAAAACCCAACGCCGGTCATCGAAGACCGCATCGAAGAGATGAAAGTCGAATTTCTCGACTGGTGGGAAAATCAGGGCGGCAAGGAACAATATGCCGCCGAGCACGGCAGTTTCCCGACCGACAAGCAATACGAGGCCGAACTCAAGAAATGGATCTATAAATATACAGACAAATTCATTCGCTACCGTTGGGCATACCAGCCTAGCCGTGGCAACACCGAAAGCTGGCTCACGTGCAGCCTACTGTTCCCAAGCGCATGGTCCTATATTTTCTTCGTCGTATTTTTCATGTTTGCGTTAATGCAGCTCGAAAAGCGCTGGAACGCATTCTTTGTTTACGTTTATGCGGTGGTAATCGCAATTATCAGCGGGTTCTTTGTCGATTTGCTTGTAAACACCTCGTTCTTTGGGCTGTTCGCCACACAGCGTTACATGGGCGTAAGCCTGATGATTTGTTTCTTGCTCGGAGCAAATGTATTCGACAAGGAGAAAGACGCCATTCCCTCTTACGTCAGCAAGATATCGCAATTGGCTCTCGTCGGGAGCATGGCTATAGACTGGTTCATCAATCCGGGAATTTTCAACGCCGTCACAGTCGAATCCCCGATATTCTTTGCGCTTGGCGGACTGGCCGGCTACTACATGCCGCACCGTTCTGACGAAATAGCAACGCCGAAGCAGGTGGTACAAAGTACAGAAGAATCGCTTTCACCCGGAGAACGCATACGCAACATGATAAGCGACGGGCTTGACGCCGCAAACAACGGCGAAACGGAGAATGCAGCAAGAATGTTGCGATACGGGTTCACGGCACTTTTGCAAGAGAACCCTGTCAAGTTCTATGAAGTAAAGGACGCTGCCAACAAAATTGCCGGCTGCTATGCCGAAATTCCCAGTACGCAATGGATCGAATGGGGCGCAATAGCCAAGCAAAAGAACATTCCAGAAGCGGCCATAGTGCTACTTGAAAAAGGAATCGCAAAAGAAACGGACGCAAGCCTCTTGCGTCGTGCGCACTTCGACATAGGCGAACTCCGTATCCAGACAAAGTCCGAAGTCAATGCGGCAATGGAGCACTTGAGCAAGGTCATCAAGGAAAACGACAGCGACCTGCTCGCCGAACAGGCCAAGAAGCTCATGGAAACCGGCAAGGACATTCTAGTGCAAATGGCCTACGCCGCCCCCAAGCAGTTTAAAGTGTCTAATTAAAAGTTAAAGGCGATGCCGGCACAAGGCCGGCATGACAACAAAGCCCCGGGATAAATCCGGGGCTTCGTCATTCTGAACCCGCGCAGCGGGTGAAGACAACTCGGAAAGCGAGTATGCCCCAAGGCGAATGCCGCAGTTGTGCTTGCACAAATATGGCTGAGCCGTTTAGCAAGACGCGAAGCGTCAATGTTGCGCCCATGCTACGCATGGGCATAACCGAGCCAAAGAGTTGAGGGCGTTAGCCCAATCCAGTTACATTATCAGTTGCTTCACCAAGAATTAACTGGATCCTTCGTCCTTACGGACTCAGGATGACGTCAAAGCATTCTTACTTCACAACAAACTTCTTAGCGGCAAAGCCTTGAACTTGCACGAGGTATAGCCCGCTCTTGAGAGTGCTGACGTTGAGCGATTCATTCATGCTCTGGGCAGTCTTCTGCATATGCACATTGCCCTTTACATCAAGAATCTTGATGGACTTGCCCACGACAGAACTCGGCAAATGGAGCGAAAGCGTATTGTCTACGAGCGACATGCCGAACTTCGCCATAGCCACAGACTTCGAAAGTCCAACAGAGAATTTCACAGGCGTTGTCACTTCATCATAGCGTTCCACGAGCGCCATCAAGTACCATGTGCTATGCGGAAGCCACTGTTCATCCCAGCGCCACACCTGCCAAGATTCCTTCATGGAATCAAAGCCCACTGCAGCAACGCCGTCATCCGTCCATGCAATGCCTGAACCATCCTGATTCTTGCCGGTAATGCCGTTTGCAATACCGCCTTCAAGCGTTGCATCATATTCAGACTGACCATCATACTTTTGCGGGTTCTTCGTTCCCTTGCCATACATCATGCAAGTCGCATACGGGTTCTTGCCCAAAATCCAGTCGAGCTGATCCGTAGCATATTTTTGCACATCACTCGTGGTAACATTCCTATATTCGCCGTCAATAATGCGATTTGCGTACATTATCGCCGCAGAAAGACTTGCAAGGCGAGCATCTTCACCCTGCCACCAATAATTACTTTCGTTATCGTGCGGGATAAAGAATCCATCCTTTATTTTGTCCTGAGTCTTGTAAGTCTGGCGGGCATAACCAAACGGGTTATCAACCTTATTCGTAATTTTAACAAGCCAGTCAAAATGAGACCTAATGGCATTACGAACATTATCGATAGATTCGTTCACGCAACCACCACCAATCATAGTAACGCAAGCCCAATAAGGGAATGGCTGACCATGAACTTCTATGCCGGCATCTTCGTCAATAGCGCCAACAACCTCACTATAACGAGCAAGGGCCACCAACGGGAGCCCCGCATCACTTGCATGCCAAAACGGGCGTGTCTTAGCATCGTCACTCCAGAAATAGCCATCTACACTGACACGAGAAGATAAATGTTCGGCACGGTCATAAGCATCTTCCAAATACTCCTGTTTTTTTGTAGCGGCATAAAGTTCCGTCGCCGCCAAAAGCGCCGTGTAATCGTCGATGATATTTTCCTTGTGGTCATCGCAGTAAGCGCAATCGCCGCCAATGCTCTGCTTTTCGGACAAATGCTTGTAAGCCTTTTCAGCCGCCGCCAAATACTGTTCGCTTGTAAAGTCGCCCTTCAGCTGAAGCCTAGCAGCGCTTGCGAGACCGGCAATCGCCATGCCACCGCCTTCGCGGAACGCCGTCTGGTAATCAGCACTCTTGATACCATCAGAACCAGAGAATGCGCAAATTTCGCGCTTGCCCAGTGGCGAACCCCAGTTATCAAAAACCGTCATGTAGAAGAAACCTTCTTCAGAGAGCATGCGCACCAAAAAATCCGCACCGTAAGCCGCTTCATCAGCCGTTTTCGCCTTTGTCGCAGTCGAGCCAAGCAACTTCGGGATGCGTTCCGAAGCAAAAGCAAGCGACCAGACCGTCAAAGGAATCTGCTGCGGATTCAAATAGTTCGCATAAGACAAATGCGAAAGGTATTTGCTCACGTCACCGCTGGCATCGTACCAGCCGCCATGAACATCCACCTTTTTGCCGGAATTATAAATTCCCATGCTCTTGTCCCAGCCCTCAACCGTCGGGTCATCGGCACGGTCATCATAAAAGTAATTGAGCACTGATGCAAGCGTATTTGCAGCCAAAGCGTTTTCGCTCACAGTAAACTCGCCCGAATTCTGCGGCTGCCCATTCTCGGAAACCTGGAGCGTGTACTTGCCCGCCGTAAGGCCCGTCAAGTCCGCCACGTAAAACTTGCCATTATTCAGCCAGTTGTCCGGATTCGAACCCGCCGACAACTTACCCGTCTTGACCGCAGTTCCGCCCGACATCACGCTAAATTCGGCACCATCCGAAAGATTATCGCTCTTGACAATTACAGAAATCGGCTGACCGACATCATAACCGACCTGATTGTAGAAAAACTTGGTTTCGGCAGAAGCGACACCCGCGCTCAAAAGAACCGCGGCAGAGAGAATTGGGGAAAGCTTATATATATGCATGCGCTAAATATAGATTCACGATGTTTTTTCGAAAAGTAAAATTATCCTCATACTAAAACGTCATTCTGAGGACCGAAGGGACGAAAGACCCTGTCAAGCTTCGCATTAATTTAACGCATTTTTAGCGTAGATTATAAAATTACCCTTACAAGACCCAATCTAAAAAGCTTCCAAAGCCACCCAAAATAGCAATTTATTATAGGGGTTTTATAGCAACCGAGTCCAGACGAGAAAGCTTTCCGAGAAATTCGCAGCCTTAAAACACCCTCAAACAGCGCGTTTTTATACTTTCAACGCAACAGTTACGTTAAATAACAAACATTTTCAAGCTGTTTCAAAAATTTTATTGACCGATCAAATTATAAAACCTATGTTTGCGATGTAAATGAAAAACGACTGGATTCTTCGCGATTTCATCGCTCAGAATGACGTCTAACGCAATCTAAACTTCAACCTCAAAGCCGCTCGCGGCGACCCCAAACCTCAAAGCGAAGCGACCCCATAACCACTATGTACTACGAAACCATTAAAGTTCTCGACTGCACGATCCGCGATGGCGGTCTCGTCAACAAGCACGATTTTTCTCTTGAATTCGTGCGTAGATTGTACACCCTCCTTTCCGCAGCCGGCGTAGACTACATGGAAATGGGTTACAAGAACTCCCCGGAACTCTTCGACCCCAAGGAATACGGTCCGTGGAAATTCTGCGAAGACGACCTGCTCTGGAAAGTCAAGGACGGCATCGATTCCAAGATGAAGATGGCCGTGATGGCTGACGTGGGCCGCGTCAACATGGACGCCGTGAAGCCCGCTTCCGAAAGTCCATACCAGATGTTCCGCGTCGCAAGCTACGTCAAGAACATCGACAAGGGCATCAGCATGGTGAACGCTTTCCATGACATGGGCTACGAAACAACGCTCAACATCATGGCCGTAAGCCGCGACCGCGGCCCGGAACTTGACGAAGCGCTCCACCAGGTCAACGAAGAATGCAAGGCCGACGTGCTTTACCTCGTCGATAGTTTCGGCGCCTTCTACCAGGAAGACATCGACAAGGAACTCGCCCGCTACAAGGGCATCGTGAAGAACAAGAAGTTCGGCTTCCACGGCCACAACAACCAGCAACTCGCCTTCAGCAACACAATCCAGGCCATCATCAACCACGTCGATTACCTCGACGGTTCCGTGTCCGGCATGGGCCGTGGCGCAGGCAACTGCACCACCGAACTCCTCCTCAGCTTCCTCAAGAATCCGAAGTACGACTTGCGCCCGGTTCTCGACGCCTACGAAGAATTGTTCCTCCCGTTGCAGCAGAAGTACGAATGGGGCTACATCATCCCGCAGATGATCACGGGCATGCTCAACCGCCATCCGCAAGACGCCATTGCCGTCCGCAAGACCGAAGACCGCGACCACTACCGCAAATTCTACGAAAAGATGGTCAACGACTAAAAATTCGCGAATCGGCAAACATTCAGTTATACAAGAATCCCGCTCCGACTGGAGCGGGATTCTTTGCATTATTCAACAATTTCGAATTACTTCAAAATCACATTCTTTGCATTCACCATGCCGTTCTGTTCGATCTTCACGATATAGCGGCCGCTCGGAACCATTCCGGAGTTCCATTTAACCTGATGAACACCCGGCTGGAGGCTCTTTTCGGTAACATTTGCAAGAACCGCACCGTTAATGCCGACAACAGAAACCTTCACATCGCCAGCAGACTTGAGTTCAACAGAAACGATACTGCGGCTCAAGCCCTTGATAGCAGGAGCAAGCGGCGCAGCTGCGACATAAGCGCTACTTACAGAATTGTCAGCAACTTCTGTAGACTTTGCTAAAGAGCCTCCATTCCATTTGACAACATGATAAGTAGTGTTATCAGACCCACTCATGATTTTATTTATACGTTTTTTCACGGCATCTTCAGCACCATAATAATTCCATTTATTGTTATTATTACTGTCTTCATCATCCACATAGATTTCACTGCGAGTCAAATTTTTAAAACCTTCCGCTACAGCGAATATACCATACTTCGAATCAAACGGATATTTCTTCGGTGCATTTTTGCCAGCCTGCACAAAGCAATACCTCAAAGAAGCGTTACTCCCAACTTCATTAGGCCAAATAAAGCCTGACGAACCATTATTGTTATCTGAATCCTCCGTATCATGACGACGAACAACATGATTTGAAGTATCGGGGCACCTTTGGTCCAGTTGAAGCACAGCATAATCAAAAGGCGCTCTAGGCAATTCATTTCTATAAAGAACACAGTATGTAAATTTTACACCATGCTTATCAACCTTAATTCCAGGAGGATTTGAATCACCGTCAATGTCATTTCTATTACTCGAATCTTCCGTATCAAGCCGAATCGAAACTTCTTCATTGCATTTATCCCCTGAATTCTTTTTCAGCACACCAATTCTCAACACTTCAGGATGTTTACCATATAAAATCTTACCATCCAAAGATTCCACAACTATATTGTCAAACGATTCTCCCGTAGGGAACGGGTACCAACCGTACTGTTCACTTTTGTCATGACTATCAAACCACCTAATGTCCATATCCAAAGAGAAGAACATATGGTTATAGGAAGGAGCATCTCCAGGGAAAACTCCATCCTCCGGAAACTTTCCGTTCGCAGGAATCGTAGTCGTTTTACCAAAATCAAGTACAATTCTATACACATACGCAGAACGTTTTTCTAACCAATACGTAAAGCCACGGTCTCCTCTGTTAATTCGAGGCATAGCATCTCGGCCATAATTCGCAAAATACACATACATTCTAAATCCCCGAATTTCAGCACCGCCTTTATTCGACAATCTAATATAAGGGGAATAATCGCAATATGAACTGAAGCTACATTTCGCATAAGAAAAATTACTCCCCTCTATCGTTAGAGCAAAACTCATAGAAACGGCCAACAGGACCAACAGATATATTTTTTTCATTTTTCTCTCCTTATCAAAGAACAACAATGCTGCAAATATAACAAAGACAGATTAATATTCAATACATCATCTACAAATTATTACAGACAATTTTATTACAAGCAATTTATTTCCTTAAAAAAAATCGTCATAACACACCCATAATACATCTACGATATTTTTTATACAAAACGCTCAAAATAAACGTAGAAGTCCTACCCCTTTTAAGGGATAGGACCTGATAATGAATAAAGAAACTTTTTAAATTATTTCAAGATCACGTTCTTGGCGTTCACCATACCGTTCTGTTCAATCTTCACGATATAGCGGCCGCTCGGAACCATTCCGGAGTTCCACTTAATCTGGTGATCGCCCGGCTGGAGGCTCTTTTCAGTGACATTTGCAAGAACTGCGCCGTTAATGCCGACAACAGAAACCTTCACATCGCCAGCAGACTTGAGTTCAACAGAAACGATACTGCGGTTCAAGCCCTTGATAGCAGGAGCAGTCGGAGCAGCAGCAACGAGCGGCATGGATTCATCCACAACGGAGGACTTCTTCAAATCATTTGCAGCACCCGTCCACTTGACAACATGATACGTCGTATTATCTTCGCCATTCATAATATTTTTCATTTTCTTCACAATACGATTTGGCGTTGATGACGGATAGCACCAATAATCTGAATTACCCTCTTGCGTGAACCCACCGCCCACAACAATAGGCAAATACTGCATCGTATACCATTCCCAATGGTCGTTCCTATTGTCTTCATCATCTATATAAACTTCGCTATGCTTTACTTTGGAGCTAACCTTCTTCATATCAGGATTTGCAAAGACCCCGTATTTATCCCCATTATTTTTATCAAACGACGGGAATTGTTTGCTAGAAGATTCATCAGCAGGAACAAAGCAATAAATCAATGTCGCATTACTATTCACAACATTAGGATAGATATTTCCCGAATGAGAATTCGCATTATGCGAATCTTCTGTATCATGATGACGCATAAACATGTATGTGCCTGCCGGACATTCTTCATCCAATGCTAGAACAGCATAATCATAGGAAATTTTCGGCATTGAACTAACGTTCAAAGCACAATATGTAAAAACAGCATGACCACCAAGAGAAATTCCTGGAGGATTCGGGTCCGTATCGTTTTTAACACCCGTCCTATTATGGCTATCTTCCACATCAAGATCAATCTTGATTTGTTCTTTGCACTTAAAGTTTGCATCTTTTTTCAAGACACCAATTCTTGTTGCAAAGCTTGCGCTAGTCAAGCAAGCCAAAGCGATTACTAGATATTTACTTTTCATACTTTTTCTCCTTTATTTTAAAAAGTACATATAATATAATTTATACAAACGTAAATGTAAATAAGCTAAAAACACTACAAAAAGCTTACATATAAAAAGTTGTATCACAACGTATCATAAAAATCAAATCAAGCAACTTCCATATCAGCAAACAAAATATTTTAAATAAAATTTCATAAACAAAGTTTTAAAAATAAAAAAATTCGCAACAACAAAAAAAAAAGACTCCTTGCACAAGCAAAGAGCCTTTTAATTAAAATTAATTAAGAAGTCGTTTATTTTACTTCAAAATTACATTCTTAGCGTTCACCATGCCGTTCTGTTCGATCTTCACGATATAGCGACCGCTCGGGACTATTCCAGAATTCCACTTGATTTGATGATCGCCCGGCTGGAGGTTCTTTTCGGTAACATTCGCAAGAACTGCGCCGTTGACTCCGACAACAGAAACCTTCACATCGCCAGCAGACTTGAGTTCAACAGAAACGATACTGCGGTTCAAGCCCTTAACAGCCGGAGCAAACGGAACAGCAGCAACGAGCGGACTTTCAGAAGAAGCCGGAGTTTCAGCAGCGCTCTTATAGAGGTCATAGAACATGTGACTGGTCCAGCGAGTCACGCGGTACATTGTATTTTTAGAGCCATTCATAATCGCGTCTATTCCATTTTGAACATATAGTGGTAAAGACGATTTTCCGAGCCATTTGTTTTTATTGTTGCTATCTTCATCATCTATATAAAATTCATAATTAAACGAACGTATTCCATTAAAATCGGCAAAAAGGCCATTGCTCCAATGGAACGGCCACTTCGCTGCAACATAATCATTCTTCGGCACGTAGCAGAAATAAAGCGTAACATTGCTGCCCACTTCATTAACGCCTACATATCCTGTAGACGAGTTACGCCCACCATCTTGGGTATCGTGACGACGGCCATACCTATACGACCCTGCAGGACATTCGTTGTCCAAGGACAGCACCGCATAATCGAACCTAGCTTGCGGCAAGCTCTCCCTGTCTCCTGTACAAAATTCAAATTCAACGCCACCATTACGGAACGTCACGCCCGCTTTTGAAGAAGCGAGATCACCAAAACGGACACCACTTTGGTCGTTACTATTTTCCGTATCGATAAATATGGAAAACGGATTACCGCACCAGCCCGAGGGAGCCTCAGCATTCAAGAAACCAATAAGCTTTGCAAAGCTCATCGATGCAGCAAGCAATACTAATGGATATATTTTATTCATTTATTTTCTCCTTAAAACAACAATACAAACAATATAACAAAATAAATTCATTTTTAACAATAAAAAAAATTATACAAATTCACACATACAAAATTACAGAACATAACAAGCACACAAAAAAGCCCTTTGCACAAGCAAAGAGCCTTTTAATTAAAATTAATTAAGAAGTCGTTTATTTTACTTCAAAATTACATTCTTAGCGTCCACCATGCCGTTCTGTTCAATCTTCACGATATAGCGGCCGCTCGGAATCATTCCAGAATTCCACTTGATCTGGTGATCGCCCGGCTGGAGGTTCTTTTCAGTGACATTTGCAATAACCGCGCCGTTGATACCGACAACAGAAACCTTCACATCGCCAGCAGACTTGAGTTCAACAGAAACGAGACTGCGGTTCAAGCCCTTAACAGCCGGAGCTGTCGGAACAGCGGCAACCATCGGCACGGATTCTTCCACAACGGAGGATTTCTTCAAATCATTTGCAGTGCCAGTCCACTTGATAACATGATAAGTGGTATTATGCAAGTCATCCGGACTTGAATAAAGCAGAGAATATATATCCATCATAAAGTTATAAATGGCCTGCGCTTCAGGATACTGAAGAGAATGGTCTATATCTTGGCTTACAAGATCCGAGGCCGAGAAATGGAATTCGTCACTATTCGAGTTATTACTATCTTCATCGTCAATAAATATTTCCGAATGCGCGATTTTCGATATACTCGAGGAGCCTCTTGAGAAAACGCCATACTTAATGTCAACAGGGTACTTCACCTTAGAAGAGTCATTTTTAGGTACATAGCAATATTCCAAAGTAGCGTTACTATTGACTACACTGGGGCTTATATTGCCGCTATGACCATTTCTATTGCGAGAGTCTTCCGTATCATGATGATGAGAGAACGCATAAGACCCCGTGGGGCACTTATTGCCTAACCTCAACACAAAATAACTATACGGAACTCTAGTAAGAGAGTTTACATTAAGGACGCAATATGTAAATTTGGCATGGCTACCAAGAGTAATTCCTGGAGGATTCGGGTCCGTTTTATTTTTAACACCCGTATGGTTGTTGCTATCCTCAACATCAAGATCTATAAGGACCTGTTCCCCAGGGCAACTGCCCGTATTCTTAAGAACACCAATTCTAGCACCAAAGCACATACTTGCAGCTAGCGGAATCAAAACAAACAACTTATTCATATTTTTCTCCTTTCAAATAAGTTATACAAAGTATAGTAAAACTTTATTTTATTTACAACACAATACAAATAATTTTTATTTTACATTACACTTCATCGCAATAAATAATTTTTCATTCACAAACAACAAAATTCGCACAAAATATTTACAACAACAAAAAAAGTACGACAGCAGCCGTACTTTTCAAAAAAATTCAGCAATTATGGGTTACAATCCTTCGATTTCGAGCAGAGACGCCATATCGTTCGAGTTGATTTCAAAATCGAGCTTAGCGTTTTCGCGGATACGCTCCTCATGCACAGATTTTGGAAGCGGCAAAAGTCCGAGCTGCAAAACAAAGCGGCTTGCAAGCTGCGGCACCGTAACATGGTATTTTTCGGCCATCGCACAAACTTCCGGCACCTTCAGGAGGCGCCCCGTCGCATTCGGCGAATACGCTTCCACCAAGATTCCCGCTTGTTCACAGAAGTCAATCAACTCCGTCGGCACATGTCCAATGTGGACGCGAATCTGGTTCACCGCAGGTATCACGCGGGCACCCGCCAGCAAATTATTCAAGTCGTCAATTTCAAAGTTAGAAACGCCGATCGCTCGGATTTTGCCGGCCTCGTAAGCTTCTTCGAGGGCTTTCCAGACTTCGATATTTTCCTTAAAATAGCGATTTCCGCTGATTGAACCCATCTCGGTCCACGGACGCGGAGCATGGATTAACATCATGTCGATATGGAACGCGTCTAAGCGGTCCATCGATTCCTGAATGCAGCGAACCGCATCATCGTAATTTTTGACTTCGGCAGGGATTTTCGTCGTGATAAAAACGCTTTCACGGTGGATTCCAGTCGATTTCAGTGCCGTTTTGAGACCTGCGCCGACCCCCGACTCGTTTTCATAGGCAATTGCCGTATCGATATGGCGGTAACCCGCATCTATGGCGGAGGCAACGACGGTTGCAGCCACGTCATTTGGCGTCTGCCACGTCCCTAGAGCTATTTTGGGGATACGTTGACCGTTGTTCAGCTTGTAAAATTCTTCGAGTATCATATCCAACCTCACAACTTATTCTAAACTAATATAAATAGAAACACGAATCTCGCAAGGTAGATTCGTCAAAGTGCTAATACCACTTTGGAATATTTACTGGTGTGAAAAGCGATATGGGCTTACGCCCAAAGCCTTTTTAATTTAAAATGAACTTCATGCGGGCGGGGCCCCAGCTCAGAGTTGCGAAGGCCGCACGGGCCCCTCCCTGCCCCCTCCCCATCCTTGGCCGACGCTTTATGCACTCGACGAACATTTATACATTCATTTAAAAACAATACGACGCAATAACCATAGTTACTTGAAATGTTTACGTAGAAACTTCTAGTAACTACTAACTATTAACTAGTAACTGTGCCGAAGGCACTAAATAACTATTTCTCAATCGTTTTGATGTCGCCTTGGGCGGCACGTTTGGCGTTGTAGGGGTCAATATGAACGAGGGCATCGACGACGTTTTCGTTCGAGTCGATAAGCAACTGCTCAACCTCCTCGGCAACGTCATGAGCATCTTTCAGCGTCATCCGGTCATCCACCACGATATGCACATCCACATGCAAGTCGCTCCCGACATAACGCGAACGGAGTCCATGCAAACTGATAACTTTCGGGTGCGAAAGCGCCAAATTACGCAATTTTCCAAGGACATCCGGGTCTGCACCTCGGTCCACAAGCTGTCGAAGCCCCGGAGCCGCAATTTCAATAGCGGAATGCATAATGAAGAACGCCACGACGAGGGCGCCAACAGAGTCTGCAAACCACAGCTGGGGGAGCAAAATGGCAAAAACGACCGCAACAAGCACGGGAATCGAGCTAAAGGAGTCGCTACGGTGGTGCCAAGCGTTCGCCTCGAGCACTTGGCTGCGAATTTTCCGCCCCGCATTTCGCGTATAGCGGAACAGAATCTCTTTCACAATAATGGACACAAGCGCCATTACAGCAACGACATTTTCCGGGTGCGAAGCTTCGCCCGCCAAAAGAGCAATTACAGCCTTATACCCGATACCCACACCAACAGCGGCTACAGCAAGGCCAATTCCAATCGTAATTAAAGTTTCAAAACGGCGATGCCCGTACGGATGTTCCGCATCTGGTGGGGAATTCCAAAAATGACTGCCCACAATAACAGCAACATCCGTCACAAAATCCGATGCGCTATGGACCGCGTCTGCAACTAGAGCTTGAGAATTACCTACAACACCCACAACAAACTTGGCAATAGAGAGCGCGGCGTTCCAGCCAAGCCCAACCCAAGTCACTTTGCGAACTTCTGCACTGTCATCTTTTTTGCGTACGCGAGTCATGACCTTTAAGCTAGAAAATTTGCAACCTTACGTGCTTCCAAATCATCAAAATTGCTGTAATAAAAAATCAATGTTACTATTTTTCTAATGCTTATGAAAAAACTCTTGAAAATCATCATCGTTATCGCCGTTTTGGCAGGGGTCGCCCTCGGCATCAAATCGTACTTCTTTAACGACGAATCCGCCAATCAGGCGGGCGCCCTCATCAGTACCAAAGTGGTGACAGATACCATCAAGACAACAATTTCGGCCACAGGCACTTTGGAACCCGTTGACCAAGTGGAAGTCGGCACCCAGGTTTCTGGCGACATCGCTAAAATCAACGCCGATTTCAATTCCAAAGTCAAGAAGGGGCAAGTCATTGCCGAACTGGACAAGTCCAAGCTGCAATCGACATTGAAGCAGGCTCTGATTTCGTACAAGAGTGCCGAAAACGACCTGAAGTTTAAACAAAGTACTTACGACCGTGTAAAGAAGCTTGCCGAAAGCAAGAGCGCAAGTGCGGTCGAACTGGAGCAGGCTGAATACAACCTAAACGCAGCCAAGCTTTCCGTGGAACAACGCCAGAACGAAGTGGCGCAGGCCCGCCTGAACCTCAGCTACGCGACCATCAAGAGCCCGATTGACGGTGTCGTCTTGAAACGCGCTGTAGACGTAGGCCAGACGGTTGCCGCCTCCATGAGTACGCCTACGCTGTTCATCATCGCAAAGGACTTGGTACAAATGAAGGTCATGGCCGCAGTAGACGAAGCGGACATTGGACAAGTTAAAGCCGGGCAGCGAGTTACATTTACCGTTGACGCTTTCCAGAACGATATTTTCAACGGCACCGTACAAGAAGTCCGTTTAAATCCGACGACCACGAGCAATGTGGTGACCTACACCGTCGTGATTACCGCCGAGAATCCAGAACAGAAGCTTTTGCCGGGCATGACCGCCACCTGCACTATCGTCACGCAAGAAATCACGGACGCAGTCATAATTCCTGTCAAGGCCCTCAAATTCAAGCCCGCCGAAGGCACTCCGATGATGGACCCGAAGGATATGCCGCGCCCGGAACGCCCGAAGACAGCCGAAGCTGGCGACAATTTCCCGCCCCCGCCTCCCGGCATGGGACCAGGAAAAGCACCGGGTACTGGCGCCAAGAAAAAGCACAAGAAGCCAAAACTTGAAGGCGACCACGTGTGGATCAACATCAACGGCAAGGCCGCACCGCGCCGCGTAAAGATCGGCCTTAGCGATGGCGTGAACGTACAGATTCTCAAGGGACTGAGCGTCGGTGATTCCGTGGTCACGAGTCAGGAAATCCTTTCGGCAAAGGGTTCCAGCGAACCAAACGCCAAAAGCCCGTTTATGCCGCAGAGACCCGGGAAAAAGAAAAAATAGTTGGTAGAACTTAGATAGATTGCCACGCTTCGCTCGCAATGACGTTTTTCTAAGCTCTAACTTCTATTACCCTAGAACATATTTAAAATAAACTTCTACAAGCGTTGAACCCCAGAGGTAAATAACTGGGGCGGCAATGGCGAGGAACGGTCCGAAAGGAATTTGCCCGGCTTCCTCGCTGTTCTTGTTTTGGGCAGATTTTTTCGCGGCAAGAACCCCGTACGGGACCATCACCACAATTCCAAGCAGAGCAGCCACCAAAAGCGTTTCCACGGCACCCGTCACGCCCATCAGCGCTCCATAACCCGCTAAAAGCTTAACATCACCAAAGCCCATTGCATCTTTCTTGAGTACCTTAGTCGCAATCCAGCCGAGCAGATAAAGCCCGCCGCCTGCAACAACAGCCCCAATCAAGCTCTGAAGAGGCGTCACGCCACCAGGAACAAGCGAAATCAAGAGACCCGCGACAATTCCGCCGACCGAGATGGAATCAGGAATCAGCTTGTACTTGCAATCGACAGCACAAACAGGATAAGCACCAAGCAAAAGCCAGAACATCGCAGCCGCATCGGCCCAAACCACAGGAGACAAGACCGGGCGCGAAAAATCCGTTCCAAATCCAACCGCCGCATAAAGCGCAAGCGCCCCAAGCAGCCCGCAAAGGCTCTCGCCAATCGGATAAATCACGCTAATAGGTTGTTTGCAGCAAGCGCTCTTGCCACGCAGCCAAAGCCAGCCTACAATCGGCAAATTGTAACGGATCGGGATCCTCTTTTTACAAAGCGGGCAGTGCGATGGCGGGTTAATCAGCGAAATTCCGCGCGGCATGCGGTAAACAATAACGTTATAGAAGCTCCCGACACAGGCGCCAAGGCAAAAAAACACGATCAACCAGTACCAAAGTGGAATTTCTTGCATAAAATCCTCGTCTTTTCCGGAATATAATTATAATTTAGTTAAACATTTATCTAACACTTGGAGACCCCATAATGAATATTGAAATTGCCGCTATCTGTGATGCCGCCACCGCCAACGATGCCGGTGGACGTTTGAACATCCTGGGTGCATTTGACCGAATTTTCGCTAAGTTCCCGCTTGTGATTCCGCAGTGTTCTGCCGCTTTCCGCTTGCGCTACCAGCGTTCCGAAGCAGGCACACACCAGTTGAGCCTTTCGATCGAAGACGTTGTTGGACACGCCGTTGTACCGCCGATGCAGTCCGAAATCGAACTTTTGCCAGTCGTCCAAGGCTTTGACACCGCTGCCGTGAACATGGTTTTGAACATGCAGCGTTTGCAGTTCAAGCGCCCGGACAAGTACATCGTGCGCCTCGTCGTGGATAACGAAGAACTTGCCACGCTCCCGCTTTACATTCTCGAAGACCCGCGCATCGCCCAGCAGAAGCAGCCGCCTCAGGCCGACGAAACTGGCGTTGACGGTAGAGCATAGCAGCTTCGCCGCAGTAGGCAGTAGGAAGTATTACTTCTAAAATGCGTCGGGTATCAATGCCCGGCGTTTTTTCTATTTTAAAAACATGAAATTCGCATTTTTGACAAGTCATTTTTCAAAGACTGCAACTCCCGCAAGGTTCGCGCAACTCGCCGTAGGAATCGTCATCACGAGTATCGCCGCAAGCCTCACCGCATGCAGCGGCATCAACGACAGCTGGGAAGTCAAAGGCGGCGGGTTCCTCAAATACACCATCAACGGCAAAGACCAGATCAAGCAGGAACTCAGCAGAGACGATGTTGAAATTCCATTCATCCGGAATAACCACCACTACCTTCAGATAAGAATTCCAATGGAAAGTAGTGAACGCAAGGACCAGCTGAGTATTCTTGTAAACAACCCAAAGCTCGGCAACAACAATATCGTCCCAACATACACATGGATTCAAGTCCAGGGAACCCCCAAAGCATTTGTCAAAGGGGACAGCAACTACGTCCACATCGACCAGAAGGACGATACAAAATGGACGGCCAATATCCATCTGCATTTTACAGATTGCAGGCAAGGAAAATGCGACGAAAGCCTCCCCCCGATACTTTTCGAAGGCCGACTGCATTACTGGATTTCGGAAGACGACCGTTAAAAACGAACTAGGACAAAAACTCTTCAATTTTTTTGAAAAATATCGCCCACCACCCTTGACAAAGGGAAATTCTTTTTCTAATATTGGGCTACCTTAATGGTCGATTAGCTCAGTTGGTTAGAGCGCTACCTTGACATGGTAGAGGTCACAGATTCGAGTTCTGTATCGACCACTGAAAAGCCTCGCAGAAATGCGAGGCTCTTTTTTTTGTTTTAAAAAGTGCAGCTCATTCTCAACACCGACAGAGCAACACGCAAGAGCGAGATGCGCCAAGGCGAAACGCGACGGCTATACAAACAGAAAAGCTCGGGAGTTACCCGAGCGAATTTCGTAAATGGCGACCCGACGCGATGGCCGGGGTGACATTCTTAATTACTTAGCGATAGAATCTACCACAACCTTAGCAGCCGAATCAGCCGGAATGGCGACTACAGCGCTATCGGTAGCCGGAGCAGCAGCTTCAGCGGCGGCCGGTTCAGCAGCCTTTTCTGCGGCAGGAGCCGGAGCAGTCACAGCAGCAGGAGCGACAGCAGCTTCAGCCGGATCTTCAAAGAAGTTCACCTTGGAAAGGCCGAACATCATGATCCAGGAGAGCACAAGACCGCCAACACCCATTACAATACCTGTAACAGCCATGCCACGCGTATCCGTGTAACCCGTAGCGTGTGCAAGAGCGTTAGGAGGCGTAGAAATCGGGAGGCACATGCCGAGAGAGCTTGCGAATGCGACAGCGACCATCAAGGAGGTCACGCCACCGAGCGGAGCGAGATTGTCCTTGCAGCTCACAGCCACGACAATGAAGATCGGGACGAGCAAACTAGCCGTGGAGGTGTGACTCATGAAGTTTGCCATGAAAAGGCAGATGAAGCCGCAACCGACCATGAGGACGACCGGGGACCAGGTGTTGAACGGAATAGCGTTGATGAGGTCCTTGGCAAGACCGGTCTGCTGCAAACCGAGACCGAGAGCAAAGCCACCAGCCACAAGCCAGAGAACGTCCCAGCTCATTTCGTTGAGGTCCTTCTTATTAATCACGCCCGTCAAAGCAAACACAGCCATCGGGATCATAGCAATCACGTTGTCGTTAAGACCGTGAACCTTGCTACCCGTCACCCACAAAATCACGCAAACAGCAAAGGTAATGTAAACGATGATAGCGCGCGGACTCTTGTCAAAGCCTTCGGCACCTTCGATATCGAGGTTCATTTCCTTCATCTTGATCGGATAGAGCTTGAGGAGCAAAAGCCAAGCGAGGATCATCATAATAATCACATACGGAACACCGAATTCCATCCACTGGCCAAACGAGATGTTGAAACCGCTGGACTGGAGAGCGCCAAGAGCGATAGCGTTAGGAGGCGTACCGATCGGAGTACCCATACCACCGATGTTAGCACCGAGCGGGATGGCGAGAGCAAAAGCAGCTTTACCGCGGTCGTTTGCATCAAAGAGTTTGAGCACCGGGCCGAGGATAGCGAGCATCATTGCAGCAGTAGCGGTGTTGCTCATGAACATGGAGAACACGGCGGTAATGATCATGAGGCCAAGGAGCACCCACTTCGGATCCTTACCAAACGGCTTCAAGAGCACACGGGCAAGGTTCTTGTCCATGTTGTACTTGCAAGCGGCAGAAGCAAGGAAGAAGCCACCCAAGAAGAGCATGATGATCGGGTTGGCAAACGTTGCCATGATATCCTTGAACTTGAGCGGTTCAACACCTTCCACGCGGAACGGGATAAGAGCCGAGTTCGAAAGCGTGAGAATCATCAACACGATGACGAACATGGAGGTGGACCAGATCGGGAACGGTTGAAGGATCCAGAAAAGGGCTGCCATCACAAAGATTGCGATGACGCGAATTTCGAGAGTGTTCAACGCGTGGTCACCAACGAAGCCGAGGGCTTCGTACGGGACGAAGAGGGCAGCGATGGCGAGCACCGATGCAATGATGAGTTTGATGAGTTTAGCTTTTGTCATAACGAGCGCAAATTTAGTAATTAAACTTGCGTTCGGCTAGACTGATTTATCGGACCATAACGCGGGTAACGGCGCTAAGGCTTCCGACCTTGACCTTCACGAAGTAGACGCCCTGCTTGGGCTTTTTCATGGAGATGGCGTTCGTGCCCGCATTAACAGTAGACTTGCCCGTCGCAACGATTCGGCCATCGATACCCACGACGCTAATTTTCACCTTGGCACCGGCGAGCTTGGAGGCTGCATCGAAACCGACGTTCAGGACGTTCGGAGTCTGGTTCACGCGGAGTCCCTTGAGGAGATTCTTCGAGACTCCAGAGACTACTGCACTCTTGGTCACTCGAACAGAGATATTCTTCGCTTTCGACGAGAGCGTTACATCCAGCGGACGGTCTTTTGCAATCTCGACAGTTTCATTATCGACCGTCGCATAAACGCGCAGGCCCTTTGCCCAGACGCTTTCGAGACCTTCAAAACTCAAGTGACCATCGCGCATTGTCGTTGCGCTAGCTTCGAGATTCCACTCAAGATCGTCTGCATTCTGCTTTACGCTCTTGGCAAGGCGCTTTTTGCCTTCGACAATGGAGAGGTTCACACGGTCCCCCATACCTGCCGGCGGTTCACTCAAGGACGAGGCAGAACCCACAGCAAGTTCGTTCCAGGAGTCGCGTTTGCCGTTATTGTCTGCCAGGACGACGCGGAGATTCCAGTCGTCTGGTGCGGCGTTCTTGTTCAAGGACTTCTTTCCCTTTTCGTCTTCGAGAACGATAACAGCCTTCAGCGGAATGCGGTACGTCATAGGCTTTTCCGTATGCACCCAAATAGCTTCATAAGGTTCAAGCGTATCAGCGGGAACATATCCGCTAGTTTCCGGATTCCAGCGGCAGAACGTCAACTTTTCGTCTTCCGGAAGCTTGACAAACCAGCCAAACGGATTTGCCACAAGATTCCAGCCAGAGAACTTGTTTTCCAGGCGCCAGACAATTTCATCTTTCATGTTGGGCGTCTGTAGACTCATCACCAAAGGTTCGCTATTTATCGGGCCATACCAGTAACCGCGAGTAGAATCGAACTTGTCGTTCACGCTAAACTTGCGGTACTGCCAATAATCACCGATTGGGTTCGTTTCATCCCACCAGTAAATCGATGTCGAGACTTCCGAGCTATTCGCCTGGGCACAGACTTCATCTATTTCACGATAGAACTGATCATTGTCAGGAGCGTTGCCACGCTTGACTTTGGACTTCATTTCTTCACACTGTTCGGCGGCCCTGTTATTCAGCTTGCGAGCAAAACGTTCTTCCAGATCTGACAGACATTCTTCGCCCTTGTTTTGGCAGAAGGCGTACAGCGAAAGCGTCTGCCAGGAATTGGTGGCGAGTTCGCGTTTCTCTATAGACTTGAAAGTCTTTTGATAGGGGATGGAATCAACACCATCCTTAAGCGTGATGAACACGGTGTATTCGCCAGCAGGTGCCGGGTCAAGGCGCCAGGTTCCGTTCTTAACCCCACCCACCGTTTTTCCATCGACCACTGTATCGAGGTAGATTCCGGCCTCCGAAACCACCTGAATGTGGCAATCCACCTTTTCAGACATATTCGCAAGCTGGTTATCGAATTCCATGCGAAGAGCCTTGCCGTCCTGCGTCGCCGTCGGCTTGGCAATTTCGTGCAGGTACTTTTTCTCTGAACTGCTAGAACTCGATTTGTCATTGCCGGCGCTGCTACTAGATGCGTTGCCGTTACCAGCGCTAGAAGAATTGCCGCCATTGCCAGCACTCGAAGAACTCGAGGATTCCGAAGTATTTCCGCTGCTAGAACTGCTGGAATTTCCGCAAGCTTTAGTCTTCACCTTGACGGTCAGATCAGCCTTTACATTTGTATAAATTCCATCCCAGCTATCGAAGCACTTGCCTTCAGGCAAATCCAGTTCCGTAGGAGCCGTCGCATCCTTGTTGTATTCAACAGTCTGCTTCTTAAAGACCTTTGTTCCGGCTTCATCCGTAAATTCAACCGTATAGGTGCAAGGAGCCGTTTTGGCCTTAATGGTCAAATCAGACTTTACACTTGTATAAGTTCCGTCCCAGCTGTCGAAGCACTTGCCTTCGGGCAATTTTAGATCTGTAGGAGCGGTTGCATCTTTGTTGTATTCAACAGTCTGCGTCTTAAAGACCATTGTTCCGGCTTCATCTGTAAATTTAACCGTATAGGTGCAAGGAGCGGTTTTGGCCTTAATGGTCAAATCAGACTTTACACTTGTATAAGTTCCGTCCCAGCTGTCGAAGCACTGGCCTTCGGGCAATTCTAGATCCGTAGGAGCGGTTGCATTTTTGTTGTATTCAACCGTCTGCGTATCAAATGTTTTCGTCCCATCTTCATTTGTAAACACAACTGTATACGTGCAAACCTTATATTGGGCAAGAATATCTACCGCAGCCATGATGTGAGTATAGTCTTCGCTCCACTTGTCAAAGCACTTGCCATCCTTCGGCGCAGGAGTTGCAGGAGCCACGGCGGCACCGCCAACTTTCACATCTTGAACATCAACAACTTTATTCCCAATTTTGACCGATAGAACAGATTCACCATCCTTGAACACAACAGGAACAGTCAACACAACCTGCCCCGTCGATGGAGTTCCAAAGAACGGCAATCCCCCCGCATCATTAGAATAGGCCCACACGAGGTCTTCGGTTTCAGTCCAGGGGCTGTTCAGGAATGCTGCAAAATTTGAAGATTCCATGTAGTCTTTAGAGACATAGCCGTTATTTTTAGCCGTCAATTCCGTTTTTGCACCATTGCGCACATTATTTGTAGCGGTGAATTCGCCAAAATTGCCCTCTGTAAAGTTCTTAACACTGGAACCATCCGCATCACCAATAGCAGCAACGTTATCTACACCATAATGGAAATTCGAAATAAGTATGGATTCTTTTTGTCCTTGAATTCCCGGGATTTCGCCAAACAAGTAACCCACTTTATTTTTGGGAGCTTCTTCATCAGCTTTTTCAACGGCAAACCCATCAGAAATGTTACCATCCGAATAAGTGTTCTTTACAGTTATTGCTTCTGATGCTCTTGATTTACCGACAAGACCACCCAGGCTAAAAGCCTTTTTCTCAAAAGATCCGTTAGCGCCATCTAGTTTGTTAAAATGTCCCTTGACCGAACTTTGTACAATTTCACCAATCAGAGAACAATCTCCGCAGAGACCACCCACAGAGGCATAGCTGTCATATCCAGGAGTACCATAAGCTTCATAGTCCAAAAGAATCGATTTCTTTGAACTTCTCGGCACGACCTGAACATCCTTAAACGAAATCTTCGAATCACCACTGCTAATCAATGGGAATTTACCAACAACTCCACCCACATAGGAGTCAACACCATCATCGACAACCTTGATGTAGTTTGAAGAACGCAAGCCTTTTACCACAGCCGACGAATTATACGTATTCACAGTACCAAACGCACCGCCAATATAAACCTTCTCCGAAGCTTCGGCTATTTTAGCATTCGTTTTCTTTACATCGTAAGTAATGCCAACGCTTATCTCGTTCTCAGCCACAGCATTTTCATTTCCGGCAATAACAGCCGCACCCACAAGGCCACCAATCGAAGCCGATACATGAACTTCAGCGGTCGACGCAATATCGGGTTCCTTGGCACTCAGATTAATCGAACCCGTAGCCTTTGACTTTGTAAGTGTCAAATACAAATCAGTCGATGACGAATTATTCACATGGTCACACCCTGCATAACCGGCAATGCCACCAATATAATACTGATAAATTCCATTTTTCTTCACGGCTTCAGTAATCTCGAAATCCGTTACAGAAGAGTTCGATATTTCTAGCTTTCCACTATTGCATATATCACCGTTCCCTATAAGGCCGCCAAGATAAGTAGCTTTAGGTAAAGTCTTTTTGAATATGCTTTGCGAAGCTTTCAGATTTTCGACCTTTGCCTCCTGGATAATCAAACTTGATTTAGGGTAGTTATTCGAATCAATCCGCTTAACCTCTCCAAGCAAGCCACCCATTGATATACCACCAGCAACAACAGGTCCCGACGCTTTATTGGGACCCTTGATAGAAATCTTAGTGATTTTAAATTCTTTGTAATCTTCATTATTCTGGTTACCCTTGGTGACATACAGGCCCACAAGGCCACCCACGCTCGACAAGTCAACAGCAGCCTTGTTTCGGACATCGACCTGCAAATTGATGTTGTCAAAAGAGGTTTGATAAGCGACACCGGCAAGACCGCCGACAAGGGCCTTGTAACCTTTTGTATATGAAATATTGCAACCTTCACATTCACCGACATAGCCATCGGTCACCGCAATTTCATTTGAAACATTTACTACGTTATTAGTTCCAAATGACCAAAAACCCGAAATCAAGGATTCTTCAATGACCCCAGCAAGACCACCAGCTAGCGGCCCCTGAATAACAACATTGGTAAAATCAACACCTTCTACACTACTCCTAAAAATTTTTCCGGCAAGCGCCCCAACAGGGTAATACTTAGTTCCCAAGTCAGAAGGGTTCAACGTCGAAGTCACAAATTGCACATCTGAAAAAGCCACGTTCTTAACGATAGCATTAGAAATCTCCTTAAACAAGCCTACCGAGGAACCCGTCTGGTCATCGATGGTCTTGCAGAGATTTGAAATAATATAGCCGCTACCATCAAATACCTTTCCTGTAAAATCAGGCGCGAAATGATCTTCTACACAGACCCCGGCTTGAAGCTCATGGAAATCAAGATTGGACGCCAAGACCAAGGTGGATGACTGTTTCATATCGGGATCGGGATTCGTTCTCCATCGAAATCCAAACTTGTTCCCACCAAGATCCATACGAAGTACTTTAACGAAAGCATCCGACACGGGGAAATCAGCCTTCACCTGCGCAAAATTGACGCATTCAACGCCATCCTCATTTACCGATCCGATGGTACATTTTTCATTTTTCTGTTTCAGGTAAAGAGCGTTATCTGCGGCGCTATAGCCAAGATTCAAATACACGGACTTGGCCCAATTCAGCGGGGGTTCCGCAGCAAGTGCAGACATCGGGATAGCCAAACCTAAACCAAGCAGCAGACGTGTTAAATAATTCATTCAAGCCCTCTAAAATTTTTTGCGCGCTAAAGACAGATTACAGCGAGCCTCTCTGCCTGTAAAAATACCTTTTGTAGCAACTTTTGCAAGCGCAATGCAAACAAAAAATATCATTTGTGACTATAAACACGATATGAGGAAATTCTCATATACATCATTTGCAAGCTTCGATTTCTATTGCTAAATTGAAAACAGCCATTCAAGCATTTCATAGGAGCAAAAATGATAAAAAAGGTCATTCTCTTGGCAGCTGCGATTGCCACATCCAGCTTTGCAACGTGGGATTACTTTAGCCTCCTAGACGGGAACCAGGGATCCGTCAAGGCCGGGCTTTATTACGACATGGATGACGACTGGTCTCAAATGGGTCTCAAAGTCGGTGCACGAATGAACATAGCACCAAAGGTCGAACTTTCCATCCAGAGTTTCGGTTTCCAGTTCTGGGGCGAAACTGAATGCGACGCCTGCGCTGAAGGCGGCTATGGGCTTCGCGACTTGATCATCGGAGCGCGCTACGCCTTAGATCCGGAACTATACTTCTTCCTTGACTTCAATCTCCCCATTGGACGCGAAAGAAACGATGGAACGACTCCTCCAAGCCAAGGCGAAATATTCCTTTACTTTGGCGCCCAGCACAACAAGGCCATCGACGCGATAAAGGGAGCCTCCTACGGTACTGAAGCAGGTATTTTCTGGGGATTCGAGCATCACGACCTGGAAAGAGGTCTTGAACTGCACCTGGGCGCAGAATTCGACTACAAGCTTCCTTCGGCGCCATTGACTCTTTTAGTCGGCACTCAGTTCTGGCTGCGCATTTTTGAATCCGAAGACCACGACAAGGACTTGCGCGACGACTGGTCTGACCAGTGGAAATTCTGGGTTGGTGCAAACTTTGAACTCAACAAGAACATTGCGCTCAACGGTCAAATTATCCTTCGTAGCCAGGACCTGAACCACCGTAAAAACAACGAAGGCTTCCGCGAGGTCCCCATGGAAGGCGACGCCCTCGGATTTGCGCTTGATATGGAATTCAAGTTCTAATTTTTCCCGGTCAATTTCACTTTAAAACCAGTCGATTTTTCGGCTGGTTTCTTTTATTTTACATAACATCATTTTTCCCTATAGTTTTTAATTATATTTGCCGCAAAACTCATGTATGGAGATGTTATGTTAAGAAAAATTCTTATGGGTGCAGCTGTACTCGCTACATCTAGCTTCGCAACTTTCAGCAACTTCCCAGTCCCTGCCGCACAAAGCGGCGAAGTCAAAATCGTCTCGGACTTCACGATGCAAGGCGACTGGAAAGACCTCGGTCTTTCAGCAAAAGGTCGCTTTGTCCCTGTCCAGAACCTAGAACTGTACTTGAAACTTCCCTTTACAGTCGTCACCCGTTGGGAAGGCCATGACGCCGACAAGGAAGGCATGAAGAACCTGACTTTTGGCGGACGTTACCAGATCATCTCGACTGTAGCCGCATTCCTCGATGTAACTTTTCCGACCGGCAAGGACGCCATCAACGATGACGGTTTTAGCTTCTACTTTGGCGGACAGTACTCCAAGGACTTTGGAGCCGTAGCTCTCGGATCTGAAGTAGGACTCACTATCATTACCGAAGGCAGCAACCACAAGAAGCCGCCGATGGTTTTGAGCCTCAATGCAGAACTGGACCCCAATGTTTCTCCGGTTGTAACCCCGTACTTCGGCGCAACAATGAATATAATCTTGACCAACCCGCAGGCTAACGGGCACAAGGACGGCGAGACCAGCGGCGATGTCGGCGTATCTCCGTATGTAGGCGCCAACATCAAAATCAACCAGATGTTCTCCTTTGACGTAAGCGCTTCGTTCACCTTGGGTGACGACTATCTCGCCGCCACATGCGATGACAATACAAAAACGCCGATTACATTGTCTGCTTCGTTCAACGCAAGCTTCAAATAAATAATTTTAAAGGTACACTACCAATATGTATGTGAAAAGTCCCGGCTATGCCGGGACTTTTGCGTTTCGAGACTGACGAGATGGAGATGCCCGCGCAGTGGCGGGCATGACAAACGCTGTAGGAACTGTGCGCGAACGCGCTCAGGATGACGGGATGCGGCAACGAGATGCGCGCGGGTTAGCGGATATCGAACGGCGGAATCGGGAGCGATTCACCGGATTTCATCGCCTTGTCAAGCGCTGCGGACTTGACCGGATCGACCCACCAGTAAACGGGAATTGCATCTTCGCGGTTGAACTGGTCGAGAATCTTTTCGGGGGTGCCGTAACGGTTCCAGTAGAGGATACGGTGGTGGTCGCATTGCCACATGAGCACGTACGGGACGATTTCGGCAAGGCGGTTGTCAAGCGCCTTGAGGATTTCGTTGCGCTTTGCGAGGTCAAATTCCGTCTTCTGCAAATTGATGAGGCTATCGACAATGGGGTCTTGAACGCCGGAGAGATTGTTCGTTCCTTTCTGCATAGCGGTCGTAGAGATCCAGCTTGCTTCCGGGTCGCGGAGGCGGCCAGCGCCCCAGTTCACCCAGTAAAGGTCAAAGTCGGCATCGTCCAAGCGCTTGCGGAGCGTGCTCTGGCTCATCTGTTCGATGGTCGCCACGACGCCGACCTTCTTCAAGTCTTCCTGGAAAAGCGTGAGGTGACGCAAGTCCTCCTGGCTCGTGATGAAGTTGATGGCAAACGGCTTGCCGTCTTTCTCGAGAACGCCTTCCCCATTCACCTTGTAGCCCGCTTCAGCAAAGAGCGCACGAGCCTTTTCGGGATTGTAGCTGTAGACAGGTGCTGTCGGGTTCTGGTTATTCGCCCAGAGATCCGGATAGTAGCTATTGAGGAGGAAGTACTGGCCGTACATGTACTTTTCGTTCATCGCTTCACGGTTCAAGAGGTACGAAAGTGCGCGACGGACGCGGACATCCTGGAACTGCGGCTTGCGGAGGTTGATTGCCATGCCCTGGAAGCCAATCGGTTCCTTGTTGTAGATGCGCTGCTTGACAGCCCAGCCCTTCTTGACAGCATCAAAATCGGTCTGTTTCATCCAGATGCTGCTCGTGTAAATGGCGTAAGCGTTGAAGTCCTGCTTCTTGAACGCTTCGAGCGCCTTCGTCTGGTCGTTCATGAAGCGGTAGCGGATTTTCTGGAAGTTGTACTTGCCGTGGTTCCAATTTTTCTTGAAGCCCCACCAGTCGCTACGGCGCTGGAGTTCGACAAAGCGATCCTCACGGAACGTCTTGATGATGTACGGGCCAGAGACCACCGGGAATTCGTAACGAATCTTGTTGAAGTCCTTGCCTCCCCACACGTGCTTCGGGAATGCGAGCATGCCGGCGGCTTCCCAGAAGTTGCCCCAATGCGATTCCTTCGCGGTCATGCGGACCGTCAAGCTATCGACGACTTCCGGGCGTTCAAAGCGGCTCAGGCCCACCTTGAAAATCGGCGTGAGGTTTTTCTCGTCCATGATGACATCGTAGTAGAACTGCACATCTTCGGCGGTAATCGACTTGCCGTCGCTCCACTTCGCGCGCGGGTCCACATGGAATGTGAACGTTCTGCCGTCTTCGGAGACTTCCCACTTGTCGGCGAGGATACCGACTTCACGATCTTCAGTGGTATGCAGGCTCACGAGCGGTTCGAACATCATGTTCATGAGTTCGGCAGAGAAGCTGTTATAGTCTTCCCACATGTTGAAAGACTTCGGCATGGCGGAACCCCAAAGCGTGATGGAACCGCAGGCGCGGGCATCCTTGGAGGCAATCGGGTCGAACTCGCCGGTCGCGGTAGAATCAATCGGGAGAATCGGGCAATCGGCTTCAGAAACGACGGTGCCTTTTTTCGAAGATTGGCTGGATTTGGAATCGCCGGATTCATTGCAGGCAACAAGAGCAAAAGCAAGAGCAGCCGCCATCGGAACGGCAAGTAAAGAGCGGAGGGAGAAAGTTTTCATGCAGGATAAGATAGATAAAAAGGAGATGCCCGCTCAGTGGCGGGCATGACAACATAGGCTCGGAAGCATGCGTGACAACGCAGGCTCTACATACGAACCACATCCTACCGCCTACTGTCTACTTCCTACTTTAATCACGGCAATCCGATATGGTGTGCGGGTTGTTTGACTTTGGGTGCTGCTGCTTTTTTTGCTTCGGCTTCGGCGGCTTCTGCCTTGAGCGTTTCAAGCGACAAGCGGGAAGCTTCCTGTTCGGCCTTCTTCTTGTTCGGGCCTTGACCGCGGGCATATGATTTGCCGTTCACGACCACTTCGACCGTAAACACCTTCTGGTGTTCCGGGCCTTCTTCGCCAACAATCACGTACTCCGGAGAGCAGCGCAACTTGCCCTGGCAAAATTCCAGAAGTTCGCTCTTGTAGTTCACGAAGTCGGTCGCACTGATGATTTCCTGTACGCGCGGGAAATGGAACTTATTCAAAATGGCACGGACCTCTTCGAGGCCGCCGTCGAGATAGACGGCACCAAGCACAGCTTCATAGGCATCAGCGAGAATGCTTTCCTTGCCGCGACCGCCCATCTTGGCTTCGGATTTTCCGATTTTCACGTATTCGCTCAAGTCCCATTCCTTGGACGACTGGGCGCAGGCATGCCCCGAGACAATCGCGCTCTTGCGCTTGGAGAGTTCGCCCTCCGGATCGCTCGGATACGTCCTGTATAAATATTCCGTCGTAAGCATGTTGAGGACGGAATCGCCGAGGAACTCCAGGCGCTCGTTGTTGCTTGCGTACGGGACGTCTTTCCCGACGAGGAACGAACGGTGGACGAGTGCATGAGCCAGCAGTTCTGGATCGCGGAATCTGTACCCAAGCTTAGCCTCAAGCCCGTCACCGGACTTCTGGCGAAACCAGAGTTTTAGAATCTTGTGGAGCAGGTTTTGATCTTCCAACAGAATCTCCTTAATAGTTTAAAATGCTAGATGAAATGTAGTATTTGGTTACTGGTCATTAGCAACAACTAAGAACGATCAACTACTGACTAATGACTAACTACTAATGACTACTGACTAATAACTAACGACTAAAAAAAGAATCCCCGGCGGAACCGGGGACCCAAAGCTCTTTCTTTGCCCAACAGATGCGGGCTAAAGTAAAACTAGATTACTTCTTGTGTGCTTCGAGGAAAGCAACAACGTCAGAAACCTTCTGGAACTTTTCAGCGTCGGAATCGAGGATTTCGACATCGAATTCGTCTTCGAGGGCCATCACGAGTTCAACACGGTCCAGGGAGTCAGCACCGAGGTCATTACCGAATTCAGATTCGGGCTTGACATCTTCAGCCTTGACTTCCAACTTAGCAACGATCACGTCCGTGACCTTCTTGAAAATTTCTTCGTTCATTTTTTTCTCCATGGGAAAAAGTTTTGTCCAAATTTAATAAAATGTTGTTAAGCGTTCAAGCCCCCATCGACACCAATTACCTGTCCGGTAATGTATTTGGCATCGTCGGATGCTAAAAATGCTACAGCCTTGGCGACATCTTCCGGCTGACCGAGGCGGCCAAGCGGAATCTGGGCGGCATATTTTGCACGGGTCTCTTCGCTCATGGCGGCGGTCATGTCCGTATCGATAAATCCCGGAGCGACAGCGTTCACGGTAATGCCGCGAGAGCCGAATTCCATGGAGTTGGACTTGGTCATGCCGATCACGCCAGCCTTTGCAGCGGCGTAGTTGGCCTGGCCGGCCTGAGTTCTGATACCGTTCAAGCTTGCAATGTTCACGATGCTGCCTTTGCGGGCGCCCATCATCGTCCTGAGGACGGCTCTGGTGCAGAGGAACGTCGAGCGGAGGTCCGTTGCGATAACATTATCGAAATCTTCGTCCTTCATGCGAAGTACGAGGCCGTCACGGGTGATGCCAGCGTTGTTCACGAGGCAGTCCACGCCACCCAGTGCGTCGATAGCTTGTTTGAAAGCGTCCTTCACGGATTCGGAGTTGCTCACGTCGCATGCGAACGTGAACGTCTTGACGCCGAATTCCTTGGCAATCGCTTCGGCCTGTTCCGGGCAGCCGCCGCGGGAAATAAGCACAACATCAGAACCGCGAGCCGCAAGTTCCCTTGCAATGGCAAGACCGATACCACGAGAAGCGCCAGTCACAATAGACTTCGTAGGCATTATAAATTGACCTCCTGTATGACATTAACTGTCATTGGTGAATATAAATGATTTAAGCTTAGAAAGGCCGTCACACCACCGGTGCCAGACGGTCCGTCCAAAGCATATTTATTTGTTACTCAAGATAAAAAAGTTTCAGAAGGAAATTTAAGAGAACTTAGAACTTAGTAGGAAGTTAGAAGTAGGAAGTAGACAGTGGCTAGTGATTAGGGCATTCAATTTTCAAGAAAATATTCTTTTTTCTAAAATTTGTACGAGACTTTTTTGAGGTTACTGATTTTGTTTTATTTGAGACAATTGCTATTAATCATTTTCCTTTTACTAGGGAATACCTTCGCTGCAGTCGAAAACAATAATACAAACAACAATCAAATAACTCCAGATGATATTTACAATCTATTTAGCAATGAAGAAAACAACAAAGAAGATGGTTTACTAGCGTTAGCTACAGGAATTCCTTTAACTGTAGTAGGTGTTGTGGCATTTGTCGCATATAAAAACCACAATCAAGATGACGAACCAAACATGGCGGCACTTGGAATTCCTCTCGCGTTAATCGGTATTCCAATAATCATTTACGGTATCTATTGTTTCATTCCTAAGAAAAAAACTCAATCTGCACATTTATTTATAACGCCAACAATAGATGTTCTCCACCCACAAGCGGGTATCGGAATGCACGTAAGCTTCTAAGCCCTTAAATAGCTCATACATCAAAAGACCGTAGGTCCGTGCCCATAGCCCATACCCCAAAGGGGCGATAGCCCCGCGCCCATAGCCTATACCTTTACTGGATCCTTCGGGGCGAACACCTCAGGATGACAGTGCTAAATCTCTACTCTCTCGTCTGTAGGACCGCAGGTCCGAGCCCATCCCTCATACCCCACACCTCATCAACTAATAACTACAGACCATTGACCAATGACTAAACAAAAAAAACGGACCTAGCGTTCACTAGATCCGTCTAATTGCAACTAAAGTCTAAAGACAAAAGTTATGCTTTCGGAGCTTCCTCGGACTTGATTGCAGCGAGGCGAGCGTTCACCTTATTGGCAACGTCAGCTTCGGCATACTTGGCAGCTGCATCAACAGCCTTTTCGATTGCAAGAGCATCGGAACGGCCATGAGCGATGATACCAATGCCATTGAGACCGAGCAGCAGAGCGCCACCCGTAGCGCGGTAGTCCCACATTTCAGCAAAGCGCTTGCCAGCCGGAGTGTCGATCGTGCCGAACATTTCCTGGTGCATTTCGAAGAAACCTTCCAGAAGCTTGAGCACGACATTACCCGTATAGCCGGAGCAAGCGACAACATCGGCCTTGCTTGCGATAAGATCGCGACCTTCGATGTTGCCCATGAAGTTGACCGGGGCAGACTTGAGGAGCTGGTAGGCTTCCTGCAAAACAGCCGGACCCTTGTGTTCTTCTTCGCCCATGTTCAAGAGGCCAACCTTCGGATTTTCGTAACCGAGGTAAGCTTCAGCAAATGCAGAACCTGCAATGGCAAAGTCAACGAGAGTAGAAGCGCGTTCATCAACATTTGCACCGCCATCGACCAACACAATGCGGCGATCCTTTGTCGGAAGTGCAACCCCGATAGGCGGACGGGAGAATTCGTCACAGGACTTACCGAGAATCATGAGGCAGCTAGCCATCATAGCACCAGAGTTACCGGCGCTGACAGAAGCATCGACAAGACCTTTCTTCTGCAAGGCAACGCAAGTCACCAAGCCAGAATGCTGTTTCTTCTTGACCACCATGACAGGATGTTCATCCATAGCCACAGGATCCGGAGCATCAACTACGGAAATCTGATTGCCGGTGTAACCAAGCTTCTCGAGAGAAGCCTTGACCTCGGCCTCAGGTCCGCAGAGAACCACATGAATATTGGGGTTTTTCTTGACTGCGCTAACGGCGCCTTCAATGCAAACACTCGGGGCGTAGTCGCCACCCATGGCATCCAGTGCAACTTTGATCACGGATTCCTCCTAGATTAAGCTTCGGCACCCTTCATGTCAACAACTTCCACACCGTTGTAGAAGCCGCAAACCGGGCACACGCGATGCGGACGCTTCACGGAACCGCAATGATCGCAGGTAGCCATAGCCGGCACTTCCATCTTCCAGTGGGTGCGGCGCTTGTCACGACGAGCGGTCGAAGTTTTTCTCTTAGGTACTGCCATTTTTAACTCCTGTTTTCCATTTTGCTCTTAAGAGCTTTGAGTTTTTCCCAGCGGGGGTCGAGCGGCTTTTCAGCATCGGCACCATCGCCAGCTTGATTGTTTGTTACAAAGATAAAATCTTCGTCAGGATTTTTCACGGGCGCAATGGGTTCCTGTAGGGTCACCAGCTGTCGGACGCACTCGGAAACATCTACGAAGTCCTGTGTCTGCGGAATCGTGTAGGCGAAGACATCATCGTCGTCGTCATGAAGTTCCTGTGCAGCGCATGCTCCGCGCTCCACCTCGACAACAATCTCGGTTTCGAACGGACGGTCAAAAAGATCCAGGCTGCGGACACAAGTGAGTGTTTGCACTCCAGAGATAGTACCGGTCACAAGGCACTTGCCGTTGCCTTCGGGGCTAACCAGCACCTCGGCTACCAGATCGCCCTTGAGGTGCAGTTCGTCGAAGATTTCAGGAGCGTCGGCATGGGACCAGACCACTCGTTGGTCTTCGGAATCAGTAAGTTTTTGTGCGATATTAATTCTCAAAGTGGCACAAATGTAGTAAAACGCAAGAAAGGGGTCAAGTGGGGATTAGTAGTTAGTAGGCGGTAGACAGTAGGAAGAAGAAAACTGAAAAACATTAGCCGTTGTCTATAGACAACCATTTATTATAGTGACAGGCAACATTTTCCCAAACAAAGGTATTTTAGCACTATATTGTCGTGCAAGGGTGTATATGGGATAATCTTTTGGTTTTGACCGACATTTCGCGGTTTCGGCGCTCAGCTATTAACGTTTTGGTGTATAAAAGCGAGCGCCGGACCGCTTTTTTTGCAGAAAAACGCACTGTTTAGACTTGATTGTAACGGGAGATACTCCCATACATCAAAAAAATCCCGATGCAGGCACCGAGATTTTTATTGTAAAGAGAGAAATCTTATTTTCCGCCGACGGGGAACAGCGCAAACTGCAACTGGAAAACCTTATCGCTATTTTTATCTTCTTCGGCAATGAGCGCGATTTCTTTGCGGAAGGCGTTGATGCGTTCCACGATGCGTTCGTAGCCCTCCTGGCTGATGCCGAGCGTAAGCCCAGAAACATGACGCGAGCCCGGCGGGTCGCGATCGATAGAATCCGCCGCAAGCTTTAAACAATGCTGGTGGAAACCGCGCAGCGCAAGTTTTGACGTGCGGTCACCCGTGCTGATTGCACTTTCGGAGAGCACGTATTTGCCGTCCTCCCCTTTCTTGATGAGTTCACATTCTTCGAGCAACTTGACCGACTTTTTAGCCTCATCCGCCGTCACGTGCGGGTGGACCATTTTCGCAAGAGCTTCGTAGTCGCCGTCAAAGCCGAACATGCCGATAAGGCTGCGGATAATCAGGTGCCGCCAATGTGAATACACCATATACTGCGTATGCCCGAGAATATGCTGTTTTTCGGAAAAACGCACGACCTTGAGCGCCGCCTGCATTTCTTCAAACGCAGCATTGCGTTCGTCCATCGTTTCGGCCTGATTGAACTTCACAAGCCCGACAAAAAATTCCGTTTCATGCTTGCCCAAGCGAAGTCCAGACGCGACCTTCGGGATGCTCGCGCTCGAAAGGTTCTTGTCGCCGTTCATTACGCGACTGATGAAATCCTTGGCCTTGAACCCGATCTTATCAGAAAATACACGGAGCGAAAAGGCGGGGTTAGCCTCCTTCTTTGCGCTATAGTAATCCTTCAAAAATTCCCGGTAATCCAGGTATTCGAAGATTTTTTTCCCTAGTTTCTTTTCGCCCATGCCATAAATGTAAGAAAAACAGGCCATAAAAGAGTAGAAGATTTCACTTTTAGCGTTGTCCAGAAACAACGAGAAATCCGTCTTAAGGAGAAAAGCGCTTTGAATAGCTACCAGCAGGATTTAGATTATAGATATATAAAAACTGAGGATGAACAATATGGGTGTTAAAGGTTTTGGCCACATCGCGTTTGCAAGCGTTGTCTCAATTTTCGGAATTTCTGCATTACACGCCGCAGATTCCGCTTCAATTCCAGCAACAGAAGTTGTTTCGTTCCCGTCCGACGCCGCCTACGGCGGTGGCGACAAAATCGGTTCGCAGCTGATTGCAGCCACTTACAACGCCGGGAACGGCCCTGGCATCTGGATTGTCGCCGATGGCGGTTACAGGCTTTACCACAACGGTTCTCTCCTTGCCGAAGACAACCAGGCAGGCCGCGTACGCTTCATCCCGATGACATTCTTGCCCGGCGAAAACGCAATTTCTGTCGTGGGCGTAAACGGCAAAGGCACCCCAGGCGTTCTCGTGCAAATTGACGATCTCGACAAGTCTTACTATTCCGGCAGCGGTTGGAAATCCAAGCCCGTTGTTGGCAACAACTCCTGGAAAAACAAAGGGCGTGACCTCTCGCAATGGGGTGGCGCGACGACGCTTTCTCACGCAAGCAACAAGCTCCCGAGTGGCGGTGCGCTCGAAAATTTCGCCCCGAATACGCAAGCCAAATGGATCTGGACGAGTGACGAATCCGACCCAACAGCAGTTTTACTTTTCACGTTCAATGTGAAAGCCGAGGGCTTCGGCGCATCAACGACAGGCGGCGACGCAGGCAAGGTCGTCATCGCAAGCGATTCCGCAAGCATCCGCAAGTACTTACAGAGCAACGATGCAGTCACGATTCTCGTGCCCGAAGGCACTTACGACTTTAGGCAGTTCCGCAACGCCGTTACCGAGGCAAAAAGCAAAAACCGCACTTGGTGCAAAACGACCTGTACCGAAAAGAACCGCGTGACGGGGAAAACCAATACCTTCTACCGCATTACATTCAAAGCGAACAATTGCAGCGACCTCACCGAAGCAGGAGTGCAGATTGTGCAAGAAAGCGAAAACTTGCAGAAGTGGGAAAACTGGATTACCACGAAGCCGAACAAGAGCCTCGTAGGCATGGGCCGTGGCGCAAATCTCCGCGGAGCATCTATCGCCGTGCGCAGTAACGAAGGCTCCAGCAACCACATTTACCGCAACCTCGCCATTTACGACGTGAACCCGCACTTGATCGAAGGAGGCGACGGCCTTGAAACCGTAGGCACTGCAAGCAAGCATGTAGACAAGTTCTGGGCCGACCATATCAGCTACAAATGGATTTCCGATGGCATGGATATGGAATTTGTTGACAACGCCACCATCAGTTATCTCGATTTTGACGGCGCCAACGATTACAACTGCTGGGGCACCGACCCGTACATGGCACTCGTTGAAGACGCGCATTTAACTTACGCGAACAACTACTGGCACAACACTTACGGCCGCGTTCCGAAAGTCACCGGAGAAAACAACGGCTCGCAAGTTCATTTGTACAACCAATACGTCGATTACAACCGATTCTTCGTCGCAGGCGCAAACGGTCACAGCGCAAACGCGAAGGCTTACGTGCGCTACGAAAACAGCTACATCGATAACGGCCAGGGCTACCTCGCCGAATGGGGCGACAATGGCTACGTTTACTTTAGCGGAGTCTCGTTCGGGAAAGGCACCAAGCAACAGCACCGCTACAACGGCACCGTGAAAAGCGGAATCCCGCAAGCCGAAACGTTCAACCCGAGCTACAGCTTTGAAAAGCGAAACGTTGAAGACCTCCCGAAAGAAATTCCAAACCTCTCGGGCGTCGGCGGACGATACGGCAAGATGCCCGAATACAACCAGGGCTTCGGCCAGAGCAACAAGGCCGCAAGCGTAACGCTTACCGCACCTGCCGCTGGCGCAAAAATCGCCGCAAGCGCAGGCGTGACCTTAAAAGCCGACGCTAAAGATAACGACGGTTCCGTGAAAAGCGTTGCATTCTATGTCGGCAACACGCTCGTCGGAACATCAACAGCGACACCATACCAAGTCACCGTCAAGAATCTCGCCGCAGGTACGCATTCCGCAGTCGCCGTCGTGACGGACAATTCCGGGCTCACGTGGATGTCCGAATACGTGACGTTTACCGTCGAAGGCTCGGCAGAATCTAGCAGTTCAACAGTCGCTGAATCCAGTTCTAGCGAAGTTTCTTCATCGAGCGTCACGGAATCTAGCTCCAGTGCGACACCCGTAAGCAGCTCCAGCGAAGGCACCATCGGTATCGCCTCCCCCGTGCACCACGCCACCGAAGCCGAAGCAGGTTTCTACCGCATCTTCGACATTCAAGGGCGCCCGCTATACTCCGGCGACTGCAAGCCCGCCCAAATGCCCGCCGCACACGTCATCGTGATCGAATACTCCAAAACAGGCAAGACTTTACGCCACTATATCCAATAACGATTGCAATCGCGATCAATAGCCCTCCCGCTTTTCGCAAATCTTATATATATTGGTATCAATGAAGTTCTGCAAAAACATATTGGCTGTTTCGATTGCGTCTGCTGCAATTCTTGGAGGTTGTTCCTCCGACAGCCATATTGCAGGCAACAGCGCCGAGACGGGTTCTCCAGAACTCGCCGGTATTTTCCTTTTGGATAACGGCAAGCCCGCCGCATTCGCGCGCGTACACTGCGTTCCTAGCGACTTTAACGCCACCTCTGGCGAACTCCCCGCCGCCTACTCCACAGAAACAGATTCAAAAGGCTACTATAGCCTCGATTCCATTCCCCCGGGCACTTACGCCGTCGAGGCTTTCCACGAAGAATCCGGCAAGCGGTTCCTCGTGCAGAACATAAGCGTCACCGAAGACGATTCCGTCGCTGTTAGCGATACTTTGCGCGATCCGGGAATCATAAAATTCGAAGGCATAGAAAATCTTTCGGACGGCGCAGCAGGTGTCGCCACCGTTTTGGGAACGACTATTCATAGAAACATCGTTGTTCACGAGCATACATTGTTTATCGATAGCTTGCCTGTAGGCAAGTTCGATTTGCAGGTGTTCATTGACGAATATTCTAGTGCAAATCCTTGGGCGTATCTAAAAGTCGATATCGTTGCGGGACATACCGAGACGATTCTTGAGCCAAGTCCGATCGAACCCGACATTGAAACTCCTCGTGATTCTGTAACCCTTACCTTTGTGGCGCCGCTAGCTCTCCCCAAAGGAATCGACACGCTGAATTCTGTTGTGACCGACATTCCGATTGCGCTTCGATTGACGGAAGACATCTGCGATTTTGATTCGCTCCAGTATGTTAATTATGGTCGTTGGGATGCTGCGCGTATTTCGAAAGATGGGCGTCACCGCAGCAATCTTCCGATTAGCTATGCAGGTTTTGACAGAGAATCAAAGGAAATGGTCATCTGGGTCCGCGTGGATTCATTAAATGTTGATGATTCGCTAGAGATTGTTTATGACGGATTGCAGTATCCTTTTTACGCATTGGACATATTCCCGACCAACCGCAGCTATTCGCTCGTGTACCATTTCGACAGCGAAACCACCTTCAGGGACGATGCCGAGAAGGGCTATTTCAACGGAATGTTAAATTCTACCGAAACTGGATCCAAGACGAGCACCGAGAACCGCAACTCTGACGGCGTTCTCAGATCATCCATAGCGCTAGACGCAACGACTACAATCACCGCGAAAAATTCCGCCAAGGCAGATTCGACCCGCAAGGTTAATTTGTCCTTTGGAAACGGTCAATTCTGTTTTTCTCTGTGGATCAACCTTGAATCGTTAGAGCAGCAGACCATCTTTGAAAAAGCAGACGAATACGCGCTACGCTACGATCCCGCTCAAGGCTTCGTCGTAGAATTTTATCACGTCGCCACAGAAAGAGCAGGCGACGAAGGCGCGACGGACACCGCAAGTTACAAACAAACATGGGCATCTGGCACAGAAGGAATTGAAGCGGGCAAATGGATTTTCATAGCATTCAGCAAGCACTCCATTCCGCAAACAAGTTATTTTATCAATGGCACCTCAATCAAGGCCGAAGAAACCAGCAATGACTGGGACGGCAACCGCGAACTTGCAGACTTGAAAATCGGCGGATTCACCGGGAAAATCGACGAGTTCACGCTCGGCAGCACTTTCCGCGACGATTCCTGGACTCGCCTCACCTACCTCAATCAAAAGCCCGAAATTTCCTGGCCAAAACTTTCCGCAAGAAAGTAATACCGTTTTCCGCCAATTCCTAATTCCGAAATCCTAATTTCGAATCACCTGCTGCCCACACGTTCAGCACCTAGTCGCTTACTATAATATTATATGCGTAAAAATGCCCCGCGATTTTGATGGTGAGTTTTAAACATTCAAAAAAACCTTATTACATTTTGCCGAAGAACAATGTTCCTTACGGTTTTGACATACGTGGCCATCGGGCTTTTGGCAATACTCGCCATCTTCTATCTCGGGTTAGAAGTGCGGTTCTACCGTGCGCTCGGGCGCGTACGCGAGGGCTTTGCCGACCCGGAACCACTCCCGAAGGTGAGCATCCTGATTGCGGCCCGAAATGAATCCGAAGGCATCCGCGAAACGCTCAACTCCGTACTCTCGCAAGATTACGAGGGCGATTGGGAAGTCTGGGTAGCCGATGACCGCTCCACGGACGACACCCCGAAGATTCTCGCGGAATACGAAGCAAAATTTGAACGCCTCCACGTACTCACGATCGATTCCATCCCCGAAGGAGTGAGTCCCAAGAAGCAGGCCATCAGCAAGATGATCGAAGCCTGCAACGGAGAAATCCTCTGCCTCACGGACGCCGACTGCATCGTGCAGCCGTCCTGGATCAAAGGGATCGTCAAGGAATTCGAACCGGGGATTGAACTTGTCGCCGGACACTCGTACATCCCGACCGACAAGAGTTCGCCGTTCATCATATGCATGCAGGCGGTCGAAACGCTGATTTACCGCGTCGCAGGCACAGCAGGCCTCGCCATGCACCTCCCGCTCACAAGCACAGGCAACAACCTCGCCTACCGCAAAAGCTTCTTCCAGAGCGTGAACGGCTTTACAGGCGTCATCAAAATCCAGAGCGGAGACGACGACCTCCTGATGCAAAAACTGGCAGCCGACCGTCCATGGGCCATGCGCTACTGCATCACGCCCTCCACGTTCGTCACCACAAGCGGCAAGGAAACACTCAAGGCCCTCTGGGAACAGCGCAAACGCTGGGCATCAAAGACCATCTACTATACCCCAAAAATCGTCTTTGTGCTCTCGATGGTGTTCCTGTTCCTTACCATGCTCTGCATCACCGCAGCATTCTCGATTTTCAGTTTCAAGATTTTCGTCGCCACATTGATAGCGTTCTTGAGCAAGAGCGTAGGCGACATGGTTCTCATTATTCGCGGGCTCAAAATATTCAAGCAGGAACACCTCCTCAAGTGGTGCATCCCGGTTGAATTCATCCACGCCCCCTTTACCGTACTGGCCGTACTGTTCGGCCTGTTCGGACGTTTTAAGTGGAAATAAAAATGGCAACGACTAAAACTACAACTAAGGCGACAACTAAAACCACTACAAAGAAAACTGCCGCAAAAACATCAAAAGCGGCTATCGAAGGCAAGACGCTCATCATCGCAGAAAAACCTAGCGTGGCAGCCGACCTCGTCAAAGTGCTCGGTGCAAAATCCTTCAAGAAAGAAACCGCCTATTACGAAAGCGATTCAACCATCGTAAGCCATGCGATTGGTCACCTCGTTGGTATCGCCGACCCGAAAGATATCGACGAACGCTACAAAGCATGGGACATGAAAACACTCCCCATGCTCCCGGAAAAGTTCCCGCTCGTTGCCCTACCGACCACAAAAGCCCATCTCTCCGCCCTCGGCAAGCTCATCAAGCGCAAGGACGTGACGACGATTATAAACGCATGCGATGCGGGCCGCGAAGGTGAACTGATTTTCTATTACATCGTGGACTACATTCTCAAGGGAAACTTCAAGGGCAAGACATTCAAGAGACTTTGGATGCAGAGCATGACGCCTGCCGCCATCAAGGACGCATTCGAGCACCTCCGTACCGAAGAAGACATGGTGAACTTGAGGAACGCCGCCCTCTGCCGTAGCGAAGCCGACTGGCTCGTAGGCATGAACGGAAGCCGCGGACTCACCGCCTACAACAGCTCCATGGGCGGGTTCCAGATTACGCCGTGCGGACGTGTGCAGACTCCGACGCTTGCCATTATCGTGAAGCGCGAAGAAGAACGCAACCGCTTTGTACCGCAAAAGTTCTGGACGATCGAAGCCTCGTTCGATAACGCAGGCGCAGGCTACCAAGGCAAGTGGTTCACCGTCGATAAAGAAAACGGCAAAGACCGCGTCAAGCAGATTTTTGACGAAGCTCGCGCTCAGGAAATTCTCGCCAAGTGCAAGGGCAAGACCGGCTCCATCGAAGAGACCACCGCCCCGGGCCAGCAGAAGTGCGGTCAGCTCTATGACCTCACCACGCTCCAGCGCGAAGCAAACAACCGCTTTGGATTCAGCGCAAAGACAACGCTTTCCATCGCCCAGTCACTCTATGAACATTACAAGGCGACCACGTATCCGCGTACCGATAGCCGTTGCTTGCCCGAAGATTACGTCGCCCCAGTAAAGGCAACACTCGGCAAGATTGAAGGTCCGCTCGCCAAATTCGCTCAAGAAGCTTTGGACAAGAACTACGTGAAGCGTACGCCGAAGGTCTTTGACAACTCGAAAATCTCGGACCACTTCGCCATCATCCCGACAGGCGTTGTGCCGAAGGGACTCTCCGAAGCTGAAGAAAAAATCTACACGATGATTTGCCAGCGCTTTATTGCGGTGTTCTTCCCGCCAGCGCAGTACTTGAACACGACACGAATCACGACAGTCGAAAACGAGACCTTCATCACCGAAGGCAAGATTCTTGTGGATCCGGGCTTCAAGGCCATTTACGGCAAGGAATCCGACGAAGAATCGAATATTCCGAAGCTGAACGGCAACACCGCCAAAACGCTCGAAATTGACGCTAAAGAAGACTTTACCAAGCCGCCTGCACACTACACCGAAAGTACGCTCCTCTCGATGATGGAAAGTGCAGGTAAGCTCGTGGAAGACGACGAACTCCGCGACGCCATGAAGGAACGCGGCCTCGGAACGCCTGCCACACGCGCCGCCATCATTGAAAAACTCGTGAGCGACAAGTACGTTGTCCGCGACGGCAAGGAAATGATCCCGACCGCAAAGGCATTTGACCTCATCAAGGTCCTCTCCGCCATGAACTGCGAAGCCCTCACCAGCCCAGAACTCACCGGTGAATGGGAATACAAGATGGACCTCATCTCGAAGGGCAAGGAATCTCGCGAAGCGTTCATGAACGGCATCGTCGAAATGACAAAGACGATGGTGAAAAACATCAAGGGATTCAAGGAAGAAAGCACGACCGACGAAGCAAGCTTCAGCCCTGTAAACGGCAAGAAGGTTTTCGAAACGGTCAGCCGCTACACCACCGAAGACGGCATCGTCATCCGCAAGATTGTGGGCGGCAAGCACTTGTCCGAAAGTGAAATCGTTGAACTCTTGACCAAGCGCAAGATTGGCCCTTTGACCGGTTTCCGCAGCAAGAAGGGCGCCGAATTCTCGGCCGTTCTCATCATCAACGACGAGAACAAAGTCGAATTTGTCTTTGACGAAAAGCCCGAAGAAATCGAACTCGGCGAAGTCATCGGCAAGTCGCCTGTTGACGGTTCAGACGTTTACGAGACGCTCACAGGCTACGTCTCAGAAAGCTACGTGAAGAAAGAACCAAGCGGCATCACGCTCCCGAAGATTCTCCTCGGCAAGGAAATTCCGCTCGACGACATCAAGAAACTGCTCGCCGGCGAAAAGACTTCGCTTATCAAGGGATTCCGCAGCAACAAGACTCGCCGCCTGTTCGACGCATACCTCACGCTCGTGAAGGGCAAGCTCAAGTTTGATTTCCCGCCGCGTGAATTCAAGCCCCGCCGATTCGGTGCGAAGAAAAAGAGTGAAGAGTGATAAAGCTTGTCATTCTGAGTCCGCAAGGACGAAGAATCCAGTTAAATTTCACTGGATCCTTCCACTTTCAGTGTCAGGATGACAAATGAATTTCTGTGTCAAGAAGACACAATGAATGTTAATACATGACCTTAAGACTTTTATATACACTTGCTCTTTTCGCGGCTTATTCCGCCATGGCTTCGGGAAACGTTCCTAAAGCCAAAGCGCCGTTGGCCATTGACGATAGCATCATCATGCCCGCGACAAGCGCTTCTGCAAAGAGTACAGCCCCAGTTGCGCAAGACAAAACTCCTTTTTACGCAAGTTCATCGTCCGAAGAGACCATGTGCGTGTTTTCGTCTTCGTCTGTAGCACCCATTTGCACTTACTCATCATCGGAAAATGTCACGGAATCAAGTTCCGCGAACCTCGTAAAAGATTCGACGACTCTCGCGACCTCCAGCTCCACCAAAGCACCGCAGTCTTCGTCGAGTGTCGCAAAGTCCGACAAAAATCCGTACAACTTGCCCGATGAACTCATGCCGTTGTGGAATTCCATGTCCATGCGCCAAAAAGCTGGCCAAATGATCATGGTGTTCCTCACCTCGCCGCAATTCGTGATCGAAAACGAGCTCGGCGGCGTGCTCATCACAGGCAAGCACCTCCGCAGTTTCGACAATTACAAAGAACGAATGGACGAAATCGACAGGAACTTGAAGATTCCTCTTTTCACGGCACTCGACCAAGAAGGCGGCCTCGTTAACCGTTTAGTATCGTATTCAAAGCAATGGGAAGGCCTCCCGAGCGCCCGCGAAATGCGTCGCATGGATACCACGCAAATTCACTCGCTCGCAAAAAAAGTCGGGAGCGTACTCAAAGACATCAGAATCAACATGAATTTGGCACCAGTTCTGGACCCGTCCAAGGACCACCGCGGCACCAATTCGTTCATGGAAGAAAGCCGACGCTCGTGGGGTAACGACACATCAAACGCTTACAAAGTAAGAGCATTCGTCAACGGCATGCGCGACAACGGCATCATCTGCGTTTCAAAGCACTTCCCCGGTTACGATTCCTGGACAAACAGCGACTTGCAAATTGCCATCAGCGCTTCACCCAAAGAAAAAATTGACCAGAACATCTCCTTTTTCAAGACTCTTGCAAACGACATTCCTGTCACAATGATGTCGAGCGTCCATTTTCTGCGCATTTCAAGCCGCCCCGCCGTCTTCGACGCCAACATTGTAAAAATGGCCCGTCGCGGATTCCCGGACATGGTCATGCTCACCGACGACCTCTGGGGAACATCCCTTCGCACATGGGCAAGCGGCAAAACGCAAATTCAGCCTCGCAAGACCTACCCGGACAAAGACTTCAAGCGCCTCGTCACCGCCATCATTGACGCCGGCAACGACATGCTCATGATCTCCTACACATCAAAAGCCAAGGACATGCTCGACATCATGATGGACCTTTGCGAAAAAAACTCAAAATACAAGCGGCGAATCGAAGAATCCGCCGCCCGCATCTTGAAGCTCAAATATAAAATGGGATTGTTGAAGTTTTAATCTCGCGCGCATCTCGTAGTTGCGATTCTCGCATTAGCCATAAACCAATAGCCATTGACTTAAGACTATAGACCCAACAACTACTTGCAAAACGCCTGTTTCTTGGCAACAGATAAATTCACGACGTTTTTCATCACGCCGGTCTCGCCGACTTTTTCCAGAGCCGACTTCAAAATGGCGGCCGCCGCAAGCGTATCGTCCAAAGCGCGGTGATGGTTAAAATCCGGGAGTCCAAGAGATTCCGTAAGCTTGTGCAAACTGTAGCTCGGCTGCCCCGGGAACACGCGCCGCGCGAGCTTTACCGTACAAAGTCTCGCAGGGTTGAACTTGATGCAGCAGCGCTTCAGTTCCGCAGTCATGTACTTGCAGTCGAACTGGACATTATGCGCTACAAAAATGCGGTCTTGCAAAAGCGCAGCCACATGCTCTGCAACTATGCCAAATTGCGGTTGTCCATTCACCATTTCGTCAGTGATGCCCGTCAGTTCGCGCACAAATGGCGTAATAGGCTTACCTGGGTCCACAAGTGCGTGGTACGTTTCAACAATTTCGGAACCGTCCATCAGGGCGATTCCGATTTCCATTATACGATTATCTTCACCATGTCCGCCGGTCGTTTCGAGATCGACTACCGCAAATTTTAGCAATGCAAATTACCTTACGGGAATATCGATATCGAGCGTTTCCATCCCGTCTCGTGTTTGCACTCTTGCAAGCATCACATTGGACTTGGGGTGTCCGTAAACAGGGACGACGAGCAGGTTAGAAACGCCTCTCTGTTCACTCGGAACCGCTTCGGTATCGTAAGCTGTTTTCGTAAATATAGGTTTCTTGCTGCCATCGTACAACGAGTACGTCAACTTGCGAGGCATTCCCTTCTTGATTTGAGATGTTTTCACCTGAAAATAGATATAGCCGCCCTTCGGGACCGTTCTCAGGCTGTCGCGAATTTCTTCTTCAGTCGCATAAGCAGCCTCCATCGCAAGGCGCAAATTCTTACGCACCTGCTCAGGTCTTTCGTATTCGACCATTACATTGAACCTGGCATCTTCGGGAATGGCACTTTCACGCACATCGCGAATCTTGCTGTTGTTCTGATGGTACTCCCAGCGACCATTGTCGTGTAATATTACTGTTGCGCCGTTCGAAGCCGTAGCGACAACATCATTAGCGAAAGCATTTGCTGCAAACGCAAAGAAAAGAGCCACGCAGGCCCTCGAAAGTCTCATTCCACCCATAATTACTCCAGTGTTACATCCCATTACCTCAATAATATATTATAAGAAATGCGTTTTAGAAGCAAAAAGTGAAATAAATATGTTTTTTCATAGAAATTATGTGACTTTAGTAATAATTTTACAACTTATATTTACTCCGTAACTACATTTGCACCATGTCTGGAAAAATTCGATTCGCACCTAGCCCCACGGGTTACCTTCACGAAGGCCATCTGCTTTCGGCACTTTATGTGTGGGCCGCCGCAAAAAAATGGAATTTAAAAGTCCATCTGCGAATCGAAGACCATGACCAGAGCCGTGCGCGCCCCGCTTACATCGCAGGCATCCGAGAAGATTTAGCTTGGCTTGGGTTCAAGTACGATTCCGAGAGCATACAAAGTGCCCGCGGACCGATCTACGAAGCCGCCCTCCAAAAACTTGTTGCAAAATCGCTCGTTTATCCGTGCTATTGCAGCCGCAAGCAGCTCCTCGCCGAAAACCCGCAAAGCGAAACCGGAGAAATCATTTATCAGGGAAAATGCAAACATCTCGTCATCCTGAGCGAAGCAATTCGTCATCCTGAACGAAGTGAAGACAACTCAAAAGGCGAGTGTTGCGCCCATGCTCGCATGGGCATAACCGAGCCAAAGAGTTGGGGCTTAGCCCCATCCAGTGAAGTTTTGAGTAGCAACTCAGCACCGCACAACTTGCGGTTTATCGTTCCAAACAAGTTCATCGACTGGCACGACCTACGTCTCGGAGACTTTCACGAGAACCCGAAACTCCAGTGCGGGGATTTTCCCATCCGCGACCGCGACAACCAATGGACCTACCAGTTCGCCGTCTGCGTTGACGACATTGACGAGGGCATCACGCATATCGTCCGTGGCGAGGACATCCGCAACTCCACGGCCCGCCAGATTGCACTCATGGAAGCACTAGGCCGCAAAGAACGCCCCGTCTACCTGCACCACCCGCTCATCGTGGATGCAAACAACAAGAAGCTTTCCAAGCGCGAACTCGCCCACAGCTTGCGCCAGGACAAAGAAGCCGGCATTTCCCCCGAAACGCTCTTCGGACGCGTCTGCTACAAGGCGCACCTGACCGAAAATGACGCACCAAGATCCATCATTGACGCAATATCCATAATTATGGAACATCTATAGCGTCCATTTCGTTAAAAAAAATTTATATTCGGGACATGGCATCAACGTCAATGTCCGCAACCATTGAAAAAATCCGCGAAGCAGCAGCAGCCTTTGATAGCAAAGACCGCTTACTTAGCTTTTCTCAAAAAAACAAGTTTCAATCCCCGCTGCTTTTAGGTAACGGCGACCAGTTTTTTGATATCTGGCAAAACGATCCAAAGCCTCGCGCTCTTGCGCAGTTTTTCCCTGTCACTGCCAAATACGACGAAGAAAAACAAAAGGCCGACCTCGAAAAATTCCGCAAAGTCCTCAATACCAAGACCGAAGATTTCTGCAATCAGGACTTGTACCTGGTCACAGGATTTATCAAGTGGGGCGAAAAATCGCTTGCCCCTGCACTCCTCATCCCGCTTGATTACGATGACGAAAGCGACTCCGTCACCATTTCGGCTCGCGCCCCCATCGAAAATATTGCTCTCCCGGCGCTGGACAAGAACATCAAGTTTCCAAAGGCTTTAGACTTTGTCAAGAACGGCACCTTTGGAATCCAAAAGTTTTTCGACACGCTCGAAAAAAAAATTGAATCGAAGGCGGACTGGAAATTTACACGCAACGGCTTTTGCATCACGTTTTACAGCACCAACAGGATTCTTCTCAAAAAGAAGCTGACAAGTGAATGCTGGACAACAGCCAAAGCCGCAAACAACGATTTTTTCATCGCGACAATTGGTAACGAAGGATTCCTGCCACAGTCTTCGCTTTTTGACGATGTCCCCTATGACCACGTTTACAACCCAGCAGACCACTATTTCCCCTACATAACCGATTCACAGACAAACAAGGCTGTCATTGACGCCCTTCACGAGAAATCTTCGGTCTATGCGATACAGACTCTCCCCGGATCGGAGAAGGCCAAAGCCGCTGTAAACATAGCCGCCGACTTGATCCAGCAAAAGAAAAAGGTCTGTGTAGTATGCCGTAGGGCCATCACCAAATTCAATTTCGAGAACGCCTGGAACCCGCCATTCCGCTCATTCCAAGGTCCTGACCGCGATACACTCAAGACTACTCTCTGCGATACCCGAGCAAAGCTTGTCTCGTATTACGATGCGGTCAACAATCCGCTTAAGCCAAGCGGCGCAAGGCTCACGGAATTACTTGATGAAATAGCAAAGTTAAAGCCCGTCAAGACAAAGTTTCCAAGCAGCCTTTTCAAGAATATCGAAGACGTACGCTACAAAAAATTCAAGTCCATGCACTATAGCCTGGAACAGATGGCGCATCTTTTCTTCAACGAAAACGGCATCGACATTTACAATTCTTTCCAGGGAATCACGCTGCCCGCCGTTTCACAAGAGCGCAAGAACTCCATCGGCGAAGACCTGGAACAAGCGGCAAGCTTGTTCGAAACCATCAAGCCGTTTATCGAAAGCATCGGCAAATCCAAACTTTATCTCGATGGAATAAAACTTTCAGACGTCATAGCCCTGGCAAACGTCCTTAAGAAAAATTTCGACAACGAAATGCCCGGCTTTGAAGAATGGGATCTCCATTCAAACGGATGGATCGCCTATCAAGACGACCTGAACGATTTACCGAATGCAGGCGCCCGCTGGTCAAGCTATCGCCGCAAAGGCTCCGACATCTTTACAGAAGACGCCATTGACGAAAACATCCTCGCCGCGCGCAATGAATTTGACGAGAGCCTAAGTTCAGCGCTCAAGGCCCTGTCGGACCACTATCGCAGACCCAAGCGACTCCTACTGAGTGTTTTCAAGGATCCCAAGAGCATCACCTCGGACGACATGCTCCTAGAGCAAATCGACAAGCTCATTGAAATCCAGGATTACAGACGCAAATACAAAGATTCCTCCGTGCTTGCCGCACGTTTGTTCGGTAAAGACTGGAAATACGAAAAGACCGACTGGAAGGATCTGGCCGAAAAAATCCGCCATTACTATGTATTCCGTGCCCGCATCAAAAACAGCGACCAGCACGATTATCTGCTACAGCTACTCGCCAAATGGCACTTGTTCAAGCCGTTCGCCGAGAATTTCGACAACATCCAGGAAAGCGCCGAAAAACTGCAAAAGAAGCTCCAGAGCATAAGCAAGGCGCTCAACTTGAGCGAATCCATGGATACACAGAATGTGGACTCGTGGATTGGGAAAATAGAAAGCTGGTCCAAGCACTGGAACAAGCAGGACATTTACCTGCAACTCTGTGAACACATGGAAAACATCAGCGATTCGCCATGTGAAAATCTCGCCCAGTTTGTAAAAGATACAAAGAACGCCAATAAAGATATCGCAATGGCATTCGCCCGCGCCTGGACAAATCAACAGATGCAAGCGGCAACAGCAGACTGCCCAGACCTCTTCAGTCCATCTGCAAAAAACAGAAAGCAGCAAGGCAAGCAGTACCGAACACTATTGGATCAATTCAGCAATGCGAATTTCCGCATCGCACATGAGGCTATAGAAAAGAACCCCGACCTGCTCCAGGTTGTTACATTGGCAAACACCTACGAACAGGATTTCGATTCGTTTGATGCAGCATTGATTCTGGATGCCGACTGCATGTCGATTGCCGAAGCCATGTCTGGAATTTTCAATTCCAAAAAAGCCATCTTATTTGGCAATCCATGCGCACCCGCACTCGAAATGCTCCCAATGGACGCATGCAACATGGAAATATCTACGCAGTCGATATTCTTCAAGGACAACGTGCTTTCGGCGGCACTCCGCAAGGGAATCCCGACCCGAATCATCGGCTATACAACACAATATGCGGATCCAGCTTTATTCAGTTTTGCAAACAGCAAAATATACAATAACGCCATATCGCAATTTCCAAATCCGGCATTAGCAACAAGCAAACCGCAAACGCTCAAGATCGTTCGCGACAAGATTTCGTCAATTGCAGAAAAAGCCGTCCAGCATGCGACAAGAAATCCCAGCCAGACTCTAGGAATTGTCGTGTTCAACCAGGCACTCATCAGCGAAATTGAAGATGCGATACAAAAGCTCCTGGTGAAAAATCCAGGCGCAGCAAAGTTCTTTGCGCAAAAAAGCATTACAAACAAGTTCTACATCAAGACCGCAGAGCGAGCCGTTGACTTGTACCGTGACGTCATTTTCATATGTGCCGATATCGATCACGCCACAAGCATTTCCGGGATTCGCAAAATTTCAGTTTGTACAACACTTGCAAAGCAAAGCCTCAGCCTGTTCATGACAAACGAAGACGCCGAGAAACTTGCAAGCGCCAAGCCCAACCTGTTCCAGGAATGGATCGGTTCGCTCAAAAATTCAGAGATTGCAGTACCTCAAAACAACGCCGCCGAATCCGTTCTTGACGCACAAATTAAGGATATTTTCACGAAGGAATCGATAGCCTTTAAGGACAGCATCGCCACGGGCAACATTCCTATAGGGCCAGTCGTCATCGACGCCAACAACTCCAAGCGGTTCCTAGCGGTCGTCGAGAGCGATTGCAGCACCTCGCCCTACAAGGAATCCATTGAAGATCGAGAATACATACGACCGAATGCGCTTTCAAGTCGCGGCTGGAAAGTCCTGAACATGTGGCTTCCGCTTTGGAACATTTCAAATGCCGATGAAAAGGAAAATCTCATCGCAACAATCGCCATTGAACAAAGTGTCGCACCACCACCGCAAGAAGACATTCCGCTCGACGATTCAGAGCATGTCGCAACGGCAAAAGTCGAACCATACAGCGTAAAGCACCCCGCAAGCACAACCGACAAACCAATGGCGGAACTTCCGACAGAAACGCTCATCAAGCAGCTCAAATTCTATGTGGATAGCGAATCGCCAATTCACGGAGAACTCCTTCTGCAAAGGCTCCTGGAACTGCATCATGTCGAACACACTAGCGCAAAGATCAACGCAATATTAAGCGATGCCATCAAGCAGGCGCTACACCAGAAGCAGTTCATCAAGACCGGGCCATTCTTCTATTCTCTCACAAACAAGAGCGTTGTGCTCCGAGACCGCTCCAAGAGGCCCGACAGCGAACGCAAGATGGCTTACGTGCCCCCCGAGGAACGCGCCCTGCTCAAGCTCGATGACCACAGCCTCAAGCAGATGCTTGGTGTGCTGTAAGTAGTAGGAAGTAGGCAGTGTATTATGATGTCATGCCCCACTTGATGGGGCATCTCCTTCTTATTTCGAAAAATGACAAAGAGCAGGCGATATGCCTGCTCTTTGTGTCTTAAGAGTTTTAACAAACTTTATCGAAGCTTTACAACAAATGCGTTAATGTTGTATGCAGAAAGCTCGCGAGCTTTATCTTCTGCAACCTTACGCTTTGTCCAGCCACCACCACGTAACTTATAGAACGGGGGGTCAAAGACAACCTGAATGGTATAGCCCGTGCTAGCAGAAAGCTGCGCCTTGCGCCTCTGGGCTGCATCAAAATCGCCAACAGCTTCGAACTGGAGCATATAAAATCCATCGGATTTTTCATTCTTGCCCGAGACCTTCGCAGGAACAGCGGCGTTGCTTGTCGTATCGCGAAGCGAAGCACTAAGCTTTGGCTTGTACTCGTTACCACGGAAAAGAGAATCCATATCAGTCGGCGATCCGGCCCAGGCCATAGCGCACAAGGAAGCTGCAATTATAATCTTTCGCATGCAAGGAAATATAGAAAAAAGCCTCCCCAAAGGGAGGCTTTCTAAAGTTTTTACAAATGTCTAAGACTACTTTTTCGGTTCAGGAATAGTACCCTTGATATGGGAGTTGTGGCGAACGCCCCACATTTCAGTCTTATTGGACTTGAATGTCTTGCCGCGAGAACCGAGATTTGCGTAAGCCTTGATCTTGGAAACATAAGCACCAGTACCCACAAGGCGGTTCTTGGCACCCTTCATGTTCCACACGATAAAGAAGTTCTTACGGTTTTCAACGCAGTTTGCATTCGCACCACCATAGTAGTACTTTCCGTTTTCCTTGAAGTTCTTGTTATCTTCGCAGTAGATGCGCTTGTGATTCGTCAAGACATGGGAACCCAGGTTCGTAAAGACCTGAATTTCATAGTCGAAATAAACCTTGTCGAGCTGGTAGATGACAGAATCTTCCTTAGATTCAACCATTGCGCCCAAATCAACCTTAGCGAACCAACCATGCGGGAAGAACCCATACTTACGGAATTCCGGATCAAAATCGGTATTCTTATCGATGATGGCATTCTTGAAGTCATTTTCATCCTTGAATGCATCAAAGGTGAATACTTCCGTGATCGGGAGTGCAGTCGGATCTGTGAGATCAGACGGAACACCATCCTTTGCATCCGGGACAAGTCTTACAATGTATGCATTCACGTCACCAGAGACGAGTGCCCACGGAGACGGTACGCGATCAGTAGCATCGAAACCAGGAGCGGTATTCCACAGGTGATTTGTTTCAGCACGAATAGAATCAGCACCCGGAATAGAATCGTACATAGACCTATCCTGCACAAGGCCAACACCACCAATGCTTCTAAAGTGGATGTAGTCACCAGACTGCGGGAATACGTTCTTCTTGTCATAAGTCAAGATCAAGTTTTCACCAAGGATCTGCGGGAAAGCAATACCCGTGAGAAGCGGAAGGCTTTCATGGAATGTCGGGGTCTTGGTGTTGTTGATATAGAAGGAGAACACCTTATCACCTTCGCCAACACCCTGAGCCGTCTTCTGAACTTCTTCAGAGAACGTGATCTTCAACTGAGCCTTATCCTCATCAGTATCCGTCATTGCTCTAGCAGAGATAATAACCGGAGCAATACGGTCGTAGATGATGCCATCGTAATCCTGAGTTACAGGAGTCGTACCGCAAGTACCATCATCCTTACGTCTCGGGCAGTATGTAGCCCAGGACTTGAGCTTGCCCATACCAGAAGTCTTTACCTTCTTGGAGAGCTTGATATCCTTACCGCCGAGTGTAATTCTGGGCAAGCAGAGGGTATCAGCAGAGGCGCCCTTAGCAACACCGCAAGCAGAACCGGCAGCAATTGCAGCAGCGTCAAAGACAACCGTCGTATCCGTGCTCCAGGAAATTTCGATCTTTTCCGGGAGAGAGTCCTTATTGAATTCACGATGGTAGTAGACGACAATGGAGTCACCGATACCGTCGAGATAGTCCTTATTCTTGTCGAAGTACTCGAGAGGCATATTCATTTCGCCAACCGGAGCACCATAGACGTCGAAGATGTCAGCAAACTGCGGAGTCGGAACCGGCGGTTCCTGGAACTGCATGTTGTTGTAAGTAGCGACCATGAGGTTCTTGCTCGGGCCACGAATTTCAAATGTAGCAGTACCAGAACCATCAGCCTTTCTTTCGTAGACCTTAGAAGATCTAATGGTAATCGTCACACGGCCGTTAATCAATTCGGCATCGGAAATCATGTCAACGCCAGGATCAGAGCCTTGGCCCTGCTTGAGCTTAATGTGCGAGCAGGTGGTGCAAAGGCTATCGCGATCATCAACAGCGACAACATAGAATTCATAAGCAGTGCCCTTCAAGCGCTTGTCAGTATCCTTATCGCCCTTGACTTCATCCATCGACGTTGCAGAAGCGACAAACTTAAGTCTCGGAACGAAGAACGAGAGTTCAGCCTTGCGGTTACCGCCCACAACAGAGATTTCAGCCTTTTCGACAGCTTTCGTCATACCGTCAAACGGAATCGTAACGTAAACCGTATCGATACCTGAAGCACTCGGGGTTCGCTTTGCGGCCGGATCAATGCTGTTCAAGACACCATTCTTCATTTCATAGAAAAGAACATTCTGATTTGTGGATTTCAAAGAATACTGATCACCTGATTCAGACATTTCAAGAGGATCCGTGCAGGTAGGAACATTGTTACAAGGATCCGTAATAGATGCAATATAGAGCGGAATCATCTGGTCCGGGTCTGGAGTACCATCGTCCTTCAAAGTAGAAGCCATCTTGCTCGAAATATGCTTGTAAACCAGGCTCTTGTTGTTATTGCCATCAACAAAGACGGCATCGCGGTTAGCCACGTTGACAGAACCCTTGATTGTAATCGTGAGAGGATAGCTCTGCTTTTCAATAGTAACAATAAGGTAGTAAATACCCGGCTTCAAGTAGTTGCGCAACGAGTCTGCGTTAAACGTCGGTTCGCCAGGATTGGTAACATTGATGTATCCATCAAACTGCACCGGTTTCTGAGCAAATTCTTCAGCAGTGATTTTCACAGCCGTCGGATCGGTATTGGACTTATCCGTCGTAAGCACAAAGCTCGTTTTCAAATCCTTGATTTCATCACCACATTTTTCGATATCCTTAGCATCCGGATCGGCTTCAGCAGCGCAGGATCCATTGCTGGATTCATTATAGCAAAGATACACGTGGTTCGTACCAGTGGTATTCCAGTCCTTGCGGTCATGTCTTTCATTAGGAGTAATACCAGACTTCTGTTCAATGAACATGTTCGTCTTGATATGGACGTTACTCATCGTAGTGCGGCGGTCGCAGAAGAAGATATCGATCGGGTAAGAAGTACCAACTACAGCATAGCTACCCATAAACTTGTCCAAATCAACATAGCCCGGAGCAGCAAGATGGGTACCACCAAGGTCCACAGCAAGCTTGTTGTTGATGAACACCCAAATATCGTCGTCTCCACGGAAGCTGAACTTCAGTCCCTTTTTGAAACGGAATGTCGCATGAGATTCAAAGCAGAAGTGCTGGTTACGGCCTTCCGTTGTAAGGACCTTGGAATCATCCGAACCAGAAGTCCAACGGTATTGCCCCTTAGCAGGCGGCTGATTCTTTACAGCCATTACACCAACAGAATCTTCAGAGTTTTCAGTATAGAACGTCCAACCGATCGGAGCCATCTGCTGGCATCCCCAACCCCAGCCGTCACCTTCAAAGCTCACTTTAAGATTCTTACGAATTAGAACACCAGCTTGTTCCGTTTCCTTAAATTCTCCACCAGCAGCAAAGAGGCCTTCGCAGTCAATACCGCCTTCCCAACCCGGGCCACTGCAAATCAAGTCGCTCAAAGCAACACCCTCAGTCGGGTGAATCGTACGGAGACCTTCTGGAGTCGTCGTTTTTGAATTGTTATAATCAGGGCAGAAGAATACGGGGCCTTCAGCTCGACGTTTGTTTTCGGCTGCAGGCAGGCGTTCCGAGAGCATCACCGGCTTGGTAGGGTCTTTCATGCCCATTTCGAGAGGAGGTTCTTCCGCAGGGTAGAAGCCACCGACAGCAGTCGCACCTGGGCTCCTATAAGTATCTGATTCAAATTCGTACTTGCCATCAGGAGTCTGTTCAAAGGTCATGTTAAAGCAGTACTTTTCGTTCACGCCCGGCGTATAGTTGAACATGGCCTTGAAAGCGTTTTCGGCATCAGAACCGAAGCATGTCTTACCTTTAGCGGTAAGCTTCATGTATTTTTTGCCATTTCCATCACGGTAAAGCGTATCTTCGACCATGCCCTTTTTCACGCCAATACAAGGCACGACTTCCGAAGCATTCGGAACAACATTATACTTAGCAGTGCTATAGAAGCAGGAGTTGTTCTTACAAACATCAGGATTGCCATCACACTGCTGTTCATAATGGCTACAGGTAAATGCACCGTGGAGCGAAGCATCAGTATCGTAAATGAAAGCTGCCAAAGGATAGCTACAAGTTCCCGTAACAGGGGGGCGTTCGACATACCAGCCGGGCACATCACTAGGATTGTCTTGGGCTTTTGCACCATCAGCAACAAAGAAAACACCACCTTGGAACTTAGCATCCTTTTCGAAAGCCTTGTAAATAGAACCCAACGCAATAGGAGTCAGGGCCCCGGCCGCACCAGTTTGAGCATCACCATCCATGCCCATCATATCGGCTTTATCTTCATCATCATCACGACGAATAAAAATGCTGGACGGGAGAGCTTCATCCACATAGCGCCTGAAATACCAACCGCAGTTGTCCGGGTCGATATTCATTTCGTGATCCTTGCCATCTTCAACAAGCAACGGCACGGCGCTCTTCCAAGTTTCGTTATTCGGCAAGAACACATAGAAATACTTTACGTCAGGAGGTTCTCCTTTGACATAAGGCTTGGTAGGATCGTCAAAATCAGGCTGAATCCAAAGTTCATTTGTATTCTTCCCGAAATCCTTACAGGTAAAACCCGTTCCAGTTCCAAACTGAACATTGGAACCGATTACAGTCCTCGTTATGCCACCGGTCTGACCATAGTCATTCAAAGCCTTCGAGATATTGAATTCATTTTGCGGATTCGCGCCACCAATTAAAGCAGAAGAAATTTCATACCAACTTGGGTATTGCGTACTCTTTTTGAACCCAATGAACTGACCTCCAGCAACGGAATAAGCGGTCGTCCAACCTTCAGGGAGCTTGAGATAAACGGTTCCCTCGCACCCAGCCAAGGATGCCGATGCACTTTGGACACCGGCAATGAGCATTGCACAGCTCAACACCCACAATCTTAAGGATTTGATTCTGTTCTTCATTGTATTTCTATCCATTTCGGTTCTCTCCGACCACGCGGAATATCAAAAAGACCAGCCTTCTTGATAGACCACACCATGCGAAATCTACTTTTTTTAAGGAAAAAAGGAAATTTTTTCTATTAAAGAAATGTGAAAAAAAATTTATATAAAGAAATCCACAGACTTAATCACATTATTTCAACAATGTTTGTATTAAATATTTTACAAACAAAAATTTAGTAACAGAAACTTTACAATCAACGTTGCATACGCCGTATCATAAGCGTATTATATATAGTTAGCTGTTTTTGATTTTAGAAGGGGGAACGACAGCTCCGAAGGCGAGGACGACATTGTCAAAAGGTCCTATATTTGGACAGGGATTAACAAGGGATTTTATGGAAATTTTAAAACCGATGACCGTTCATCCGCACTTGATCGTGCTGTACCCTCAAAGCGAGTTCGCAGAGCTTCCGCTCGAATTAGGGACCGTGGTGCTCGGTCGTGGGCAAGACGCCGACATCCGCTTTGAGGACGAACTGGTAAGCCGCAGGCATTGCGCGCTCACGTTCGACGGCCAGAGCGTGACCGTCGAAGACCTCGGCAGCACGAACGGAACATTCGTCGACGGCAACTACATCCACAAGCAGATTCTCGATTCGGACAACAGGCTCCAGATTGGCAAGATGGTGCTGAAGATTGCCTACAAGGATCCGAACGAGGAGGCTTTTAGCCGCGAACTTTACGAAGCGGCAACGATGGACTCGCTGACGGGAATTCTGAACCACCAGGCGTTCATGGACCGCTCGGCAGGTGAACTCGTTTGCGCCCGCCGTGTGGGCGCATTTATCCATGTGGCATTGATCCGCGTGGACGACTTCAAACGTTTCACGGATTCTTGCGGTGAAATGTGCGGTAACCTGATTTTAAAGGAAGTCGCGAGGCTCTTGAACGATGAGAAGCGCGATTCCGACCTGCTCGCACGATACGACGGCGAAAAGTTTTTGCTCCTCATGATCGGGATTTCTCCCGATGACGCAAAGAAACGCATCGAGAAGTTGCGCCTTGCCATTGAGCGCCATATATTCTCGTGGATGGATTCGAGAATCCCGGTGACGATTTCAGTAGGGCTTGTGTCGCGCCAGAGCGCCGAAGTCACGCAGATGAACGAGATCATCGCCGAAAGCGATGGATTGCTCAACACTGCGGGATAAACGCGACAAGATGGAGATTCCCGCTCGGAGGCGGGAATGACAAAGGAGCCGAGTGATGCAGAAACATGCTTGCATGTTTCTATATCCGAGGCGAACAAGTCAAGCCCCGTTAGGGGAATGACAGGGCTAGATGCGCGGGATGTTCTTGAGTTCGGCGCGGAGCATGATGATGGCGATGAAGGCCGTCACAAAGTCAGCGATAGGCTGCGCCATGAACACGCCACGAAGCCCGAAGAAACGCGGCATAATAAACAGGAACGGAATCAGCAAAATGAGCTGACGGCAAGCGTTCAGGAACATCGAACGCCAAGCCTTGCCCGTTCCCTGGAAAAAGTTACCCGACACCATACCCAGCGGTACAAACGGCATCATGCAAATGAAGGTGCGGAGCGCCTTGCACGTGAGCTGTTGCATGTTCTGGTCGTTCGGCACAAAAGGCGCCACAAACGCAAGCGTATTCGTCATCACGAGAATCCACGCAATCACGATGAAAGCGGTAGCATAGAGCATGGTGAACTTGAGCGTGTCGCGGACACGGTTATTGTACTTTGCGCCGTAATTGTACCCGATAATCGGTTGAGAGCCCGTCACAAAGCCCATGAGTGGCAAAACAATCATGGAAACGATGCTCATCAGGATTCCAAATGCGGCAATTGCCTGGTCTCCACCCGTCATACCGTTCACTATCGGCAAGTCACGAGTACCATACGATGTGAGGCTGCGGGCCAAAATGGCGTTCACAAGGCTGTTGCTAATCTGCATGATGCTCGGCGGAAGGCCAAGAATGAAGATTTTGCGCACGTACGGGAGGCGAAGCTTCATGTAACGGCGGTTGACCTTGATAGGCGTCGTCTTTTTCACGAAGAACTGCATCACGGCAAGGCCGCCGATGAACTGGCTCAAGACAGTCGCCCAAGCAGCGCCCTCAATGCCCCAGTTGAACTTCATGATGAAAAGCCAGTCTAGAATCACGTTACTGCCAGCGCCAATCATCACGCGGGTCATGGCCGTTTTCGGGTGGCCCATACTGCGAATAAAATGGTTCATGCCAGGGACAATCGTCTGGAAAATCGCACCGCACAAGATAATGCGCATGTAGCTCGAAGCCACGGGCAAAAGCTGATCGCTTGCGCCAAAGAGCTTGAGGAGCGGCACCATGAAAATTTGGCCGAGCGTAAAGGAGCTCACCGCCATCATGATGAGCAATACAAAGGAGTTGTTGAGGATGATGGCCGCCTGCTGGTACTTGCGTTCGCCGAGGCGGATGGCAAAAAGCGTGTTGCCGCCCACGCCAATCATCATGGACATGGCCATAATGAAAAGGGCAATCGGAAAGCAGATGGTGATGCCGCCGATGCCGAGGCTACCGACGCCCTGGCCTACGAAATAGCGGTCCACAATGTTGTAGAGCGCTTCGACGAGCATACTGATGATAGCCGGGACCGAAAACTGCAAGACAATCTTCGGGATGCTAGCCGTCCCCATCGCGTTAAGCTTTTTGTTGTTTATGACATCTTCCATTAAACACCCGTGAGGCCAGCAAGACGCAAATGGGTGGCGCTGGATGCGCAGAGCCGCTCAAGATAACCGCAAAATGCGGAAAACGTTGCAAAATCCTCGTTTTTTCGCGCGCAAAGATAGAAAATTTGGGGGCAATTGCCAAGCTTTTAATTTGAATATTAAAAACACCTCTTAGCTGTCATGCCCGCCAATGAGCGGGCACCTCCATTCCTCTAAAGGAGATTCCCGGTCAAGCCGGGAATGACAAGGTCAGCAAAGCCTAGTGCTTTTTCTCAAGAATCTGGAGGGCCTGCTCGATGATGGAAGGCGAAAGCTTGAAGATATCGCTGAGGGTCTGCACGCGATCGGCGGGCTCAATGCGCTTCATTTGCGAGCCTGTGCTGCTGCGAACGACGAGGTTTCCCTTCTGGTAGTAATACTGGATGCCTTTTTCGCGGTCAAGGCGGTTCAAGACCGGGTAGGTCATCATTTCGCGGTAGAAACTCTCGTTCCAGTGGTGCTTGAATTCTTCGACAGCGACGCCTTCAACGGGGTACTCGAAGCGGAGCTTCATTGGCGCGCCTGCGCCACCTGTCCAGAGTTCCATCGATTCAAGCGTCGGGCGCACGAGACGCACGCAGTTCGGGGAAAGCGGGAAAAACGCTTCGCCGGTGCCAAAAGGCTGCGGGAGCGGCATCTGGAGCGGATCGAAAATCAAATAACCGGGATCGAGGAGGTAGGAATTAGACGAGAGACTAGAGACTAGAGATGAGAGAGGCGCATGCAGCGCAGTGTCATCCTGAGCGGAAAGCCGCAGGCTTGGAGTCGAAGGATCTGGATCGGGCAAGATAAGCGCGCAGTGGATGTTGCGTTCCTTGCGTTTGTGGCCCATCACAAGGCGCGGCTTGAACCCCATGTCCGTGAGTGCCTGATACATGTGCCACGTCATGCTGAAGCAAGTGCCCCCGCCCATCCAGGAATCGATATCGTTCTGGTCGCTATCGTCGAGCTTGCGAGCGCCGGTGGCGCTCCCCGTCTGTTCCAGACGGATGATTTTCGTCAAATTCTCGTAGGTGATGTTCGAAATCTGGTTGCAGAGATCGACGACCTTTTTCATATTCTCGGGAGTCATTGTCGCACCTAGTCCATTTCGGTGGGAATGCCACCGAGCATGCTGCAAATTTCAGGGCCGATGACGCCATTTTGGATAGCGATGGTGAGCAAGCGCTGTTCAATTTCTTGCGGCGGAAAGCGAAGTCCGGCGGAATTTTCAGCAGAAGCAGCATCGGAAGAGTCTTCAAGAGTCGCGGCTTCTTGAACCAAGCGTTCGGCAAGGGCAGCATGGAGCGCAAGTGACGTATCAATGTACTTCAAGTGCGTAGGCTCCTCAAGAATGAAGTTCAGCGGACCTTTATCATTGAGCACTTTTTCGGCGGGAACTGATTCGCCGTATTCATCTTCAACGCCCATATTGGCGAGATTTGCCTGGGTCGAGAGAAGTGCTTCCGTCAATTCCGGGGCAGCAAGGGCATTTTTGACACCCGTCGCCGTCACAACAAAATCCGTATTTTCAATCAAGGCGGCGACCATCGCATAATCGTGGCAATCCACGACAGCCACGTCATTTTGCTCAAGGACGGCAGAAAAATCGCCTGCGGGCATTGTTTCAGGAGCCGCGGAATGTTCAGCGTTTTCGGAATTCGCGGTTTGAGATTGTCCGCGTTTTAGGTCCGTCACAACAGTCACATTGCAGCCTCGGCGCACACCCTGGAGCGCAATTCCCGAACCGACTTTGCCACTACCAAAAACCAATAACTTCTTGCCTTCGAAATCGCCACCAAAGCCCAGCTTTTCGAGAGCGCGGAAATAGCCATCGCCCGTGCCCAAGGAGGTTTCGATTCGCTTGACGATACCGCTATCGGCAACGTAAACCGGTTTTTCGGCATTTTTATAATAGTGTACACCCGAACGCGTGAGTTCCACAAAGCCAATTTTCGGATGGAGCACCGCAAAAGGCCCCGCACAGTCGAGCACCAAGTCCACAAATTCGCCGCGAGATTCCGCTTCGAGCATTTCGGCAGGCGTTACCACAGGCACGCCCCATTCCCTCATAAAGTCCACGACATCGGGGTCGTTCATTCCCGAAAAGCCCACGAGAAGGTCCGCACCGCCCGCCACGAGAGCACGGTATTCGGTCATAGTGTTGCGGTAAATCGGAGTCGCCACCAGCACACGGAAGCCATCAAACGGGCGTGTGTGCGTCCATTCGCTTTCGAGCGCCGCAAGTGCAGGGTATTCATTTTTTTCGTAAACTTCATCCAGAACGGAGGAGAGAATCGATTGCAAGTCCATGCGCGGAAATATAGAATTTAGAGCGACTCTTTAAACTGTCATGCCTGCCACTGAGCAGGCATCTCCTATTTCTTCAAACAAGTCTTTCCATTGCGGATTAAACTTTTCAATCAATTCCATCTTCCATTTACGTTTCCAACGCTTTAGTCTTTCTTCTCGCTTTATAGCATCTGTAATATTGAAAAAGAGTTCATAGTAAACAAGACAATCTGCATTATACTTTTCAGAAAAGCCATCATTAACTTTCATTTTATGTTCAAGAGTTCTTCTATACAAATCATTAGTTACACCTGTATAAAAGACGGTCTTGTATTTATTCGTCAATATGTAAACGTAATAGTTATTATTCATTGTTTCTCCTAATGTCTACTTATTTAACACGCTTTTTTCAGAGAAATTGATCAAGATTTATTGATAAATAAATGTTACAAGAAGGAGATTCCCCATCAAGTGGGGAATGACAATGCAAAAACGCTACAAGAGGAGATTCCCGGTCATCCCCGTCAAGCGAGGACAGGCGCCGGGAATGACAACGCCTACCGTTGCATTACTATACAACAAAAATAAATTTAACATAGGACGCTTCCTTATATATGGAGCTAAATTACCTTTGCATAATACATATTAACAAGGTGTGGATATGAACTACAAAAAAATTTCTGTTGCCTCTGTCGCAGTTGGAATGTTCGCAGCAAGCGCTGCTTTCGCTCAGAATGCAGAAATTGCAACCTGGTCGGGTTTCCGCAAGGGCGCAGCGTCCTTTACATTTGACGATGGCGCACCGAGCCACGTGACCGATGCAGGTCCGACATTCAAAAAATATGGCTACAAGGCCACCTTCAACCTCGTTGTAAACTGGAACCCCAACTGGAGCGGATTCCAGGGTTTGGCCGACGAAGGTCACGAAATCGCAAGCCACAGCAATAGCCACGGCAACAACATGAGCGGCGAAGAAGCCTCCTCCAAGAAAAATATCGAAGGCAAAATCAAGCAGAAGTACGGCATCGTTACGGTCGCCTACCCGAACTGCAACGTACCCAACGAAAGCGCTGTTCTCCAGAACTACATCGTGGGCCGTATCTGCAACGGTAGCTGGCAAGGCATGTCCGATGCCATGGGCAAGGACGGTCCTTCCAACTGGGCAAAGACCCCGGCAATCATGACAGGTTCCGAAGGCCAGCTCAAGAGCACAAACGACTTTACCGGTCAAATGCAGAACGTCGTGAAGAGCAACGGCTGGGTCGCATTCCTCACGCACGGATTCCAGGGCAAGACCAACGGCAACGCCAACTACTCCCCGACCGACCTCAACGCTATCGATGGAGCCCTCAAGTGGGCACAGCAGAACGACAAGGACATTTGGGTTGCCCCGATGGGCTCTGTCGCCATGTACATCAAGGAACGCAAGGCTTCTAAGATTGAACCGCAGGACGGCGGTGCCGCAAACACCATGACGTTCGAACTCAAGCACAGCATCGCAGACAACATTTCCAAGTACGACTATCCGCTTTCCATCAAGGTGAAGACCGACTGGAGCAAGGTTGAAGTCACGCAGGGCGATGCCAAGCTCGAATCCAAAGTCGATGGCGGTTATGTTTACTTTGACGCCGTTCCGAACGCAGGCAAGATTGTCGTGAAGAACGCCGACGCCGCCGCTCCGGAATCTTCTAGCAGCGCTCCAGAAAGTTCCTCCAGCGAAGCAGAACTGTCTTCGAGCAGCACAACAGGACTCATAGAACAAGCATTTGACGGTCGTCATCTCGCCGCATACGTAGACGCTAGCGGTTACATCACCGTCCAGAACGCACAAGGATTAAATATCACCGTATTCAACAGCCTCGGAAACATCATTCGCACAACGAAAGGCATCGGTTGCGAACAGAAGGTTTACACTGGCGCGAAGGGTGTATATGTGGTAAAAATCGGCAACAGGGCCTGGTCTTTAAAGATCAAGTAAAAAATTGCTGATTAAGGAAAAACTCCCGCTCAGTTGAGCGGGAGTTTTTTTGTTTTAAGGAGTTATAGGATTATGACATTGCAAGCGACAGACATGACGTTCTATTTTCTAAATTTTGAACATGAAACCGTGGAAATTGTTGAGTTCGGAATTTTTGGTGGATGCGCCGTGGTTAAAGGTCGCAAAAGAAACATGCGAGCTGCCAAGCGGCAAGGCTTGGACCTTGAATATCAAGTAATTCAACAAAATTGTGGTTTAGGGAAAGCCCGCTCCAATCGGAGCGGGCTTCTACGTTTTCAAGGAGTTCTTAGAGGATTTCCTCTTCGGTTTTACAATGATCAATAAGCTTTGAAACCCATTTTTTCCAATATGGATCATAATAGACATCCGTTTTCGCAAAAACTTTGCAAACAGCATTCGCTCTAAAGGTTCCATCATCAAGATCAACCCACCCTACTGCAGATTCTGAATAAGAGCCGTTTTCGATAATACAATCCGCCTTAAATTCCATCTCATCGTCAAAATCGTAAGTGTACAAGGACTTGTAAAAAACGACTCCATCCGCAGTAGCAACCGCACCAAGCTGATACAATTCGGGTCGTTTTTTTTCAAGTTTAAACTTCAAACTACATCTAAATTCTTTTAAAGAAGCATAACTTATCATTTCCACAGGCAAATGCACAACACCAGATTCTTCCTTCATCGAGACAAAAGAAAAATAGTACAGCGGATCAAGATCAGGATTATCAGCCGGACTCGGTTCGCAAGACATACAAGAATCAACAAAACCATTTTCCAAAAACGACTGAACCAATCTATTATAGGATTCTTGAGCATCAACAGAATCAATAAATTTCTGACTGCCTACGCCTCCCATAGCATACGCTTTACCAGATTGAGTTTTATAAATATCAACCATCATTTCTGGTGCTGTATTTTCCAGATTGGAACAAGCACAGAATGTCGCCATGACACTCAATGTTACAATCGAAAGAAAAATGTTTTTTGAAAGATTCATAGAAATTTGTATTCAAATGAAAGCCCACTACGATAGAAGTGGGCTTCTTGTTATGGTGATAAGGTTAAATGAACAGCCCCCGCTCTCATGAGCGGAAGCCTGCTTTATTTCAGGAGATATGGGATACTAATTTTTAAAGATCGATCCAATCAAAATATGAATCAAGATTTTCCGTGGTGGACACGCAACCTTCAGCAATACCCGTTGCGAACTTTTTCCAATTAGGATCCTTGTAAGTCGGATCACTATCTACCTTTTGGGGCGCAACCGTACAATATATTTCAGGAATATAAAAATCAGCAGAGTCCAATATTCCATTTTCAAGGGCACAATCTTGCTTGAACAGTTCCAACAAAGTAGTATCGGCCGAACGCAAGTATTTATTAACTTCAGTGAAGTTGTTTTCGTTCCCCCAATCTACACTATAGATGCTCCTTATATCTTTCTCTCCATTGCAATATATACTATAGGACAATGGAGCTATATCTCCATGCAAGGCAATTTCTCCATACGTCAAGCCATTTTCGTCCTTCATTATCGCATAGGTTGAGGAATTAAAAGGATGTTCAAAAGCAGGCATAGCAATGGTATCGTACTTAATATCAAATTCAGCAACTCTTAACGTTACATCGTAATCAAGTATTGATTGAACCGTCCTGTCATAAGATTCACGAGCCGTCACAGAATCGACTTCAACAATAGAGCTTCCCATCATATGAAAGACAGTTGCCGCAGTGCCTTGCGACACGCTTCTGAGAATGGTCCTAGCAGACCATTGAACCCCATGTTCATCCAAAGAATTCGATGACCCCGGCCCTACAGACGAACTAGAACGTTCAGCCACAGTATTAGACTGTTCATCAGCCCCCACCACTTTATTATCGGAACAAGCGGTAAAGGCGCCCATCACGCTCATGGCTGCGAGCGAAAGCAGAATGATTTTTTTGATATTCATGGTTTCCTCCTTATACTTTTTCCGACAGCGGGAAAAGCTGTAAATTTAAACGATAAACTTGGTTGATTTTTTTTGATTCGCCAGCAATAGCAATAACTTGTTTGCGGAAACGGTCCACCTCTTCGGAGAGGCGTATTACCGTAGCTTCGTCCACGCCAATCGTCACACCCGAGATGTTGCGTTCGCCCGGAGCGATTTTTTCAATAGCTTCGCGGGCAAGATCAATCATTTGACCATTCATGGAACGGAGAGCCAGCGTAAGAGATTCTCCAGAACCCGTAATAACTTTATCCGTTTGTTCGTAAACGTTTTCACCAAGCGCCTTGAGCAAATCGAATTTCACCAAAAGCTTTAGCGAATCGCGGACTTGCTGCGCCGTAAACGTATGCTTGATTTTCTTGGCAATTTCACCAGGGAGCGCGCCAGGCATCATCGGCGCAAGTTCACGGACAACAGAATTCACCGCCGATTCATAATAATCAAATGCATCCGCATTCAACACTCGAGCATGCTGTTCACTTGCAAGCCCCTTCATCTTGAGGAACGCCTCTTTTTTCTTGTCATCGTCTTTGGCATTCGTGAATTCAACCATGAGCTTGAAATACTCGCATTCAAATTCATTCAGCCCCATCGCAGCAGCCACAAGCGGGACGCCCACGCGACTCAGCGAGCTCTTGCCATCACATACAAGTTTTAAGTATGATGGCGACGAGAACCCGGCGATCTTGGAAAATTCGCGCCACGAAAACGCAGAACTTCTCTTTCGCCAGTCAAAATAATCAAGCATGTACTTTCGGTAATCTTGATATTCGGTTATCGGTTTCATGTTTTAACCTCCTTACAAACTCAAATATACGTCATTTAAATGCGCCTTACAATAGATAAAATGATACAAAAATCTCGATTTTTCGCCGAAATACGCAAATTTTGCAAATTTCAAAAATTTTTAAAATTTAATGAATCAGTAGTAAATGTAGATGAATCAGAGACGAAAAGGAGATTCCCCATCAAGTGGGGAATGACAAAGCCGGGGTTCGCTCAAGATGACGATGCATAACGAGGGGGTGGTGCCCGCTTACTTCGACTGCGCTCAGCACAGGCTCTGGCGGGCATGACGTTCTATTTTCTAAATTTTGAACATGAAACCGTGGAAATTGTTGAACTCAGAATTTTTGGTGGATGCGCCGTGGTTAAAGGTCGCAAAGGAAACATGCGAGCTGCCAAGCGGCAAGGTCATCGACGATTTTTATACGTTGTGGCAACCCGACTGGGTCTTGATTCTTGCCCGCACGACAGAAGGCAAGTGGGTCATGACGGAACAGTACCGCCACGGAACAGGCAAGATTGCGCTCGAGTTCCCGGCAGGGATTATAGACAAAGGCGAAACACCGAAAGAAGCGGCCATAAGAGAACTACAAGAAGAATGCGGTTATTGCCTCGAAGAAGGGAGATGCCCGCTCAGTGGCGGGCATGACAAATCAAACGGAGACTTTACTGGATCCTTCGCTTCGCTCAGGATGACGAATAGCGCTGTAACATACATCGGGTCGTTCCCGGTGAATCCGGATAGGCATCGCGGAAAATTCCATGTTGTGTTCATCGACGGTGTGAAACGCCTTGGCAAAACAAGCTTCGACGACACGGAAGATATCGAGACGTTCCTGTACACGGACGAGGAATTTCAAGCAAAAGTTGCAGACGGCACGTTCAATCACCCGCTTCAAATCGCAGGCTACTTCAAGTGGAAATTATCGCAATCCGCCTCCCGATCTTAATTCTCGGGCTGAATGGCGTTCCCGGCTTTGCGCTTTTTAGGCATTTCAACAAGCTGTACGGCAGCGTGACCGTTCGCGAGAACGTGCCGGGCGTTATTGGAATCCGCCCAATCAAGCATCCCTGCGTTTTTGGCGAAAACGTCTTTGGCGTAGATGCCGAAGAAACAGAACGCTTAGGTGAACTTTTCGAGAAATTCCGCTTTGGGACCGTCATTGACGCCAGCGGAAACTGCGCGCTCAAAGCTTGCGAATGCGACCCCGCCCGCAGCAGGCTTTTGAATTACAGCCAAGGAGTCGATGCAGCCACGTTTGCGGCCCGCTATAACGCGACACTTATCCGCATTTCAGCCGACATGGTCTTTAGCGGTGACGAGAAGACAAAGCCAAACCGCCCTTACGTCGAGACCGACCCGAAAGACCCCATCCACAATTACGGCAAGCACCAGGCCGAAGCCGAAGATGCAATTACCGCCATCAAGCCTGACGTCGTGATTCTCCGAGTGCCACTTCCAATGGACTACGCACCTGGCGGATGCGCCGGCGCCATTGACTGGATCACGTACCGGTTCCGCCCCGGCCGCCCAGCGACCTTGTTCACCGACGAATACCGCAATCCGCTTTCGGGTCCGGACCTTTGCCGCACCGTACAATACATCCTGGAACATAAATTTCCCGCAGGCATTTACAACTGCGGCGGTCCACGTCGCGTTTCACTCTACAATGTCGGCCAAATCGTAAATGCCGTTGGCGGCTACCCCGCCGAACTCCTCCACGGAGTGCCGCGAATTGAAGGCGGTCCGATGCCTCCACGCGTGGGAGATATCAGCATCAATTCAGAAAAGCTCTACAAATTGCTGCCGCCAGGATTCATTAAGCCTTGGCCCGCTTTCGACTGGCTCGTGCCCGACAGTTTCGACTGGCATAAAACTTTTGGACGCAATATTAAAGACAAACGTAAAATGGGCAGCGACGAAGCAATCACCAACTTACTTGTCAACGGGATCGAAGTCCAATAACAGCAAGCTTAGCACAGCACAGAAAATTATTCTGAAACGGTCAAACGGCCACCACCCCGCTTTTTCGAAGTCCTCATAAGATTCTCGGCGGCTTCGATGAGTTCATCATAGTTCTTCGCCTGGTCGCAATCAAGAACGGCACCCATCGATAGCGTCGGCGCATCCGCCTCCGACGAAACAGTCACAGAAACTTTATCATAAATCTGCTGCGCACGGTCGTACATATAACCCGGTGGAGAGTTCTTTTCAAAGAACAGCATTGCCACAAAAAAATCTTTGCCCAAACGACAAGCCATATCATGTTCGCGCAAGGAATCATTCAACGCTTCGGAAACAAGCAGCAAAAAGCTCTCGCCCGTCTCGCGTCCCTTGCTTTCGCAGAACTTTTCATAGCCGTCCACATCGACAGCCAGCGCCATCACCCTGTATTTGCCATATGTTATTTTTTCTTCGGCATCTCTCCGGAATGTTTCTGGATTCAGGAATCCCGTAAGCGAATCCCTGCTGGACGGATTTTCCAGAAGTTTCATACGGGCAGCAGCAGATTCCTTCGCTTCGCCCTTCATCATCATCATGGCATAGGTGTTAGAGCTGTTCGTAACGATAATCTCGGAACGCGTTTCACGGCTAACGGAATCATAGAACACCTTTCCAATACAGAACACGTAAATAACGGTTCCGTCCTTACGCTTGAGGCGGTGTTCGCAATACAGCATCGGACTTTTGGCAAGGACTTCGGAAACAAGGCAGAGGTACTCCGTCAGGTCTTCTTCTGGAATCAAGTCCAGCTGCCTCAACGATTTCGCCCTGACATCATCCATCGTAAATCCCGTCATTTTTTCGAAGTTTTCATCCACTTCGATAATGGAGTTATGAATGTCTAGAACGTATCGGGTAAACATCACATTGTGGACACGATGCAACGATCTATTATTTTCATCCCCGTTCTTTTTCGTCCGATTGACAATTTCATCAAAAATGGGATCGAACCTGCCCTCGTCAGGTTTTACATCCTTCGCTATGTCACGGCAGATTGCAACAAACTCAGAAACAAGATACGGATCGAACTGCGTACCGGCACAACGTTCAAGTTCAACTATCGCTTCTTCGATAGGGCGCGCCGCCCTATAAGAACAATTACTGACCATAGCATCGAACGAATCGACAACAGCAATAATTCTGGACAAAAGCGGAATCTGTTCGCCCTTGAGTCCATCGGGATAACCGAGACCATCCCAGCGTTCGTGATGGTGCAAAATCATATCTGCAATTTCGACCAGCCCCTTGGAACTCTTTGCAATCTCGTAGCCCTTTTTCGCATGGGTCTTGATGGTATTCCATTCTTCTTCCGAAAGCTTGCCCGGCTTATTGAGGATATCCAGCGGGATACCGATTTTACCGATGTCATGCAGCAAGCACAGGAGCGAAAGATTACTTTGCTGCTTATCGGACAATCCAATTTTACGACCCAGCGCGGCCCCCATACGCTGCGTACGTTTCACGTGAGCCTCGGTATCGCTATCACATTCTTGCAAGGCACGCACTAACGAAGTCAAAAGTTCCGAATGGGCAGAACTCCTGTCAAGCAGCTTCTTTTGCATCAACGTGTGCGTTGCCGAATCAATCGCATCAACAATGTCTGTATTCCACGTTGTGGCGCCATCGACAGCATACTGGAAACTCGACTGCACCTTTTTCTTTACGATTTCCATTCGCTCGTTGACTTCGGCAAGTTCCATATAATCGCAAATGACGATGAGCTTTGCATCTTCACCACGTACAAAGCAGGAACCCTGCGGGAAAGCCTCGCGTAAGGCATCAGCCATACCGATCAGCAAACGGTCGCCAACGTTATGGCCCTTCATATTATTTAAGCGGGACAGGTTATTCAGATCACAGACAACAACCGTCAACGGATAAGTAAACTGCGAAGCGTCCTTGGCCACAAAATTCTTGAAGTGTTCCCAGCTATGGAACCCCGTCAATAAATCCGTACGAGCCACAGTATCAGAAATTACAAATAAATTCCCTACCAAACAGTCGCCATCCCCTTTGATTTTACGGAAATCACAACGTATTGGCTGGATTCTATCGTCACGGTTCACGAAGCCCTGAGTAGAATAGACCTCGACCGACTCCGAATAGAAATCCGAGATATTGCAAAACTTCATAAAATCTTTTTGCGTCAACGATACATTAAGGTCAATCCCCGCCAAAAGCTGTTCCGCCATTTTATTGAAAACAACCAATTTGCCCTTATAATCAAAAAGGACTACCCCTCGATCAATATTCTTAAAAATGTTGTCATTAAAGTAATTGATCAGGTCAATCACTGCAAACCGACAAGAATACCAATACACGCAAACCGGGAGCAGGCAATAAAATTCAATGGAATAATCCAGCTCAAGATCCGTAAACTCATCCAGCAGGACATTAATCAAAAGCAAAACGGCCACAATGATGCTCGGCCCGATGTAACGTTTTCTGTAGACCTTGGGCTCGCGAGCATAACGGAAGAGCATGAGTCCAATGGAAGTTGCAAACATTGTAAACACAAGCGCAAGATGAAAAACGTAAAATGCATTTTTGTCTGAAACGGACAGGAGCATACGCTCTGAAACCGATTCAAGCCTAATGGCCCACGGGTAAAACGGGTTGACAACCCAGATAACAGCATCGAGAACAAGACCCAACGAAAAACAGCGCAACAACAAGCGAGCCCACTTATTCTCGGACAGGCAGGTAAAATGCACCGAGAACTGGGCAAAACAGAACATCGCCACGGCAACGCTTATAAGGCAAAGGCTAGTCCACACCATGAAGGCGCCGCTACTTTCAATAAAAAGTCGCCCCATGTAAAAAACGACAGCAAATACGCCAAAAACGGTCCCGGTCGCAAGACGATTCAGCTCTACACGCTTTGACCGAAACGAAACTACAGCCTGATACAATGCTGCTGCAATAAATACAAGGGATATAACTATAAAGGTAACAGTACTTCTATCCATAATCTCCCCGTCCGATTATTTTCTGAAACTCTTTTTGAAAATAATCTTTTCTAATCACATGTGAAAAAGAAATCGCACAAAAAGGCGTTTTTTTAAGCCCTAAAACGGTGTTTTTCGAGCAGGACCGCCGTTTTAACGAAATTTTTCAATAAATTCGTTATGGATTTTCTTGTCGCCGTACTTATCTTCGGGCGAGTAGAGTTCTTCGGGAGTGTAACCGCTGCGGAGGCTTGTCAGGACAATTTTTCGCGACAATTCATCGTAGCTGAAATCGACGCGGAACGTGCGGTAGGCAAGTACGCCCGTTTTTGCAGTTTCATCGATTTCGAGACGGCGGCGGGTATCGTCAAACGGGCCACGCGTGAGCTGGATTTCGACAAAGCTCAAGATGTCGAACGGTGAATTTTCGCAGAGCCATTGGATGCGCTCGTCGAAATCGGGAGTCGTCTCGATATTCCACAAGTCGCGTTCCTGGTCTTCGACCCAGCCCGCCTTTGCATCCGGGAAAGCATCGGCCATCGGGATGTACGGCTTGATATCAAGCACAGGCGTTCCGTTCAACAAGTCCGCTTCATCGACATAAAGCGTAAGCCCTTCAACTTTCAGGAGTCGCACACAGCTAAGTCCAATCGGATTCGGACGGTACGGGCTGCGGCTTGCAAAAGTGCCCACGCGATCTTTGCCCTTGGGCGGTACCGGCGGACGCGTCGTCGGGCGCCAACCAGCGTTTTCGTGGAACTGGAAAATCACCCAAAGGCGCTCGAAGCCATCAAGGTCGCGGAGGGCCGTTTCGAAATTCATCCCCGGATTCAGCACAATGCGGCCGGGATGCCCAGCAAACAAGCGCCCCTGTCGAGGAGCGTCATACTTGTAAACGGCATCACCGTAAAATTTACCTATCGGACAAATCTGCACAGCGGAAATATAGATAATAGAGGGCGCTGCAAAGATGTAGAGGATCAAACGCCTTTATGTCATTTGCTGTAGTAACCGCGAAGGTCGTAAACCAAGTTGACCGAAATTCGGCCAGATTCGGAAAAAGACTGGCTCAAAGTCCAATCGTAGCGCAACATCAAGGACAGCCAATGAGACTTGGAACTAGACGCTAAAAAGTTATACCCTATATCGCCACCCATGAACCAGCCTTTATACACTCGATCATGTGCGCCGCCCCAAACAATATCGACAAAAAGCCCCTTACTCTGCGAGAACCTGTGGACAGATTCAAACGCCCATCTGGATTGAGTCTTTCCCATGGTGCCCGCATAATCCAGTTCCCAAAGCCATGAGTGATGATCCGAAAAGCCCCACACAAAAGCGAATCGCATATTCGGGTACCATTTACCATAAAGATCCTTACCACCAGCGGCCACTTCAAATCCAACATAATCAGAAAGATAGCACAACAAATCAACGAAAAGACCAGCAAAGACTCCATCGACGGAACTTGCAGATTGCGTAGCGCGGCACCGAGCCTCATGGGTATTGGAGTAATCTACCACTTCGGTATCAGGGCTATCGAGTTCCACATCCTGATCCATGACCAGACTCGTCAACGAATAAACGATAGATTGCAGATTTTCGTCTTGCGAGAACTTTTTATGAACGCCCTTGACAACCTTGGAACCGTGCAAGCGCACCATCCCCGCCCAATAATAATCTTTCAATTTTATCAGGAATAGCTGAACATTGACCTTGTTGCTGTTTTCGGAAAGCTTATACCCAAGCACCCCAAGAGCCGATTCCGCCCTTTGAGTTGCAAGATTCGCCTTACGGTCTTCAACATCTACAAATACGGGATCCATAAAATATACTTCGTCCGGTTTTTCGCCTTTGTAAATCTTTGACGCCTTTCCAAAAGACATCTTGAGCATGGTTTCCACGGCGTTGTCAACGTCATCCACTTCCGCGACCACAGAAGAATCCGTTTCGATTTGACCATCTGCCAAGAACTTTTTCATCTGTATATGATGCATCACAGGGTTCGTTGATGAAAAAGAAACCCCAACCTTTTCAATATGATGGCTAGGAACATAGCCCAATTCCGCCAAATAGACCGTCGCCATAGCCTTCAGCTTTTTCGCCGAAAGGTCTCGTGGACCACGGCTATCGCCTTCAATGACCTGCACTTCAACCGCTCCCGCAAATGCAGCAAGGAACACCAACAAAGAAAAAATACGAGAAAACAAGGACATTGGATTAAAATACTAAATATCAATTGCTAATTCGCACAAAATATAGATAAAAGAGATGAGTGGTAAATTAGGATAGATGATGTACAAAAAAAGGACTGCAGAGATGCAGTCCTTTGAATGTTTTGATACGCTTTGTTAGAGATTGACGGCTACGCCGTCCGTGGCTTCGGCTCAGCCATGCCAGAGTGCAAGCACTCTGTCGCGGCGTTCGCCTTGCACACTTTTGCTTCGGGGCTATTCGCCCCTCGCAATGACGCACTGAAGCGGCCCTTCGGCGGTTCGACAGGCTCACCGACCTTAGGGACCTTACACCTCTTCGATGCTTGCGTGATACTCTTGGAGAGACTTCACAGCACCATGACCATTACGAGCGGCGGCGATGCCCTTGACGGTGTTGTAGGCACCGGCGAGGGTCGTGATGTACGGGACCTTGTACTTGATGGCGGCCTTGCGGATAGCGCTTTCGTCCTTGATGGCGTCGCGCTTTGCCCACGGCGTGTTGATGATGAGGTTCACCTGCTTGTTCAGGATGATATCGAGAACGTTCGGGCGACCTTCAGCAATCTTGTTCACCACTTCGCACTTGACACCGGCAGCTTCGTAGAACTTGGCGGTACCTTCGGTTGCGTAAATCTTGAAGCCAAGCTTCTGGAATTCCTTACCGATTTCAATTGCCTGTTCGGAGAGGTTCACCTTGTCAGAAAGGCTGATGAGCACAGCGCCTTCGGACGGGAGGAAGGAACCGGCGGCTTCCTGGCTCTTGTAGTAAGCGAGGGCGTAGTCGTCGGAGAGGCCGAGGACTTCGCCGGTGGAGCGCATTTCGGGGCCGAGAACCGGGTCCACCTTCGGGAACTTGTCGAACGGGAACACGGCTTCCTTGGCACCGTGATGCTTGAACTTCTTGTCCTTGAGCTTCAAGTCTTCGAGCTTGGCGCCGAGCATCAGGCGGGTTGCGAGGCGGGCCATCTGCGTGTTACAAACCTTGGAGACCAGAGGCACCGTGCGGCTTGCGCGCGGGTTTGCTTCGAGCACGAACACCTTGCCGTCTTCGATGGCGTACTGCATGTTCATGAGGCCGCAAACATGGAGGGCTTCGGCAATCTTCCTGGTGTAATCCTTGATGGTTGCGAGGTTTTCCTTAGTGATGGTCACCGGCGGGATAATGCAAGCGGAGTCACCGGAATGGACACCGGCAAGTTCGACGTGTTCCATCACAGACGGGATGTAAACATGTTCGCCGTCAGAGAGGGCGTCGGCTTCGCATTCCAAAGCGTTGTGGAGGAAGCGGTCGATGAGGAGCGGGCGATCCGGGGTCACGCCCACGGCCTTCGCCACGTATTCGCGGAGCATGTTTTCATCGTAAATGACTTCCATGCCGCGGCCGCCAAGCACGAAGCTCGGACGGATCATCACCGGGTAGCCGCCGATCTGCTTGACGCAAGCGAGGGCTTCGTCGATGTTCGTGGCCATGCCGCTTTCCGGCATCGGGATGCCGAGCTGGTCCATCATCTTGCGGAACAGGTCGCGGTCTTCGGCGATATCGATGGAGTCGATGCTCGTACCAAGAATCTTGACGCCTTCGTCGCTCAAAGCGCGGGCGATGTTCAGCGGGGTCTGGCCACCGAACTGCACGATCACGCCAGCCGGCTTTTCCTTGTGGTAAATCTGGAGAACGTCTTCGAGGCTGACCGGTTCGAAGTACAGCTTGTCGGAAGTATCGTAGTCGGTAGAAACCGTTTCCGGGTTGCAGTTCACCATGATGGTTTCGTAACCCATTTCGCGAAGAGCCATTGCAGCGTGGCAGCAGCAGTAGTCGAATTCGATACCCTGGCCGATTCTGTTCGGGCCACCGCCGAGAATCATGATCTTCTTCGGGTTGTTAGAAGCGGTAGATTCGTCCTTGCAGTTGTAGGTGCTGTAGTAGTAGTACTGGTCCTTCACGCCGCTAACCGGCACTGCGCACCAGCCTTCGACCACGCCGAGTTCGGTACGCTTCTTGCGCACGTCCTTTTCGCGGATGCCGAGAATCTTCGCGATGTACTTGTCGCTGAAGCCGTCCTTCTTGGCCTTGATGAGGAGTTCATCGGCAGGCAGGCGGCCCGGAGTCTTGAGCATTTCTTCTTCGAGTTCCACGAGTTCGCGCATCTGCTGCACGAAGTAAGCCTTTTCGTAGGTGGCGGCGAAGATTTCTTCGTCGGTAGCACCCTTACGGATGGCTTCGTACATCTGGAAGTGACGTTCAGAAGAAGCGGTCTTCATCATTTCGAGGAGTTCTTCCTTGCTCTTCTTGTTGAAGTCCTTCGCAAAGCCGAGGCCGGAGCGACCGTTTTCGAGGCCGCGGATAGCCTTCTGGAGGGTTTCCTTGTAGGTCTTGCCGATAGCCATGACTTCGCCCACGGCCTTCATCTGGGTGCCGAGGCAGTCATCGACGCCGCGGAACTTTTCGAATGCCCAGCGAGCAAACTTGAGCACAACATAGTCACCGCTCGGGGTGTACTTTTCGAGGCTTCCGTCGCGCCAGTACGGAATCTGGTCGAGGGTGAGGCCTGCGGCGAGCTTTGCAGAAATGAGGGCAATCGGGAAGCCGGTAGCCTTGGAAGCGAGTGCAGAAGAGCGGCTGGTACGCGGGTTGATTTCGATAATCACCACGCGGCCGGTCTTCGGGTCGTGAGCGAACTGGACGTTGGTACCGCCAATCACGCCGATGCTTTCCACAATCTTGAAAGCCTTTTCCTTCAGTTCTTCTTCGAGCTTCTTGTCGATGGTGAGGAACGGGGCTGCGCAGAAGGAGTCGCCGGTATGTACGCCCACCGGGTCGATGTTTTCGATGAAGCAGATGGCAATCATCTGGTTCTTGGAATCGCGAACCACTTCAACTTCGAGTTCTTCCCAACCGAGGATGGATTCTTCGATAAGGCACTGGTGCGTCATCGAGAGTTCAAGACCGTTACTGCAAATGGTGCGGAGTTCTTCCACGTTGTAGCAGAAACCGCCGCCTGCACCGCCCATGGTGTATGCCGGGCGAACCACCACCGGGTAGCCGATTTCAGACACAATCTTTTCGGCTTCTTCCACAGAGTGGCAAATGCCGGAGCGCGGGGTGTCGATACCGAGCTTCTGCATGGTTTCCTTGAAGATTTCACGGTCTTCGCCGCGTTCGATAGCGTCGAGATTCACACCGATGACCTTCACGCCGTACTTGTCCAAGACGCCAGCCTTGCTCAAAGCAGAGGCGAGGTTCAAACCAGTCTGGCCGCCCAAGTTCGGGAGGAGAGCCTGCGGGCGTTCCTTTTCGATAATCTGCGTGAGGCGGGCGACGTTCAGCGGTTCGATGTAGGTGGCATCGGCCATGACCGGGTCGGTCATGATGGTAGCCGGGTTAGAGTTCACGAGCACAATCTTGTAACCCTGTTCGCGCAGGGCCTTGCAAGCCTGGGTGCCGGAATAGTCGAATTCGCAAGCCTGACCGATCACGATCGGGCCAGAACCGATGATAAGGACTTTGTCGATGCCTTCAATCTTCATTTTTTATCTCCGTTGACTAATTATTTATTAAAAAACAAAAAAAGCTGAACCAAACGGCTCAGCATCTTTAAAATCAAAAATGGAAATAGAGAAACCAGCAAACGGCGCAACATTGTGCATGTCACAGGTGTACATTACATTTTTTGCAATCGCGTTCATCACTTTCCTACTTCGCAAAGACTTAAACTTGTGCAAATATAGAATATGTGAACGAACCTTTCAATAACAAGATATAAAAAGTCTTTTATAAACCAGACTAATTATAAATCTTCATTCATCGAAGGATTTGATTCCGGTTCTTCATCCCCTGGATTTTCTTGGCACACCGGAAGATTCGGATCCTTCAAGCACTTTTCATGAATATCCTCGTCGTCACCTTCATATTCAGCGCAACCTACAAATCCGCAAAGCGACACAGCGAGAATCATTCCCAAGAAAATTCGTTTCATAATAAACCTCTAAGTTGTTATCCCTCAATATAATAAACAATTAAAGTAATTTACAGGACATAACAAAAAAGCAACAATAAAAAAAGGGCCGCCGTATAGCGACCCACTCTTTGCCAAAAGCAAATCTAGCTCAGAAATTACTTCTTAGCCGGCTTGTTCTTAGCAGCAGTTTCCTTGAGAGCTGCACCAGCCTTGAAGCCGACAGTCTTGGAAGCCTTGATCTTGATGGTTGCACCAGTCTGCGGATTGCGGCCAGTACGTGCAGCGCGGGACTTCACAGAGAAAGTACCGAAACCGATGAGCTGGACGTTGCCATCCTTCTTGATGCCAGCGGCAATGCCATCGAGAACTGCGTCGATAGCGCGAGCTGCAGCAGCCTTAGATTCAATGCCAGCTTCCTTGTTAGCGAGCACGGCTTCAATGAGATCTTGTTTGTTCATTTTATAACTCCTTGAGTCAGATTTGTGAATTGTTTGGTAATATTATACTTTTTTTTTCTTAGATAAGATGGTTTTTTATTGAAAAAAGTTTTTAAAACCCTATAAAATCAAGCCTTTGGCGCCAGTCTGCCCGCATCCTCCACATATTGATCAGCCCTAGTCCTTAATTTCTCTACATACACAAGGCAGATGCACGTGAACGGGATCGCCACCAGAAGGCCCAAAAAACCAAGAAGCTTTCCCCAGATCGAAAGGGACAAAAGAATCCCAACTGGAGGTAGATTCATGGACTTGCCGACAATGTGCGGCACCAAGAAGAAGTCCTGGATGATCTGCACAACAAGGTAAATCGTGAGAATGATAAGAGCCACTTCCCAGAACGGCATTCCCTTGTCCAGAGCGTAAACCACCGCCAGTAGTAAGGCGAGCGGAATGGTCGTCAGCTGCATATAAGGGATCATGTTCAACGCCCCAGAGAAAAGTCCAAAAGCCATTCCCATCGGGAGTCCCATCACGCTAAAACCGATTGCATAAAGAACGCCGACCGTAAAAGCAACCATCGATTGCGCACGGAAGTACGTTCCCATAAACTTGTCCGTAGCGCTAGCAAATTCTCCAGCTTCACGACGGTAACGTCTCGGAATCAAGCGGCGAATTCCCTTTCTTATTTTATGCATATCGAGCATAATGAAGACAAGGTACATAAACACAACGGCCGCACTGGAAACGCCCATAATGATTGTCGATGTTTTTGAAAGGACATCCCAAGCACCTGGCAAAATTCTATCCGAAACAGTCTGGACAACGCTCCACACATCCAGCGATTCCATCGCCTCGGCAATGCTATTCCAGGAAATCATGGCCTTAACAGACGCCCACGTATCCGCAGGCAAGAAAGTCATGATACGGTCGCTCCAGGTCGAATCCGTAAAAATCCTGGAAATAAGTGTTCCAAGATATTGAACTTCATGCACTACTTTAGGAACAAAGAAATACATACAACCGCCAATAATTACGGCTGCGCCCAGCAACACTACCACAACGGCAATTACGCGATAGCGAAATTTTATCTGCAATCTACAGACAAGCGGGTCCATAATATAGGCAATCAAGAACGCCGCAAAAAACGGGAACAAGACCCCACTCAAATAATTAAGTACAACAAGGGAAACCGCTACAGCCGCAGCAATCAGCACATAGCGCATCACCCTATCAAGCGTCCAATTTCTTTGCATCTTCCCTCCTGCACAATTTCGCAGAACATCCTAAAAATAGCACAAATCCAAACAAAATGGCTCCTAGTACAATAAGCAGAGTTTTCTTTTCATCTGCGTTATGGCCCCAAATACGCACATAGCGAATTTCCATTTCATCAGGAATGCCACGAAGCGTCGAGGCGCCACTTACTATTTCAAAGAAGGCGGCACGGTTCAAGTACGTTTTGCCGTCGTCTTCTTCAAGCCCCTGCTGCGAGAGCCACCATTCCGGCACACGAAATTCGCTAAGCGAGAACTTGCTCACCGCAAAGCGCTCCTTCGAGCCGCCCATCAACATGTATGGCGCCGACGGGATTTCCTTTTCCAGAACGCGAAGCGTCGCATAATCGCCATTACGCGTATAGACCGGGTCATCCGTCAAAATGCGGAGTTTCATGGAATTCATACGTTTTGAAGCGACTTGAACTTCCATGGAATCAAACTTTGTCAGGTCAAAAACGCTACCGGGGCGTTTGTCCATAGACCTCAGATTAAAGCCGACGCCCGCATACGTAAAAGCCTTGCCAGAATGAATCACAACAGTAGAAGTAAGGAGAGTATCCACCGCCTGCACTTCACTTGTCGAAAATCCACCGACAACGCTATCGTTCAACGGGAAAAATTCAAACGTCCGCTCAGGGAAAAGCACCACAGCCACTCCCCCACAGCGTGAATAGAAAAAGCCCCAAGCAATAAGCAGGACCAGGAAAATCGAAATTCCAATCCACCTACTTTTTTTCATCGTACTCCTTCACTGGGTGGCTACGTCCAATCGCCACGATCATAAGTCCAAGAATAATAAACAGGAATATACCATAAGCCCTGTTGCTCGTCCCGCTCACCGAAATTTCACGGACATTTACAGTAAAATTTTTACCGCGTGGCTGATTCCAGCCTGCCGAGATTTCTACGCGCGCAACGCTCTCATGATGCGGGCGATTACGGGAACGCTTTACGCCACGGTCATTGTACCAGAAATCAGGAATATAAAGTTGTTCAAACGGAATTGCAATCTGGTTACGGCCCGGCTTTACCGGCACTTCCTTCAGCAACAACCGGAATGTCTCGGGATGCTTCAAGTCCGTCACGTCAGGGTCAAAAGTCCACGTCTTTACGTTGATTTCATTCGTCCCAGCAATATCGATATCCAGATAAAGCGTATCGACATTTTTCCAGTTGTGATACTTCTTTTCACCATTCGGGTCAAAGTTGAAAACAAGCCCACACCAGGCAGACTTCTTTTCGTCCAAGCCCAGCGCACACTGGAACGACACCAGTGAATCAGCTGACTTAAACTGGACCGCAGACATCCCCCCGTCTGCATTATCGTCATAAGCAGATACTTTTGCACCATCCCCTAGTGGAAACACCGTTTCAGCAAATCGCTCTTTCGGAAGCATGACATAGATGGCAACAACAATAATCGCAATGATTGCTAAAATCGTATATGATTTTTTCATTTACTCAAAAAATTTCCTTAAAGTTCTATTGTACTGAATGTAGTCCAGCGGATCTTCTTCCACAGGCTTTTCACCAAAAATCTTGTTCACAAGCGAATCAATCCAATGGATAAAGAAGAAGTGGTGTTTGCCTTCTTTTGCCTGCGGTGCGGCCTTGATATCCAAGGACCACTGCAAAAGCTGTTTCACCGTCGAAGGAGGCATGTGGAATGTCTCGCAGCAAGTCGTCACATAGCCGTCGAAACCGTAATGCGGAAGCTTGCCTTTCACAAGCGGCTGACCGTGATCGATGCACACCGGATTTTCGCAGGGCGGATCCTGCACGTTTTTCTTTTTCAAGTCGTTGAGCCACAGTTCGCGCGTCTTGTCAGAGAGTCCGCCGTAAAAGGCAAACGTCTGGTTGCACGGGAAATAGATGGAATAACACTTCGGGCAAATTCTCAGATCAAGATTGACAATTCTGAGGGACTCGACTTCTGAACCGCAAAAAGAACATTTACTCATGTTTAGGAATATAGTAAATAGAACATTTCGCTTTGAGCTATGAGGTCGTTCCCTTCGGTCACTTTGAGGTATGGGGTTTTTATGAGGCGCCTTTGGCGCGATTATAACAGCTCAAAGGCACGTAGTGCCGTGCCCATAGCCCAAAGGGGCTAGGCCCCGAGCCCATACCTTTCTATATTTACTCCCATGGCTAAAGTAGTTCAAATTACAGCAGAAAATTTTGAAGAAGAGGTCATCAAGGCCTCCGAAACGCGCGCTGTCGCGATTCTTTTCTCTTCCGCAGAATACCCGGATTGCGCCCCGTACTCCCAGTTGGTAGGCCAGCTATCCACAAGCATGGACTTTACGCTTGGTGTCGTAAGCTGCGACGACCGCGAAAACATGCGCCTTATCCAGATGTTCCGTGTGCAGTCCGTTCCCGAGATTCACGTGGTCGATAAAGGCCAAATTGCAGACGTCATCCAGGGAGTGCTCCCCGAAACAGACCTCAAGAAGCGTCTCGAAAAGTTCTACGTCTCCGAAGAAGCCCGCTTCCAGACCGCTCTCGAAGACGCTATCGCACAAAAGAACTTCGACCAGGCGCTCCCGATGCTCGACGAAGCTCTCGCCAAGAACCCAAACGACAAGAAACTCCAGCTCCTGTGGGCAAAAGCAAGCCTTGGTCTCGGCGATACAGCAAAGGCAAAAGATATCCTCTCCAAGTTTGTCGAAAGCGACGACCAGTACCGCGAAGCCAAATCGCTTTTGGAACTTCTCGACTTCCACGCTGAAGTTGCCAAGAAGGATGTCCAGGGTAAAGAAGCTATCGTCTATCACGAAGCTTGCAAGCTAGCCTGCGCCGAAGATTTTGAAAGTGCTCTCCAGGCATTCCTGAACCTGTATATCGAAGCTCCAGAATGGAATGACGGCGCCGCCAAGAAAGCCATGCTCACGCTCTTCGGCGTTCTCGGCCCAAAGCACGAACTCACCTGGAAGTACCGCGCAAAGCTCAACACGATGATGTTCATCTAAAATTAGACGAAAGAACGCTCACGTTGTTCGCTACAGACGAGAGACAAAAAACGCAGCTCATTGAGCTGCGTTTTTTAATTCGTTGACCCCGTCATCCTCGAACAGTCATCCTCGGAGCGAAGCGTAGGGGATCCATTATTTCTCGCATTTAGCGTTTCTTTTATCTGCACTTCGAATTTGCAAGGTCCAGCAAGTTCTTGTATGCAGCCATGCACCTTCTGTGGTCCTTAGTGCCTTCCATGTAAGAATAGCATTCACCAAGCTTATTGTTTGCCATATCGCGTTCCTTGCACTTTTTCGGAGCAGGTTCTGCAACAGATTGAGATTTCTGCTGAGAATTTTGCGGTTGCTTAGCCTGAGAAGGTGCATCAAACGAATACACAAACACTTCAATACGGTTATTCTTCATTCGGTTATCCGGAGTCGTATTCGGGACGAGCGGTTCATCGCCACCCTTACCCGTCGCGATAACATCCTGACCAGGAATGCCCGACATCACCAAGTAGCTTTTCACTTCTTCGGCGCGTTTCAGGGCGAGAACACGACTTCTTTCCGGGCGATCAATGTTGTCCGTATGAGAGACAATTTCAATTTTCTTGCCGTGGTAATTTCTCAGATGGTCAGCAAGCCTATTCAAGCCATCCGTAGATTCACGGGTAAATCTGGATTGACCAACGCCAAACGTCACGCCCTGCAAAATGAACTTTTCCAAGACAGTCTTATTCGCAGCATTATTAGCGGCATTTGCCTGAGATGCAGGCTGAGACGTCGTCACCTGTGGCTTCGGCGCACCGTAAGAAGGCGTGTTTTTGATGCAGCGGAGCTTGTTTGTATAAGCATCACCATGCTTAAAGTACGGCGTACCCTTTTCACGGATAGCATTGTACTTCCAGTCCACATACGTCATTTCGCTACCGTTCTTCGAAGAAGTCCAATAGCCGCGCTTGAAGTCAAAATTCATGCTGCACGGGTTCACCTTCGTATCGCGATTGTTTCTCACGCGCTTGTCATTTGCATGAATTTCAAATTCAGTCGCCTTCGAGAAGAGCTGTTCGTATTCATTCTGTTCCGGAACATGCCAACCACGCGGACAGGCACGGTCAAGATTGCGGGCTTCCATTTCATCCAGGCGGTCGAGAATCACGTCTTCAGCCATCCAAGTCTGATCACCAATCTTAAGGGTCCTGTAAGTCTTTCCTGCATTATCCATCACGCCACCAAGACGTTCCTTGCAAGCGGCTTCCCAATTCTGGATGCAGCGCACAGAATAAGCATTCGCCTTGCGTCCCTGGAACGCGAAAGTTTCAAGGTTCTGGCCTCTAAAGCTCATGGCATCGGCGCGATCACCCGGCTTTTCGTCGCCAAGCCAGAAGAACGCACGGTTTCCTAAATCAATATAGCGGTCACCATCAACGTAGTACCCCCCATTGACCACTCTAAAATTATTCAGATTGAAATCCTGGTAGTTGAGGTCATCACCCATCGGCAGGCTCCAACCATCAGGGCAAGCCCTCTTTGCGGCACTCCACGTATAAAGTCGTCCGTAACTATCACAGTTCTGGGTTACATTGTCATAGCAGTAACTTTCCGGCAAGCGGAACTTCAGGTTTTCAGCCATCCATACACGGCCGCCAATCTTCACCGTAGAATAGCGTTCGCCATCACGGTTATCGATCAGGAGATTCCTCGATTCATCATAGGTCGAAGTATTCTGGTACTTGTTCGAAGCATACTGATTCGGCTGGGCCGCAGGCTGAGTCGGTCGAGAAGCCTGCATCGCACGTTCTTCATCAGAAATACTACAATCAAATTCCTGCGGAAGCTTTCCAAAGTAATAGTTGTACTTATCCGGAGTAATCCAAATCTCGCTACTCCCCACAGACGAACGCATAAAAGAACGCGGATAATTGACGCATCTGAAAAGCACATTGGCGCAACGATTGTCCTTCTTTTCCGTTCTAAACGTATCGTCCATATCCGGGCAACGCCAGTAGCAAGAATTGCCGAACATGTCGTCAAAGCTACAGGCAATCACTGTTCTATCGCCTGACGGAGCGGCAAAAACCGATTCCGCGGCTAAAAAAGAAGTCGCTATCGCAAGAGCGTACTTTTTATTCATAAAGACTCCGTATTCCAACACAATTTGGTGTGTATTATATATGATTAGGACAAAAATACATTTTTCACAATGCGTATTTTTTAGATGATACAATTAAATAAAGAGTTTCTATAGTTCTCCGCAAAAAGAAAAGTTTTATTTACAAAACATAACGTGTACATTTCCTCTTCATTTCTCTTCCTACTTCCTACCTCCTACTTCCTACTTTTTCTATCTTTGCTCCCGTATTTTATTGTACAGTAAAAACAAGGGATTAAATCCCACAGGAAAACATTATGAAAAAGATCAAGTTCCAAGACACCTCGTTCCGTGATGGCTTCCAGTCCATCTTCGGCGCTCGCGTGTTCATGAAGGACTTCATGCCTGCCGTTGAAGCAGCTGTGAAGGCTGGCATCACCCACTTCGAAGCAGGTGGCGGCGCCCGTTTCCAGGCTCTGTACCAGAACTGCGGCGAAGACGCATTCGACATGATGGATGAATTCCGTCGCGTTGTCGGTCCGAAGATTCGCCTCCAGACTCTCGCTCGCGGTATCAACGTGGTCGCTCTCGCTCCGCAGCCGCGCGATATGATCAAGCTCCATGCCGACATGTTCAAGAAGCACGGCATGACCCGTATTCGTAACTTCGACGCTCTTAACGACGTCAACAACCTCATTTACTCCGGTAAGTGCATCACGGACGCAGGACTTGAACACGAAGTCGTCGTCACCATGATGGAACTTCCTCCGGGATGCGACCTCAACGCCGCCCACAATCCGGAATTCTACGAACGCATCCTCCGCAACATCTTGGACGCCGGTGTTCCGTTCGCTTCCGTCTGCTTCAAGGACGCTTCCGGTACGACGAACCCGACCAAGGTTTACGAAACATTCAAGCGCGCACGTAAGCTCCTCGGCGACAACGTTGAACTCCGCATCCACAGCCATGACACCTGCGGTACCGGTGTGGCTCAGTACAAGGCTGCTATCGAAGGTGGCGCTGATGGCGTCGACCTCGGCCGCAAGCCGCTTTCTGGCGGTACGGCTCAGCCGGACCTCTTCTCCATGTTCCACGCCCTCAAGGGTACGGACTACAAGCTCGCCCTCGGTGAAGACAGCATCGTTGACGATCACATTCCGGAACTCATGGAAGCCAACAACGTCGCTGTTGAATGCCTCAAAGACTACAACTTCCCGCCTGAAGCTCGTCAGATCACTACCGACGTTATCTTCAGCCCGATGCCGGGTGGCGCACTCACGGCTAACACGCTCATGATGCGCGAAACCAAGACCTTCCACCTCTTCCCGAAGGTTATCGAAAACATGAGTGAATGCGTACGCCGCGGTGGCTTTGCTTCCTCCGTGACGCCGGTTTCTCAGTTCTACTTCCAGCAGGCTTACATGAACACATTGAACCAGGCTGCAGGCCGCGGCACGTGGTTCAAGATGACGGAAGGCTACGGCAAGATGCTCCTTGGCTACCAGGGCAAGACTCCTTGCGAACCGGATCCGGAACTCGTGAAGATTGCAGCCGACCAGTTCGGCATGAAGCCGTTCAAGGAAGCCTATCCGGGCATCCAGTGCGCAGAAGAAATTCTCGAACCGGGTATTCCGAAGGCAAAGAAGCTCCTCGAAGAAAATGGTCTCCCGGTCAACGACGAAACCATCTTCATCACGGGCTGCCTCCAGACGAAGGCTGGCAACAAGGGTATCGAATTCCTCAAGGGCAACCGCCACATTGGTGTGCCGAAGAAGGACCCGAATGCAGCACCTGCTGTCGACACCAAGAACATGAAGGCAGGGGCAGCAAGCACCTACCGTATCGCCCTCGGCAACCAGAGCTGGGACGTTCAGGTTCAGACCCTCAGCAAGTAAGAGGCTTTCGCGAAAGTCTAAAGACTTCGCCCCAAGCATTGAAAAGGCTTCGAGCAAACGCTCGAAGCCTTTTTTGCGTCAATCCAGCAAGGACGTTTAGCCTGTCGAACGGTGCCTTACTTTACGACCTATCAAAAGCTAAATGTCTTGCCGACATTCACGCCATAGCCAACCTTTTGCGCCGCAAAGATACCGCCATGGAATCCAGACGGATGGAAGTAATTGAGCATAAATCCGACATTCAGCGTCTTGAGCCACATGAAGTCGGCATCAAAAGCAATCACGCCATATTGCCCAAGTCTTGCTCCAATGCGAGCCGTAGAATAAAGTTTTGCACCATACCCTTCGTCGTCATTTTCAGCAAGACTATTCCCGAGATAGTCGCGAATATCGTCATAATCGCCACCGCCTTCAAATGTCTGGATTCCAGCACCCACGCCTAAGATTACAGGGCCTACGTCAAAGTCAGCGCCGATGGCGATACGTTCTTGCACGTTCCAGAACGAATACTTTTTCCTGCCGTCCGGAGTTTCAAGCCAGGCCATATAGCCGTCATTGCACTTGCCCGCCTCTGAGCAATCGAGCGATACATTGCCACCCTTGCCCCCAAAAGCGGCCTCGACATATAACGGTGAAGAATATCCGAACGGTCTGTAATTCAGCGCAGCCGTTGCCCCAGCGGAAAATCCGTCCTTAACATTTCGCCCTTGCATCTTGGCTCCGCCAAAAGCATCAACAGACAACGTCATCGCAGAGGAATCCCCGTTAACAGCAAGTCGTGGCTGATGAGCGACAATCATCGTCGAAGCCCCCATCGAACCCAAATGCGGGTTCAGGCAGCCGCACAACGACATCGCAACTGCAGACAGCATTCCTAAAAGAATCGTTTTTTTCATTTTTTAATTCTCCTACTTATTTGTTTTGCAGAAATAATATACCATAATTTGTTTAGCATATCAAGACAACGTTACTCCAGCCTTATTGACTTTACAACACATCGTTCATTTGCAAAAGACGATTGCAAATTCAAGCGGTGAGCGGATTTGGAGCCATGTGGCGTAACATTCAAATCCATGATTTCGGCCAAAGGTAAAATTTTGCGTACAAAGCCATTTTGCAAACTACCGTTTGCAAGATTAGCCTCAGTCAATTTTTTCGAATCAAAATAAGCATACGTCCGCTGGCAAGTTCCAGGCCAATAATCAACAACAAGATTTCTATAGTCATCCATCGAGACCTGCTTTCCAAAGTCCAAATGCGCACCTTGTCGAGCCCTGTCATAAAGGATCTCAACTCCAGAACCACTCCCATCCACATACGGATTCACATGGACTTCAGAACTCCACGGAACAAATTCATAATTACCCGGATATATACTTGCCGAACTGATCTTTGGCGGAACAGGGACATCTCCGCGTGTATTCAGGACCATGTGCGGACTTGCAATGGTCACATCGCCACCATCAGAATTAAGCACTAAGCGAAACCAACGCATTCCATTTAGCGCCCCATCATTTGCGGGCATCTGCCAACGAAGTGTATGCGTTTTTCCATCAACAGGGACAGGCACTTCCGTCAACTGCAAATAGCCCGAACAACTTTTCAGTCTGCAAACCAAAAGTTCCGCCTTCATCCAGTTACCGTTCAGGTTATTCACTTTAACATCCACTTCAAATGAAGAATTTGCCTGAATGTTTACACCATGGTCCCAAAGAGACACCTTTTTCCAGCCTGCCGGAAGCTTAAACCTCACAGCAGCATTCTTTTCCGAAGCATCTGCATTGTAGTCATAACGCGCATAGGCAAAAGGATATTCTTGGACAGCGCCCGCATTTCGGATGACATCTGGCATCTTGTTCGCATCCAGGCACTTTGTATCTGGAGAAAAGAACCCAACCAGCTTAGGATTTCTGAATTGCCCCAATTGCGAATCAAAATCATACTTGGCAACCTCGCATAGGATTCTCCACAAATCGACCTGCATGCCATTCAGCACAGAAGCATTGACACTTCCATTTTCAAAAGGCATTTCCACATGACGTCCGCTAATCGCTTCATTATAACGCGGATGCGTCGGATCCACAGCAAAAGCAGCATTCGCCGTACTTCTGTTGCCCGGATTTTCAAACGGGAACCCTACAGAAGACTGCGTAAAGCCACAATCCGACTTGACCGCCAAATCGCCATTGCATTTCAAGTCCATCGCACTTACGGTCGGGATAAACGTGCTGCGATCTTGAGTCAGAATATCCTTAGTCCAGGAAGCATTCAATTTTATGCTTATCCCAAGCAAATTCAATTTCATGTCTTCCGGCATCGCATCGAGAAATCCCTGACGGAACGAATTGTAAAGCGTCGCTGCAAAAGGATACGTAGAACCTTGAATAAAATCATACTCCGTCCTTCCGCGAAAATCAGACTTGCTCTCATCTTCCGTTTTTTCCTTCTTGCGATTATAGGCTATCTGACCGTTTTCCGCGTCCGAATAAAACATACGACTAATAGCAGATCCAAGCGTAAAAGGACCTTTTTCCACATGACGTTCCAAACGGAAATACTCATCCTTATGTTCAGGGCTAAAACCTTTCAACTGTCCCTGGGCAATCAGCACTGTCGGAAATCCTTTGTATTCCGCCGCTTTACGATAATCCTCAAAAAGGAACCGTCCCTTCGTATTCACTTCCGACTTACAGGATTTTCCTTCACACTTGTTTTCATACAGCAAAAGATCTGCGGCCCCTTTCGCAAGCAAGACATCCTTAAACATCTCCGCAGCAGAAGAACCTCCCTCATCGCTCCAGAAAGCAACTGTATTAAAAAGGCCCTTCGGCATAACGGCGCCCTGATGAGGAGAATCCAGCGATGAGAACAGCCGAATCGGAGCATCCTTTTTACTGCGATGAGTATCGTACAGATATGCACCATAACGTCCAATAACGCCACCTTGGCTTATGCCCATCACAACAAAGCCGTCTTCTTTTGCACCCGGAAACGGAATTTGCTTATTGTTATTCAAGAAAGAAAACAGCAGACTCAGCACCTTCGAATTTTCCTGTAATGAACGACGCACCGTTTCCGTAAATTGGACAAGGACCGGCGTATAGCCAAGACTCTTGAGAATCTTTGGAAGACCGACCTGCTGGACTTCACCTTCTAAATCCGTCAAAGTTTTCTTTTCGACCGGATCCAAATTGATACCATCAATAATCATAAACGGACGTTCCAAGTACACGCCTTCTGAAGAACTTTCATCAACAGGAGCATCAACAATTCGGATCCGAACCGATTCCGTTATACCATGGCAAACTTCTCCGACAGCATCAACGCCAAATACATTTATAAAAAATTTACTCTTTTCCATGCATAGCCGGTCTTGACTATCAACAAAGAACGAATAATCTCTATTTTCTGCCATAGCATTTGTCGAAAGCATGGCAACAACGGCAAGCCATATATAGCGCATCATTATTTTACCTCCACAAAAAGATTCTGTTCAACAGTTCTTTCACCGCGCTTCATCTTAACAACAATCTTTTGCGTTCCCGTCGAAGGAAATTCCAATTCAAGCTTTCCATTAACCGAAAGGACATTGCACTTTCCAGAAACGCAAACAGAAATAGAAGGCAGATCCCTCTGTTTCGTCACAAAAAAATACGGGTCCAGCACAAGAATCATTTTCGACCCCCGCACAAAAGAAGTCGGCAATCCCGCCGTAAGTAAATGCACATTCACGTTTTTAGACGTCGAGCAGTCCGCATCGGCACACGCCCTATATACATAATCCAAATCAGCAACAAGCAATGGGATTACCGTATAATCAGATCTCGCGGCAATAGCCTCTGCCTCAAAATAAAGCTGCTTTGGGTTCGCAATTACATTTTCGCGCAACCGGTTACGTACGACTGAGTACAAATTATCATACCATGTTGTCCTTGATTTTTGGGGAGACATTTCAGCTGCGTGAACAGTATTCACAATTTTCATATGCTCTAGTTCACTTACCAGGAAATCACCATTCGTACTTGAAATAAGCGCGTTTCTCAATTGTGGAGAATACGCTGCGCTAAATTCCGTTTCCACGGTCGGTAAAAGTCGCGCATTACGTTGACTAGACCATGCATCTACATTTGAATATTCATATTCCAAATCGCCCGGTGAATCTGTCGCCGTGACTGAAGACGAAGAACTTCCTGCACTAACGCCGTTCTTGACACAGCTGAATTCAACATCGTCGATAAAGAGCGTTGTATATTGGTACTGCGGAACATTAAACAATCCCACACCAATATTTGCAACTTCAAACGTCCCCGCCACGCCAAGACTTGCAAGCGGAATTTCAAGTATTTCCGTTTTTTCCGCAATCAAATTCGTGTAGTAAACGCGGCTCTCCGAAGCCTTGCCTTTAAGCCAAACTCCAAAAGTTGCATTTTGTGTAGAACGTACTTTTAAAAGCAGTTCTCCTGCATCAACGCGCAATGGCAAAGCTGGAAACCAAAGCAGGCCTTTCCAGTCATCCTGCACGTTCTTTATGCCCGACAATCGGATATACGGGGCATTCATTGCACCGAAATTTCCCCAGTTCGCCCTCCATTCCGGCGGCTCGGGGAATGTCCTCCCCGTTTCAAGCATTTGACCTCTGTTGCTGCCGTTCGAATACAGCGCAACGCCCTTACATTCTTCGGCATGGCTATTAAGAAAGCACAAGGCTCCCGCTAAGGCCATACCCTTAAACATCCTACAAAGCATAGGATTTTCCTTCTATTGATTTTGAGAATAAAAAGGCTTATTCAGCCGTAAGGATTTATCAATTGATGTAAGGAAGGAATGTAAGCAAGAATATAATAAACCGCCCCGGCAAAAATGGAGCGGTAATTAAACTACAATAATTTTTTTAAAGTGTAAAGGGGATTTTTAATAATTTACGAATTTTCTTCTTTTAGATGAATAATCAAATCGCTAATATAAACATCATCGACAATATTCACAGAATACTCATAGGAGCCAGAATAAATTAAATCCAAACGCTTTTCAAAAGTCGAAAGGCCAAGCCCGCTATCCTTGCGACTGGACTTCCTCGGGAAATTAGAATTCTCGGAATGGAACCGAAGCTCATTTCCCTTTTGCACAATTGTCACATGCGCAAAGCTTTTGCCTTTGGGATTAACGCAATGCTTCATCGCATTTTCCATCAAAGGCATTATCAATAAAGGTTCAATCATCAAGTTTGGATTTTCGAGATGCACATTAAATGAAAAATCAAAACTGTCATCCAGGCGCAACTTTTCCAGATCTGCATACTTTTGCAAAATATCCACATCCTCCTGCAACGTGATATATTTATCCTTCACCTGATAAAGCATGACTCTCAAAAGCTGCGAAAGCTTATTCATAGAACTTTCAGCGCGCTTCGAATCGATCTGGATAAGCGCAGAAATATTATTCAAGGTATTAAAGAGAAAATGCGGACTCAGCTGGTTCTTCAAGAAATCAAGTTCATACTGCAATTCCATCCGTTTCCGTTCACGCAGCACAAACGCGCGCACAATCTGGCGAAACATCAAATGGTACAAAACACATAGCACACAGACAAAGCAAACCAATATTACAAAAGATACAACGGCACTTAAACTAAAGTGCCCTTTAACAAACGAAAAACAATATGTTTTAAAAAATTCGCTTACACCTTCGCCAGGCATTCGCTCCATTAAAAAGTACGTCACCTCACGAATAAACAGCGCAACGACCACGAGTAATGAGTTTAGAGCAAAATAACTAGCATAGCGTTTTTTAAACACATACGATGGAACAAGGAATTTTTGGTTCAATGCGAAAATAAACAGAGAACTCAATAGCGGAAAGTAAAAGCGGATTATACCTTCTAAGCGAATAGCAAAGTGCGTCGAGTTCGACGTATCAAGAATCAACACCAGCGGGAACAAAATCATAAAAAGCCAGACAAAGAGGACCGGCATGAACAAAGGAATCGGGAACTGGATCAATTCTCGTTCGTCTTTCAAGAGTTCGCGCAACTTCTTTTCATTACGTTCAAAGTCACTTTCTTGTAATACAGCAAGCTTATCGCGTGTCTTTTGGAAAAATCCAGCACATTTTTCTGTGCAATTTGTAGTGCAATTGTCTTTCATAGCAAAAAATTTAGTCATTTGACCACTATTTTTGACGGTCATGACAATTTCGTGACAAAAATCACGAACTTTTTTAACAAAAACTCAATTTAACTTTTGCACGCAGCACTCTAAGTAATGACACAAGGATTTCAAACTAGAGGTAAATTTGATGATGTAAAAATGAGGAGGTCACCATGAAAACCCTTAACAATCGAGATCAGAAAGACATCTACATGCAATACCTGAATGACATTTCACGCTATCCTTTGCTCACTAGAGAACAGGAAGCCGTATTGCTCCAGAAGTCCGCCGAAGGCAACAAGACCGCTTTGGATATGTTGGTCAACTCCAATCTCCGCTTTGTCGTGAACATCGCAAATCTCTATAAGGGCCGTGGTCTCGACATCATGGAACTTATCAACGAAGGGAACATGGGACTCATCGAAGCAGCACGTCGATTTGACCGCTCCCAGAAAATCAAGTTTATCAGCTACGCCGTGTGGTGGATTCGCCAGAACATCACTCGCGCCCTTTCTGAAAAAGGCCGCATGATCCGTATCAGCGCCGAAAAGGAACTGATGCTTCGTCGCTTCAACCGCCATGCAAAGGACATGCACCAAGTGATCGGCGGAACATTCACCGTCAACACCCAGAATCTCGAAGGGCTCTCCAAGTACAAAGCCGATGAAATCGAAAAGATCCTGATGATGGGCAGCTCCGCTTCTTCGCTCGACGCTCCGGTCAATGAAGATGGCGATGCAACGCTTGGCGATACCATTTCGGATACGCAGAACCGCACCGACGAGCTTGCCGACAACAACAACCGTGCAGAAGTGTTCGACAAGGTGATGGACAAGAACCTCTCCAGCCAGGAAAAAGAAATCATCAAGCTCTATTACGGTTTCAAGATGGATTCCGACCTGAACTTGAAGGAAATCGCACCGATGGTGGGCCTTTCCAAGGAACGCGTACGCCAGCTCAAGGAAAACGCCTTGAACAAGCTCCGCGAAGCCGACGTCGAACGCCTCCTCTGCGAAGCTGCATAACGCCCTTATTGCTCCAAACAAGTTTCATACTCTCTCCTTTCATAAAAAACCGGCTATTCATAGCCGGTTTTTCCTTACAAGGTGGTGTTTTTTTTTAGGAAATTGTATTTTTAACGTATGATGTTTAAATCTTTTTGTTTCCGCTCTGTATTTATGGCAACGCTGTCCGCGCTTTGCATCGCGAACGCAGCAACCGACAAGAAAACTCCTCCCGGAGATTTCTACGACGAAGTTTCACGATTGAACAAGGTCCTTTCCGAAGTCAACCGCAAGTACGTTGAAAACGTCAACCCGACGGAACTCACGGACGCAGCCATCAATGGCATCAGAAACATTCTCGACCCACACACGACTGTATTCTCCCCCAAGGACTACGAAAGCCTCCGCGTTTCCATGGAAGGCAAGTTCGGTGGCGTGGGTATTACCATCAGCCTCCGCGACAACATCCTCACCGTCATTTCGCCGCTCTCTGGCACACCGGCATTCAAGCTCGGCATCCGTGCGGGCGACCGCATCCGCAAAATCGACGGCAAGGAAACGAAAGGCATGTCGCTTGATGACGCCGTCAACAAGCTCCGTGGCAAGATCGGCACAGACGTGACCGTCGCCATTGAACGCGAAGGCGTTCCCGACCTCATGGACTACACCATTACAAGAGCCGAAATTATTGTACATGCAGTTCCTTACTACGGCATGGTCACTCCGGAAATCGGCTATATCAAGCTTGCGACCTTTAGCGACAAGACCACAAGCGATGTCGAAAACGCCATCCGTGGTCTCCAGAAGCAGGGCATGAAGAAGCTCATCCTCGACATGCGCTACAATCCGGGTGGACTTCTGAACCAGGCTATCGAAATCAGCGAACTTTTCCTCAAGCCGGGTAACGTGATCGTGAGCACTCGCGGCCGAACCCAGAAGACCGAAAGCGCCGCCCGCAGGACTCCGCTCGTGAAGCCCGAAGTTCCGATGGTCGTCCTCGTAAACCAGGGTTCCGCAAGCGCTGCAGAAATTGTTTCCGGCGCACTGCAAGACTGGGACCGAGCCTTGATCGTCGGTAAGACCTCATTCGGCAAGGGTTCCGTGCAGACAATCTTTCCGCTCGACAATCAAGGGAACGCCCTCAAACTCACAACTGCATTCTACTACCTCCCCTTCGGTCGTTGCATCAACAAGCCTGAAAATGGCATCAAGGGCCTGACCTTGCAAGACGAAGAAATTGAATCCGAAGAAAAAGATGAAACTAAAGTCGATTCCGTGAAGGCCGATACAGCAAAGCGCGACACGTTCTACACGAACAACGGCCGCATGATGTTCGGCGGTGGCGGCATTACGCCGGACGTCGATGTGGAACTCGATCCGATGCCGTGGGTCGTCCAGGTGCAGGAACGTATGGCCATGTACTTCAAGTTCGCCGTCAAGATCCGCCCGAGCCTCGAAAAGGCAGGCGTCAAGGTAAACTCCGAATGGACCGTGCCGGATTCTCTCTTTACGCAATTCAAGGCATTCTGCAAGAAAGACACGAACTTCATGAAGGTGAAGAGCAACGCGCTCGTCGGCGTGGACCAGCTTGAAAAGAGCATCATCCGCGAACAGAACTACATGGGCGACAGCGCAAAGACCATCTCGGATTCTACGCTCGTGAAGCGTATCAGCGAAATGCGCAAGGCTCTTGAAGACAACCGCGACGCCCAGTTCGAAGCAAACAAGGACTACATCAAGGATGGCATCAAGCGCGAACTCCTCACGGCATTTGTGAACGACTCCGTCAGCACGGCATTCTCGCTCAAGCGCGACAAACAGCTGAACGAAGCCATCAAGTACCTGAGCGACACGCAGCTTTACAAGAAGGCCATCAGCGCTCCGCCGAAACAGAAGAAGAATGCTGCAAAGCCAAAGAAATAACGGTTCAATTTGATTTCTTTAATGAACAAAATGGCCGAGGGCCTCGGACGAGCAGTAAGACGCTTCCTCAATAAGGTTGTAGGTTACGTGCTGTTCATCTGGGAACTGTTCAAGAACATTCCCGGGGCTTTCACCAACTTGCACACGACTGTGGAACAGATGCACCACGTGGGCATCACGAGTATTCCCGTGGTGTTCGCCGCCTCGCTTGCAACAGGCGCCATCATGTCTTGGCAGCTAGCCTACCAGTTTGGCGACATGATCCCCATGATGTTTGTGGGTATGGCCGTCGGAAAGTCCGTGATGGTGGAACTCTGCCCAATCCTTACGGCGATGGTGCTTGCAGGGCGTATCGGCGCTTCGATGTGTTCGGAACTTGGTACAATGGCGGTTACAGAGCAGCTTGATGCATACAAAGTATTAGGACTCAATCCTTACAAATACTTGCTTGCGCCAAGACTCATTGCAACCGTCATCATGCTTCCGGTGCTTACAATTTTGAGCATCTTTATCGGCATTGTCGGCGGTTACGAAGTCGCCCACCTCTACAAGGAAGTTTCGTGGTCGGTGTTCTTCTACGGCGTACGCATGTTCTACCAGAACTGGGACCTGGTCGTTGGCCTTATCAAAGCAACGCTTTACGGATTCTTCATTTCGAGTTACGCTTGCTTCTTCGGATTTTTCACCCATAGCGGTGCAGAAGGTGTGGGCAAGAGCACCAAGGCAACCGTGGTTGCAGGCATGACAAGCATCCTTATTGGCGGGTTCACCCTCTCCAAATTGCTGCTTGTTTAACGCGATAAATTTGTACAAATGTTCGAAACAAAACGCACGAGCAACAAGAGCTATACGGGGAACAAAGTTCAGGACATCCAGGTCCTTTTAGAGCGTGTTCTCCAGAAGAACCATATCACCGAAGATATCAACTTCAAGACCATCTCGGAGCGGTTTTCGGAAGTGGTTGGTTCCCTCCTGGTAGGCCATGTAAAGCCCGAAAAAATCGACAAAAATATATTGGTGCTCAAGGTCGCCAATTCGGCGTTAAAGTTCGAAATGAACCTCCAAAAAAAAGCTATTATTGGTAAGTGTAATGCCCTCTTAGGGAAGCCTTTTATTCAAGGAATACGATTCATCTAAGAGGGGTTTAAAGAGGAATTATGGCAGAAGAAACAGAAGAAGTAAAGAAGGCGGAAGCAGATTATAGCGGTTCAAGCATTACCGTTCTCGAAGGTCTAGAAGCAGTTCGTGTCCGCCCTGCAATGTACATTGGTTCCACCGATATTCGCGGGCTCCACCACCTCGTTTGGGAAGTGGTCGATAACTCCGTGGACGAAGCTTTGGCTGGCTTCTGCAACCATATCGAAATTTCGATTTTGCCGGGTAACGGCATCCGCGTCACTGACAACGGCCGTGGCATTCCGACCGACATCCACCCAAAAGAAAAGGTGGGCACCATCCAGGTCGTGATGACCAAGCTCCACGCCGGTGGTAAGTTCAACAACAGCTCTTATAAAGTTTCCGCCGGTCTGCATGGCGTGGGCGTGAGCTGCGTGAACGCACTTTCTAACAAGCTTATCGTAACCGTGCGCCGCAATGGCCGCGTTGTCCGTCAGGAATTCGCCCGTGGCATTCCATGCGGCCCGCAGGTCGATATCGGAGAATCCGACGGTACGACCGGTACATCTGTTGAATTCTATCCGGACGATACAATTTTCTCCGAAACCGTTTACGTGTACGACACGCTCGCCACGCGTTTCCGCGAACTCGCATTCCTCATGAGCGGACTTCGCTTGACGCTTACCGACGAACGCGATCCGGAACACAAGCAGACCGACACGTTCTGCTTCCCCGGTGGCGTTTCTGAATTTGTGCGCTATGTCGATGAACACCGCACTCCGCTCTTTAACGAACCGATCCACTTGCTGCTCCCGGATGGTCAATACCCGCTCGAAGTCGCCATGTGGTACAACGACGGCTACCAGGAAAACTTCTTCAGTTTCGTCAACAACGTAAATACTTACGATGGCGGTACGCACGTGACGGGTTTCAAGACGGCCCTCACCCGCGTCATCAGCAAGTTTGCACAGGACATGCCGAAGGGCAAGAAAGAAGCCCAGATTACCTCGGACGATATTCGTGAAGGCCTTACCGCCGTTATCGCCATCAAGGTGTCGCAGCCGCAGTTCGAAGGCCAGACCAAGCGCAAGCTCGGCAACTCCGAAATCGCTGGTTACGTGGCATCTGCATTCGGCGCCAAGCTCGAAGAATACTTCCAGGAAAATCCGGCCGCTGTCAAGATTATCCTGGACAAGGTTTACAACGCCGCTGTGGCTCGTGAAGCAGCCCACCGTGCACGTACACTCGCCCGCCGCAAGAACGTCCTCGAAAGCGGCGGCCTTCCAGGCAAGCTCGCCGACTGCTCCAGCCGCGACCCGAAGGAATGCGAAATGTTCATCGTGGAAGGTGACTCTGCAGGTGGTTCTGCAAAGATGGGTCGTAGCCGTGAATTCCAGGCCATTCTCCCTATCCGCGGTAAGATTTTGAACGTCGAAAAGGCAAGCCTCCATCGCGTGCTCGACACCGAAGAAATCCAGAACCTGGTGAACGCTATCGGTACTGGCATCGGCACGGAATTCAAGATTGAAAAGCTCCGCTACGACAAAATCATCATCATGACCGATGCTGATGTGGACGGCTCTCACATCCAGACACTTCTCTTGACGTTCTTCTTCCGCTACATGCGCCCGCTCATTGACGCTGGGCACATCTTCCTTGCCATGCCGCCTCTGTACAAGTTAAAGATTGGCCAGAAAGAACGCTACCTGTTCGACGAAAACGAAAAGGACAAGGTCATGGCCGAAATCGAAGACAAGAAGAATGTCGCGATTACCCGATTCAAAGGTCTGGGCGAAATGTCGCCGGAACAGCTGAACGACACGACCATGAACCCGAAGACACGATTCCTCAAGCAGTGCCATGTGGAAGACAGCGTGCTTGCCGACCAGATTTTCAGCATGCTCATGGGCGAAGACGTGGAACCGCGCCGCAAGTTCATCGAAACGAACGCATATAAAGTCTTGAACGATTTGGATATTTAAATGAGTCCGACAAAGGCAGACTTCAAAGCCGTTTTATCCCAAGCTCGTGACTTGGTTAAAGTGGAGCTAGACAAGACAGAACAAGTCATCATGCAGGTGGCCAAAAACGCCCCCGCAGGGATTAGTGACCGACTTGTAACACTTTTTAGCCGCAAAGGCAAGCGCATCCGTTCGACACTCCTTTGCCTGCTCGCGAACTGCGGGACGCAAAAGCCGGACATCGACCGTGTAGCACACGCCTGCGCCGCTGTAGAACTATTGCACCTCGCCAGTCTCGTCCATGACGACATCATCGATGGGACGGACGTTCGCCGTGGGCAAAAGACGGCTCACCGTGAATGGGGTACTCAAGTAGCCGTGTTGATTGGCGACTATGTGCTTTCGCAGTCTATGCGCTGCGTCATTGACGAAAAAGCCCGTAACGTGCCCGTCATTATCTCCGATGCCGCAGACAAGCTCATCATCGGTGAAATCATGGAACTCGACCATTGCGGCGACATGGGACTTTCCCGCAAGTCTTACAACGAAATCATCGATGGAAAGACAGCAGCGCTCATTGACGCTGCAGCGCGCATCGGCGGCATTTTGGCAGGTTTCGATCAGCCGATGGTTGATGAATGCGCCAAGATGGGAACGCACTTTGGCATCGCCTTCCAGATTATCGACGACCTGCTGGACTATGGCTACGGTTCCGTGAACATGGACAAGGCGAAGTTCACCGACCTTTCTAACGGCCTCATCACATTGCCGCTCCTCTATTACTTCGAGGACTGCACCGTAGAAGAACGCCGTGAAATGGAAAGCTTTATCGCAAAGGCTTCTGCAGAAGGCATTCCCGAAAAGATTCAGGACCGCCTGTTTGCAAAGAAGAGCTTTGCGAAGGCAAAAGCCGAAGCCCAGGAACACTTGGAACAAGCGCTCGCCATTGCCGACAAGTTCCCGAAAAGCAACTTCACCGAAGAAATCACCGCCATGTTCGCCAGCATGTCGGAACGCGGGAACTAAGGCGGCTACGCCGCTGTAGACAGTAACTAGTTTTTTACAACGCTTTCTAAAAAAGACAACGTGACATGCGTTGTCTTTTATATTATTTTCTTTACAAGTGTTATGGGGAGCAAGAAGGAGATTTTATGAAAAACAAGCTTTGGGGGCTTGCCGTTTTGGCGTTTTTCTTTGTAGGCTGTGCACAAAATAATCCAACCGTATCTATAAACCCGACCTGGACTGAAAAACCAACAAAAATTACCGTTGTCTTTACAGAACCTTTTGTTGACAATGTTGACGACCTCGAAGACGATCTAGAAGAATACACCGAAAAATTTACCGACTGGTACAAGGCTGAACTTAAGAAAAACTACGACAGCCTCGTCCATAAATCCATCGACGTGGATTTCAGGCAAGTCAATATTGCAGGCATGAGCATTGAGCACGATTCCGTCGGAACAACGGAATTCAACATTCCAAAGCCGTCTACGATAAACATGAACGAAGGCTACTACATCGCCATTTCAAATGCGGGCTTCAGCCGCAAAGAAGAAACATACGCTTACCAGGCTTATAGCAATTCAAATTATTTATTCGGTAGCGCACTTGATTCTAGCTACGTAAAAAATTCAGGAAACGTCATTACAGACAGGGGACTTTGGTTCTTCGCCGATTACGCCATTTACAACCAGTCCGGCGAACGAGTCGCCTTTGGGCACGAAGCGTTCCACAACAAGTTCCCATACGCCATGCACCGCAAGCACTGGGAAAAATGCGTCGCTGAATTTGTGAAAAAGAGCCTCGAAGAGACTCCAATTCTGAATTAAGCCATCAAAAAACGCGGCCAGAACGGTCGCGTTTTCAATTCAAATGCCGAAATCCAGTTTATTTCTTGCGCATCCAAACAGCAAGGAAAACAAACACGGAGAGGAAGCAGATCGCGATAATAATCCAGAACGCCACCGGGGAGCCGACGGTCGCATCGCCGTTCATGCCAAACGGGAGCTTCACGTTCATACCGAACAAGCTTGCGAAGAACGTCGGGAGCGATATAGAAATCGTCACGATAGTGAGGTTCTTCATCAACTGGTTCACGTTGTTGTTGATCACGCTTGCGCGAGCATCCATCATAGATGTCAAAATGTTCGCGTAGATGTTTGCCTGTTGCAGGCTCTGCCCGTTTTCAATCTGGATATCTTCCAGGAGTTCACGTTCAGCTTCGGTCCAGTTGAGGCTGCGGCCAAGCTGCAACTTGCGAAGCAGCGTATCGTTACTGTTCAAGGCGCTCACGTAGTAAATCAAGCCCTTGTTCAAGCTGAACATCGAGAGCAAATACTTGTTTTCCATCGACGTGTTCAGACGCTGTTCCAAGTCGTCGTTGATGCGGTTGATGATCTTCAAGTGTTCATTGAAGTGTGCAATAGCAAAACTCAACACACGGAGCACAAACGTATTCAGGCTGTCGATTTTCGAGAACTTGCGTTCATCCATCACCGGGATGTCGCTGTCCGTAAGGAGCAAAACCCAGTCCTTGAAAATGAAAATGCCAAAAGATTCCACGCGGAACTGGAAATTATCCTCGGCAGAATAATTCTTGGGCTTCTTAAACACGATGGTCGTAAAATCATCGTCGTATTCGATACGGGAAAGTTCGTCCGAGTCAAATGCGGAGGCAATCGTATGTTCCGTTATCTCATATTCCTTAACAAGGATGCTGCGCTGTTCCTGGCTTAAAGAACCCATCATAACGATGTCAGCAGCTTCTTCGTTCGGAGCTACTGAGAGACGACCGGATTCGATTTTGTAATACTTGAGCATACCGCCCCCTTTATCGAACAGGCACAATATAGTAAATAGTGGGCAGTAGGAAGTAGGCGGTAGGAAGAAAAGCCAATAAAAAAAGCTGATAATAGTAAAAGCCCCGGCTTTCGCCGGGGCAATTTCTTAGATCCTTCGACTCCGTGCTTACGCACTTCGCTCAGGATGACACATGTGAATTACACACCCTTCTTGAACTTCTTGCTCCACCAGAGAACGATCGGAGAGCAGACGCACACAGAAGAGTAAGTACCGATGAGGATACCGAAGCACTGAACGAGACCGAAGTCGCGGATGGAAGAGCCACCCTTAACAGCGAGAACCACGCAAACGAAGAGCGTCGTGAGAGAGGTAATCACCGTACGGCTGAAGCACTGGTTCAAAGAGCTATTGATGGTCTGTTCGTACTTGGCAGAACCGAAGAGAGCGGTATTTTCACGGATACGGTCGAAGTTCACGATGGTGTCGTTGACAGAGTAACCAATCATCGTGAGGAGCGAAGCGATCAAGGCGCCGTCGAAAGAAAGGCTGAATGCCGAGATGAAGCCGAGCGTGATGATCGTATCATGAATAAGGCCAAGCACAGCAGCAACGCCGAAGCCAAGGCCGAGCTTACCGAATCGGAACCACACGTAGAGAGCGATACCGAGCCATGCAAGAATCACAGACAAAATAGCGTTGAAGCGGAGTTCCTTACCGATGGTCGGACCGACAGCGTCCTTAGCCACGATTTCGCACTTCTGGTTAGCGGCTTCGAAAGCCTTAGCCATGGCGAGTTCGAAGCTCGTGTCATCACCGCGAACGCTGATCTGGTAGGAGTTAGCAGACGTACCGCCGAGAGAGCGGACGCGAGCACCCTGGATGCCAGCCTTGCTCAAAGCCTTGTTCAAGTCGGTTTCGTGCTTGGCGTCATCCTGATACTGGATCGTATAGACCTGACCACCCGTGAAGTCGATGCTAAAGTCAAAACCCTTCACAGCGATGCAAGCGATGCTTGCAATAAGAAGGATGATAGAGAGAGCCTTGAACTTGCCGCGGTTCTTCATGATCTGGAGGTTAGCATTGTTCAAAGTCTTGAAGCCAGAACCGATAGAGAGCGTCGTTCTGTCGCGCTTAGCAAGTCTCCAGTCGAACACGGCGCGGGAAATCGTGATAGCGCAGAAGAGAGAAGTGAGGATACCGATCGTAAGAGTAAGACCGAAACCCTTGACGGAACCCGTACCAATCTTGTACAAAATAAGACCCGTCAAAACAGTCGTCAAGTTGGAGTCCAAAATGGCGCTGAAAGCACGTTCATAACCCTTGGCGACAGCGGCGCGAGCCGTGAGGCCGTTCTTGAGTTCTTCACGGATACGTTCGAAAATAATCACGTTCGCGTCGAGAGACATACCGACGACGAGAATGAAACCAGCAATACCCGGGAGAGTAAGCGTGGCGTTAAATACAGACATCACAGCGGCAGTCACGAGAGCGTTGACCATCACGCCGATACTTGCAATGAAACCACCGAGGCGATAGTAAGCAACCATGAACACCAAGCAGAGCAAGAGGCCGATAGCACCGGAACCGAAGCCCTGGACAATGTTTTCTTCACCGAGGGTTGCACCGACGCTACGGCTTTCGATGATCTGCATCGGAGCCTTGAGGGCACCAGCCTTGAGCACAACAGCGAGGCGGTTTGCTTCAGCCATGTCGTCGAGACCCGTAATCTGAGCTTCACCGTTCGGGATACGGTCACGGATAACCGGAGCGCTGATGACCTGGTTATCGAGAACGATGGCCATCTGCTTACCGACGTTAGCAGCCGTAACAGCAGAGAACTTCTTAGGACCGATGCCGCCGAACTTGAGGTTTACGGCAACTTCACCGGCGCTCATACCATCGCTGACGCGGTACGGACGAGCATCCGTGATATCGTCACCGCCCATTTCTGCACGGCGCTTGAGGAGGTAAAGACGCTTGGCCTTGATGTTAGCATCGCGGCGGAGCTTTTCAAGACCGCTACCGAAAGCGAAAGCGACATCGCGCGGGATGAGCTTCTGGACACCTTCAGTGGCGAGGAGCTTCTTCACCTTTTCGACGCTTTCTTCAGCAATGAAACCGCCATTGCCGAAAGAGATGAAGAAAGAGGAAAGGGACTGTCCGACCACGTCTGCCGGAGCGGCTTCAGCAGCAGCGGTGTCCTTCTTTTCAGCGGATTCAGCCTTTGCAACACCACCAGCGAGAAGTTCATCATCAGACAAGGTTTCCTTCTTCACAGAGTCAGTCTTGACGGAATCTGTCTTAGCGGAATCAGCAATGATGTCGGTCGTCTGGCGAGTGAGGTACTGGTCGATAAGGCCAACAACCTGCGTAAACTTTTCAGATTCGGCGAGAATCTTGAATTCGAGCTTAGCCGTAGAACCCACAAGAGCCTTAGCCGTAGAGTCATCCACACCAGCCAGTTCAACGACAATGCGGTCGTCGCCAGTCGGAGAAATCTGCGGTTCAGAAAGACCATACTGGTCAACACGGTTACGAATAATTTCAAGAGACTGAGCCTGGATGTCCTTAATATCTTCGCCATCCTTGAGGCTAGACTTGTCGATCTGAAGCGTAATGCTCGTACCACCGGCAAGGTCCAAACCGAAGTTGATGGACTTTGTGCCCAGCTTCGGATTTTCCTTGAGGAAGGTCTGCTTAGCTTCACCCTTCTTGGAGTGAACCTGAATAGAAGGCCATACAGTGTAGGCCGAAAGAATGATGACTGCGAGAATGATGAATTCTCGGAAGCCGAATTTATTTTTTTTCATTTGTAATCCCTTAATAAGGCATTATACATACTAGTTGCGGGGTCAAATTTAGAAAAGTAGGAAGTAGGAAGTTGGAAGTAAGAAGTAATTTTAGGCTTAAAAAGGGGGAGAAGTCCCCCTGATTGCAGCCCCTACGGGTCTTCCATCACCCCTTCAAACGGGCTTCAAACGCCAGCCCGTAACGCCCGGCTTATTTTATCTCAAACGCAGGGTCCGGTTTTGCCGCCGAAATCGCAAGCGTCATCTTCTTCTTGCCGAGGGTACGGACAATATCCAGGCGCCCAGCACTATAAGCAATCTCCAGCGAACCATCGCGCAGCACCTGCGACTTTCTACGAAGCTCGATCAGCTCCTTGATAAAGCCGAAAATCGGCTTTTTCATGCCTTCCTCAAGTTTATCCCACGGGAATGCCCGGCGATTGTCAGGATCCTTGCCCCCCAACATGCCGATTTCGTCGCCATAATATATACAGGGAGCGCCCGGCAAAAAGAACAACAGCGTAAGCGCAAGCTTCACGCGCTGCAAATTTGAGCACGGAAGCGACGCCAACCGAATCGTGTCATGACTCCCGAGCAAGTTCATCTGCACACCGAAACGCCCTTCCGGGAACGCCTCACGCAAACGAGTCGCAAACTCAGCAAGCACAATCGGACTTTCGTCAAAGAGGTACTTAAGTACCGCCTTACGCAAAGGATAATTCATCACGCCGTCAAACTGGTCGCCCTGCAGCCAGCGCGAAGGTTCATCCCAAATTTCGCCGACAATATAGGCATCCGGGTTAATCGCCTTGATGCGGCGGCGGAATTCCTGCCAGAAGCTATCGTCGTCAATCTCGTTCGGAACATCGAGGCGCCAGCCGTCAATGCCGCGTTTCATCCAGTACTCGCCCACCGAGAAAAGGTAATCGCGAACATCGGGATTGTCGGTATTGAACTTCGGGAGCGCAGGGTAGCCCCACCAGCAATCGTAATTGGGCTTGCCCGAATACGCATGGAGCGGCCAGCCGTGCACATGGAACCAGTCCACGTACGGAGAGTTCTTGCCGAGTTCCATCAAGCTGTTAAACTGGAAAAATCCACGCGAGCAATGGTTGAACACGCCATCCAGAATCACGCGAAGCCCAAGCTTGTGCGCCTTCTTGACGAGCTTATCAAAATCCCTGAGCGTTCCAAGCACAGGGTCAATTTCAAAATAATCGACCGTATGGTAGCGGTGATTCGAATTGCTCTTGAAAATCGGGCAAAGGTAAATGGCATTCACGCCCAAAGACGCAATGTAATCAAGCTTTTCGCAAATGCCAGCGAGGTTTCCGCCGAACATGTTTTCACGGGTCGGGAGAGTATCCCAATCCACAAACTTTCCGACCGCCTTGTACTTTGCACTACGGCAAAAGCGGTCCGGAAAAACCTGATAGAAAACAGCGTCCTTAGTCCAGGCGGGAGCGTTAAATTTTCCAGAGGGCACGGGACTTACGTTCTTCGACAAGTTTGCTAATCTCCGAAATCAAGCCCGCATTGGCGAGCAAGTCCTCGACACTGCACGGAGTGCGATACGTCCAGTTCTTGCCACCGACCGTTCCCGGAATGTTGACGCGTTCTTCCTTCGGGTCACAATCAGAAAGCGAAGCCGAAAGCGCAAAGTAATCCTGAATCGGCGGGATGCAGAACAAACTATTTGCAGTAAACACATGCGACAAGATATCGTGCACCACCGGCGGCGTAAGCTTTTCAGGGGCAACGCCCGGCAAGCCTGCATGAGACCAGTAGAAGGCCCTATCAAAGTCCGGCTCTTCCCAAAGACCGCGGAGTGTCGAAGTATCGTGGCAACTTGTCGTGCAAACGGAGAGACGCGGGTATTCATCCATGCTGTAGTACGGAGAATACGGAACGCTCCAGTTGCGGGCCCAGCGTTCAATGCGCAGCGACATGATGTCGAGCTTCTTGAGCACGGTCGGCACACACGGCGGCACAGCGCCAAGGTCTTCGGCGCAAACGAGCATGTCGGTTTCGTTGGCGAGTACAGACAAAAGCTTCATGGCATTCTGTTCCCAGAGTGCGTTCTGGGCCTGTTCGTTCTGGCCAATCAAATCGTGCAATTTATCTTGTTCGTTCTGCGGGAGCGTAAAGAGCACCGGCTGGTTGTACCAGTACCAGTACGGGTAGAATGTATTTTCGTCACCCGTCGGGATAAACACGCGGTTCCAGTAAACGCGGAGCATGGAATCCTTGACTTCTTGCGGTTCATCCAGTGCAAGGATTGCGCGTTCGGACAAAAGATCAGACTTGATAACAAAGCGGTCGAACTTTCCCGGCAAATTTTCAAAATACAGAGAGATAAGCCTGTCCGTTTCGCTGCCGAGGAATTCGCGGAGCTGGTCCACAGAAAAATTCGGGCGACGCAAATATTCAAGCGTTTCGCGGTAGAAACCCGCATTGCGCAACACGTCCCACGTCAGCGGGATGGACGGCTGGAAGCGGCCCAGGATGCCCGTCGATTCAGATTCAGGAATCGCCCAGATGCGGAAGAATCCGAGCACGTGGTCAATGCGGTAAGCGTGATAGAACTTGCTCGCCTGAGCCAAACGGCGACGCCACCAGCCAAAGTCATCGGCTTCAAGTACGTCCCAGCGGTAAGTCGGGAAGCCCCAGTTCTGGCCACCGTAGCTGAACATGTCAGGAGGTGCACCCGCGCGGTCAGCAAGCGAGAAGTACTTGCGGTCAAACCACACGTCGGCACTGTCCTCGTTGATGAGGATAGGCACGTCGCCCTTCAGGCGAAGCCCGAGTTTAGAGACTTCGTTCACGGCTGCGGTAAACTGACCTTCGGCGGTGTACTGCATCCACGCCTGGAACAGCACGTCCCTGTAGTTTTTCATCCAAAGTTTATCGACATCGGCAGCGGAGGGATTCTGGAACTTTTTCCAGTCCTTCCAGCTTGCTTCGTTGTTTTGCGCCTTGAGTGTGCAATAGACACAGTAGGACTTGACCCAGGCATTCTGCTCAATCCAGGCAAGCAATTTCTTTGACGTCTTGAGATTTTCGTAACAGGAATCAAAAATCTTACGCAGAATGGTGCGCTTCCAAGTCGTAATGCGGTAGTAGTCTACACGCTCAATATCCGCAAACTGTTCGCGAGCCTTTTCAATTTCATTTTCAAAATTAGAAGCACCTTCAACAGACTGCACATTGATAAACACCGGATTCAACGCAAATGCGCTGCGGGCACTGTAAGGACTCGGCTCGGTGCCGGTATCGTTTACAGGCAAAAGCTGAATGATATTGAATCCGCAGAACTTGGCCCACTGGGCGAACGGAATCAAGTCCAGAAATTCGCCAACGCCAATGCTGTGCTTGCTGTGAAGACTGAAAAGGGGAACGGCTACGCCGGTTTGAAAGGAAGTTAAATCACCATATCGCATGCTTCAAATATAACTCTAATTTTGTAAAAGAATCTTTCAAATTGCTAGCAAATAAAAAAAGGCTCGGAAACCCGAGACCATTTCTTATTCTTAATCGACCTTTATAGAAATTAAGCGCGCTTAGCGTACTTTCTAAAGCTCTTGATCAAGAGGGCGGCGAGAATGCAGTACATTGTTTTGACTCCTTGTTTTGACGGCGCCAATATTAACAAATTTTTACTAACACGTCAAGGTATTTTAGTATATATTTCGGCAACTTTTTTGGACATTTCGTCCATACCAAAATGCATCGCCAACCTTGAACGATTTTAGCCCTTAAAAAAGCAAAGCCACGGCAAATCCGTGGCATCGCGATCGTTAATTGGAGAGAGAAATTCTTTTTCGATTAAGCACGCTTTGCGTATTTCTTAAAGCTCTTAATCAAGAGGGCGGCGAGAATGCAGTACATTGTTTTGACTCCTTGTTTTGACGGCGCCAATGATAACATTTTTTTACTAACGTTTCAAGGGGAAAAAGTATATATTCCGCGAAAATTTTTCGAAACCGTTTTTACGACTGTCATGCCCGCGAAAGCGGGCACCTCCTCCTTGTATTGAAAAGGAGATTCCCGGTCAAAGCCGGGAATGACAAAACCCAAAGAACACAATTCTTGCGATTGTTCTATATATATTGCAATCTCCGGGGTGGAAATTTGGTAAATTATGGGCTATGAAACGATTTTTGCTTTTATGTCTCGGTTTAACAGCATTTGTAAACGCAAAGCCATCTCTTCAAGTCGATAGCGACCGCATCGAAGCGGGTCAGACATTCAATTTGCAGTTCATCGTTCCGATTCAGGAACTGCCGCAAAACAGAGGCGCGCTCCGCCTCGAAACACGCAATAACTTTAAGCTCCTCGGGCTCGACAGTGCCGATCAGGTGATGCGCCCGGACATGGACGACATTTTCAACTCGTTTTTCGGCGGTGGCGGAAGAGCCTACAAAGCCCGCGTCTATTCGTTCAAGGTCAAAGCCCCGAAAAAGACAGGCACGCAGGACCTCGGTACACTCACATGGATGATTGGCGGCGAAGCCAACACCATCAGCAGCAAAATCCCGGTCACCGTGCAGCGCTCCTATAACGACGACGCTCTCGCCGCAAGCCTTACCCCGAGCAAAAAGTCCATTTACGAAGGTGAACAGTTCAGCGTCACCTTGAGCCTCCACACTTTTGAGCACTTCCAGGGCGGCCTCCAGGCTACCGACATGAGCACCGGCAACGACTTCATCGTCCATCGCAACGACCTTTCGAATCTAGATTTCAAGCCGGTCGAAGGCGCCCGCCGCGAAATGAAGGCATCCGCCAAATACGCATGGCTCAGCCCTACCAAGAGCGGTACGCTCCAAATTCCGTCCTTCAAGTTCAAGTACACCAAGCTCGGTGAACCCAAAGTCGTCGAAGAAAAGAAGCAAATGGGTGGCATGTCGTTCTCGAGCCGCAGCGTAAAGCAGGAATCCATCGAAACGGAAACCTCCACCGCCCCGCTTTCCATCACCGTTCTCCCGCTCCCGACCGAAGGCAAGCCCGCCGATTTCTCGGGAATGGTCGGCAACTACAGCTTTAGCGCCAACTTCGACCGTACAAACCTCAAGGTCGGCGAAGCGCTCACACTTGCGATTAGCATCAAGGGCGATGGCACTCCGGGAACCATCACGGACCCGAAACTCCCCGACTTTAGCGAATTCCGCTCTGTTCCACCCGAAAACAGCATCAACAAGAAAGTCAAGGGCAACAAGGTCATTACCTCGAAGGATATCAAGGTTTTCCTCTACCCGAAGAAAAAGGGAACTTTCGAAATCCCCGCCATTACCTATTCCTGGTTCAACCCGGCCAAAAAGAAATACGAAACCGCTTCAGCAGGCCCATGGACCATCGAAGTTGAAAAGAGCGACGCCCCCGCAGAACCCGTTTACCAAGCTCCGGTTTCCGCAGGCACTGGCTCCTCGGCACCAGTCGTCCAAAAGCAAGAAATTGAATTCCTCGGCAGCGACATCCGCTTTATCCATGCCATCACGGACAAGTCCGAATCTAGCGCCCCGCACAGGAGTGTGCTCTTCTGGATTCTATTTGCAGCCGCCATCCCGTTCTACCTGATTGCAAACTTTGCCATCACGAGAAACCGCAAGCGCAACAGCAACACGGCGCTCGTCCGCAAGGGCAAGGCTAACAAGCTCCTCAAGGAAAAATTCGCGAACGCCCGCACCGCCCTCAAGAACGGTGACGGCAAAGCATTCTTTGCGGCACTCGAAAATGGCCTCATCGATTACCTCAGCAATTTGACGAACGTCGAATTCAAGGGCATGACCCGCCCGCAAATGAAGCAGGAACTTTCAAAGCGCGGCGTCAAGGAAGAAACGATCGAAGCCATCAACAGCTGGCTTGAAAAATGCTCGTTCGTGCGATTTGCTCCGGTCACGGCATCAACCGAAGAACAGTCCCAAATGCTCGCAGATGTCGAAAAACTATGCGAGGCGCTGAAGCTATAAGAACATTTAACAAGTCCCGCCTACCAGTCCTCGCTTGACGGGGACGCGCGGGAATCTCCAATGGACGCTTTTATGAAACTGAATAGAATTATTTTGACGATCGCCGCAGCGCTCCTCCTCACATCCGCAGCAAGCGCCGCCGACAAATGCAACGGCCTCGAAGCCGGCACCAAGGCATATAACGAGAACGACTTTGAACGCGCAATTGACGAATGGCGCACATGCGTTGACGAAGGCATCGTCAATGCGGATCTCTATTACAACTTGGGCAACGCCTATTACCGCAGCGGCAAGCTCGGCTTTGCAATTTTCTACTACAAGTCCGCGCTGCGTTTGCACCCAAGCGATGACGACATCCAGCACAACCTGAATTTCGCACAGACTAAAACTCGCGATAAGGAAGGTGACGAAGAAGAGAACCCGATTCTCGAAGGCTTGATGGACTTGCACCACGCGCTTTCGCTCAAAAGCCAAATGAACATTTCGCTCATTCTCTTCTGGGCAATTGCGCTCGTGATTCTCGCCCGTAGATTCGTAAACGGCAGCCGCGGCAAGAACATCTGCACAGGTGTCGTATTCGGCATGAGCGTCATCCTCTGCACGATTGGCGCAAGTGCTCTCTACAAGATGTACACGCTCGAAACGGACATCACAGGCGTCGTGACCGCATCAAGCGCCGACGTGACAAGCGCCCCGAGCGACAAGTCGCAAACGCTCAACACGCTCAGCGAAGGCACGAGCTTTGAAGTCATCGGCGAACAAGGGAACTTCGCAGAAATCCGCCTCGGTGAAAAAATCCGCGGCTTCGTCAAGCTCAGCGAAGTCGGGATCGTGAAGTAAGTTAGTCCCAAGGACTAACCCATGTAGAATCATTTCGCGTAATAGGAATAGTTACTCCCGCAGGGAATTTTCCTGATTCCTTTGTCGGAATGATAGCTGTTGCAACAGCAACAGGAAGCGCAATCATATCAAGAAACGCAAAAGTCATCACAGTGCTTGGGTGGCCTCGACCATCAGAAAAGAACGGCCAGTAGCGCAACAAGCCTGCGCTAAAGTGATATGTGGACTCGCCGCGATTCACTAGCAAGCTGCCGTAAACAACTTCATTTTTTCGGGCTTCCAGATAAATCGTATCCTCGCTTGTTGAAGATTTAATGCGGCAATTATCGCTTGTCGGGCAAACCTGTTCCCCATCGCAATAAATGGAATAGTCTCCTTTGCCATCGGATACAGAAACCCACATCTCATAACTAGATGCACACCCTACAAAAAGTAAAGATATTGCAAACACTAAAACTGAAACAACATATCGAAACATATTGCGCTTAAAATACAAAGGTTAAACAATCTGGCCGCCGCCGAGGACCATGTCTCCATCGTAAAAGACGGCACACTGGCCCGGAGTCACGGCAAAGAGCGGCTCGTCAAAAACGGCGACCGCCTTATTTGTATCGACAATGGTAATTTCGCAGCCAACCGCCCGCTGGCGGTAACGCACCATGCCTTCGGCGCGGAACGTCGTCCCGACCTCCCGCGCGCCGCCGTGCCATTCGCAGTTCACCATTTCCACGCGGTCAAAGCAGACCGACGACTTGTCGCCCGTCACCAGAATGTCACCCGTTTCCGGGTCCACATGCTTCACGAACGCCGGCACACCTATCGCCACGCCCAGACCTTTGCGCTGACCGACCGTGTACTTGTGGAACCCATCGTGCGTATTCCACACCTTGCCCTTTTCATCCACGAAGCGGCCCGGGCGCGTCATCTCGCCAAAACGGTCCTTCAAAAATTCGGTGTATTGCGAGCCGTAAATGTCAAAGCAAATATCCTGGCTGTCGCCCGTCTTCGCGTTCACAAAGCCATTCTGCTCGGCGATTTCGCGCACTTCGCTTTTCACGTACGTTCCAAGCGGTGTAAGCACGTGATTGCGGCGTTCATCGGGAACCCAGAACAAAAAGTAACTCTGGTCCTTGCCGGGGTCTCGCCCGCGCAAAAGCCTGCGCACACCGTTCACTTCTTCGATGCGCACGTAATGCCCTGTCGCCAAGAAGTCCGCGCCGAGCGATTTGGCGTAATCCATCATCCAGCCGAACTTGATAAAGCGATTGCAGTAGCAGCAAGGGTTCGGCGTACGCGCATGCGAAAAATCCGCATGGCAGCGCTTTAAGACTTCTCCCGTAAAAGCATCGGAGCAATTCGCCACATGATGCTCGATGCCGAGCTTTTCGGCAATCGCACGTGCACGAACGACACTCGGGTCGTTTTCGGCGTCAAAGGCGCCATCGACATCAGGCAAAACGCGAAGCGTCACGCCCACGACTTCGTAACCCTGCTGTTGCAAAAGAAGAGCGGCCACAGACGAATCCACGCCACCGCTCATGCCGACTGCGACTCTAGTTTTAGACATGATGCAAGCGCTCCTAGTCAAAACGCAACATCAAAGCAAGTTCGAACTGGAGGATCTGGCGCATGTGAGCCGTTTCGTCATCCAGCTTTTCATAGATCTGCCTATACTCGATGTACGAACTCAGCGAAGCCATCTTGTTGAACGTGTAAGATGCACTCGGACGGATAAACCATTCATGCGTTCTCGACGGAACCGTGCGATAGCTAAGTTCAAGCTTCGGCTTATAGGCAGTAAAATCAACACCCCACTGCTTATAGATTCCATCCGTGCCGGATTCCTTGTTCGTCATCTCGTAGCCGTTCACAGGTTCATACTCCTTGCGAATGGTCTTCTTGTAATCATAACCGGCCGTAAGCTTCAGGTCGATATCGTTCTTAAGCTTAAAGAACCATTTCCAAAGCTGGAATCCCTTGTCAAGCTTGAGCGGGTACGAAATCGAGAAATCATCACCGATGTTGATACCAAAGTCGTTGTAAAGTGCGGTCGGCATCCACGGTGTTTCAAGGAAGTACTTCGTCGTATCAGAACAATCTTCGCGTTCAGGATCATCAGGCAGCCAGCACGGATTTGAAATTACTTCCTGCTTCGGACGGCGGTCTGTCGATTCGATTTTCATACGGACGCTATTTTCGATACGCAAATTATTCTGCGTAAGAATAGAAACTCGAATAAGCGGGTTAAAGTTCCAGACCCTGGCCCAAGAATCTTCGGCACTCTGGAACGGACGCCTAACCACAGTACGGGAATAATCAAAACGGCTATTCAAGCTCACACTGCGGAAGTCATTGAGGAACGACACCTTCTGGGAAATATTCGGAATTGAAATACCGATGCCAAATTTCGGAAGAGTCGTCGTCGTGTCAATGTACAACGGGTATTCACGGGACTGCGAGAAGTCCTCTTTCCACTGGAAATCAGTCGTCAATGAAATATCCCAAATCGGCAAAGTGAGTCCCGTGTTGATCTGCAACGAACGAGACACAGAATTGCGGAAGCTGCCCTGATAGACAAGAGTATCCACGTGCTTGTTACGATACTGGGCAAAGCCGGTATAATCACCACGATCGGTAAGACCCATGTTACCCGTCATGATATTCCAGAGGCCACGGCCGCCATGGCCATCGCCAAGACCCAGGCCATAGAGATAATACTGGAACGGAGTCACACCCTGTTCTTCATACAGCTGGGCAAGCGTAAAGTTTTCACCGATGGTATTGGTACTTGCGTTCCAGTTGAATTTGATTTCACGCCACTTCAGCTTGTCAAAGAAACCGGCAACCGCATTTTCCTTTCCAAACAAATTGGCAAGATCCATAATCTTAAGGGCCGGAGTAAACTCAAAACGGTTCGTCTGCGAAATCGTCCAGTAATTTTTCTCAATATTGGAAGGATCCTTGAAACTGAAGTCATTCGGAATGGTCTTCTGCTGGTTAAAGTCAGACGAGAACTGCATATTGAACGGAATGAAAGGAATCAGCTTGGGATTGAAGGTCAACCTGAACTGCTGATTTCTTGAACGTTCATTACGCAAAATTCCGTAAGCACGGCCATATTCGCGATGTCCGACGCTATCCACCTTGTAGAAGGCCGTCGTATCGTAACGAATCTCATAAGAATCCGGATTCTGCATGTCAATCGCAAGCGGCTTGCCATTTGCATCCGTCTTAGCAATCGTATCGACCGGGAAAACCACAAGGCTGTCACGAGAGACATAAACCTTTCTATCAGAATGGTCATGGTCAAAAATGTAGCCGCTTGCAAAAAGACCGCCCTCGGAGAACGTAAAGAAGTTTTCCTTTGTGAAAGCTTCACGGTCACCGCCGCCAAACATGTCACGCTTGATATTGACAGAATAGCTAGTCGTCAAGAACGAAAGAATATTCCAGCGCAAATTCAGCTTATGGTTGAGTTCTGCGGTGTAGGTCACGACCTTGTCCACCTGCGGTTCCACAAAGTCCGGATCGCGGGTCTGGTTCACATAGCGCACATAGTTAAAGTCAAAGAGCGTCAAGTCGAAAGTTTGCGGCCACGGCTCAAACTCCGTCTTTGCAATATCCTTCAACCAGGAATACTTAGCAAGCCCTTCGAACGGCTTGAACTTAAACATGCTAAACGTACCCAGCTTATATTCGAGCATCGTGTGGTACGAATAAGTAGAGTCCGACGCAGTCGTTGCGCGACCTTCGGTCTGGTGGTAAGAATAGCTAAGGGCCGGACGTTCCAGGAATGCCTGCGAGAAGAATTCTCCAAGCTTCGTTTCACTGGCCTTGTAATCCTTATGGTAGCTAACGCTAAAGCTCAAGTCCTGTTCATAAGATTCATAGCCCTTAGATTCCGCACTGTCACGCAGCGCGTTCTCTTCCTTGTCCGACTTCACGGCGAGATCGCTCTGGAACATGTCTCCCGTAAGGTCCACAAAGCTGCTCTTTTTAAGCATCATGTCATCCGTAGGCTTCATGTACGGGCGCTTTGTCGTGCTATGGTATCCGAACGACATCGGAATATGGAATCCCAGAGAATCGTTCAGGAACTTGTTCAGCGCAATCGAGATGTCCGCCGAGACGTCAAGCTGCGATGCGGCCGTTGCAAGATCCGGCTTCGGGGAGCGTCCAGAATTGGAAAGTGTCGCGAAGTCGCCATCCTGGTAGCGCACAGCGCCAGAAAGCGAAATGAAATCAGCAAGGTTCACCTGGGCATTCACACGGGCTGCATAACCCCATTCCGTATCCATGTCAGAAAGGCGGAGGTCATTGACCCAGAATGTACCCTTGAGGTCACTGGGCGAAGCCGATGAATCGGCGATAATCACAAAGCGCATCCAATCGACCTTGGTAATCGACGGGTTACCGACCAGGCGAATGACTTCTTCGCGATCGCCATCAAGCTTTTTCACAACAGGTTCCAAATACGGCGGGTGGCGTCCACGCTTGAGGTCCGAGAAATCAGACAAATTCATTGCAAAGGCATTGTCAAGCCAGTTCTGCTCGTGGCAATCTTCTTCACGGGAGCAGTCGTAACGCAAAGCCTTCGGACGGAAGCTCCATTCGTAATAGTCCTTCGAACCATCAATCGAGCCTTCACCAAACTGCATGGCAAAACGCACAGGCACCTTATCGGTCTTTGCGCCATTCACATAGTGAATTTCCATTTTCAGAGACTTGTACGACGAGAAGTTTTTCGTGTCCGTATCAAAAATTCGGGTCACGCCAACTTCCTGGCCTGGATTCATATTGTGGTAATCCAATACAAGCGCCGTTTCCTTGAGCGGGGCATTGGAATCGGCATCACGTTCCGTCACCGTATTCGGGGACTTGTAATACGTTTTTGCATTTTCACGGTTATTGATCGTAGAAACCTTGACATATGTCGTATCATGCGTCGAAACAGATTCGCTGATTCTATTTTCAGCACCATTAACTTCGACAATCTGCGAATTTTCATTCGTAGAAGTACGATAGAAATCGGCAACCGTAGTTTCTTCCCAGGCGTTACCCATGACGCCAAGACTTACGATCTGCACTTTCGCTTCGGAAACGCCCGGACTCAGCCTGCCAAGCCACATACGCGTATACTGGGCTTCCGAAAGAATTTCCTTGTAACTGTTCCCCGTCGGAGATACAATTGTATCGTACTGGTTCAGAGGAATACGCCACCTACGCCAGCCATTCTTCAGCTTATCCACATACAACGATGACGTATCCGTCAAGTCGATGCGGTAACGGACAAAGCTAATATCGGTGTCGAGGGAACCATTCTTGTTGATATCTTCGGTATCATACGCACGTTCACCCAGGTTACCTTCCGTTCCGTTAATGCTCTTCGGCGGATCGCTCTCATCGTCAAAGTCCTTGAAGTTATCCCCTGCAATGTCCCTTGTCGATGGATCGACATTTCCCTGGTTGTATTCCTTACCCTTACAACCGGCAACACGGCAATCCCATTCTATTCTAGTTTCATCGGCACCAGTCTTACCATCAAGGCCACGGTCATGCTGGGCGGTCGTCATGCCGATCTGGTTTTCGCCATCATAACGACCATTAGGTGCAGAACCGCTAATTGAAAGGTCTTCACTCACAAGGCCCAAATCAAGGAAGATGGAACCCGAATTACCGCGGGCGACAACTTCAATATACTTCATCTCGCTCATATCATGGTAGTACGAACTGTTCGCGCGCATGATACCGCCCCAAGAATTACCCATAAGGTTGTCATTCGGGCGAAGAGTCATCTTAAGGACAGTCAAATGCTGATTATCGACATCGGAGTTGCCGACATTATCATAGATGTACTTGTAAAGTTCCGTATTGTTGCTATGCCAGATAAATTCACCCTGGTGCTTGTAATCCTGACTTTCGATGTAAGTTCTAGAATCCAGGGTGTCACCACCCGGAGGAGAAGCCTGATACCATGAAAGTCTAGACAACGGATAAACAAGGCCCGTCGAAGTCGATTCAAAATCTTCCACAAGGGCGGTCCGAGTCTTGCTCGTATTGGCATTATGACGGCTACCCGCAAATTCCGCTTCAACGCGCCAGTTCGAAGCCACTGTCGTCTGGATTCCCGGAATAGCGTTCACCAAGTCCGTAAGAGCCTGCACAGAATCCTGCAAGCGGACGTTGAAGCCCCAGAGGAAGCTGGAATAAGGTTCGTTACCAAGCGTCGGAACTTCAGCCGTCGTGCTCTGGCTCTTATAAAGTGCGGTAACACCGAACACAGAACCTGAACCAAAACCGTAAAGATCCAGAGGCAATTCCGCACGGGCACCGAGAAGAAGCTTGTTATCGACCTCGAACATCGGTTCGCATTCAAACTTGACCTTGATTTCCTTATTCGGGTCAAGAGCGCGTTCACTCAAAAGCTCAATCTGGCCGAGTTCATAGTTGACTTCGTAGTCCGTTCCACGGATAAGAGTCGTAGAACCGGCAGTCACCTTTTCGGATCCCGGAGAGATATCCATGCAGCTTCCGCTGTTCACAGAATAGCTCGAATTCGGGTCACGCACACTAATCATGGAATTGCGGCGCTTACCAACAGATTCAAAGTAGAACTGGCTCGTGTAACGGTTCAAGTTATAGACCGGCAAAGTATAAAGCTGATTCACAGCCGCCGAAGAATCCAGATTGCGCAACGGTTCAAGACAGTTTTTCTTGGCAAGCTCCACTGCGTTTGAAAGTCCGCTATAAATGGAATCCGTCCACGGCCTACAGGGCAACCACATTTCGCCCGTATAGCTGCCCGAAGAATCCTTCTTAAAGATCGTAGCATCGTTTACTAAAGGAGTACCGTCATTTTCATCGGCAAGGCCAAGAGTCTTCAGATAAGTTCCAGAGATGCCCGACTTGTTCTTCATGCGAAGAACAAAGCTGTTCGCGCTTGCATCCGAAATGCCGATGGCATAAACATTGCGGAGCATCAATTTATCAATATCCTTGAGTTCACTGAGCGTTGCATCCCACTGGATAAGGACTGCTTCACCGCCATTGCGCAAGTCCTTACCCTTGCGCTGTTCATTCTCGCTGCTATAGTTTGCAGCAATAAGGGTATTGCGATTAACACCGTTAATCTTCAGGACACCCGTCTTAGGATCATACTTATAGTCCGAACGGGGAATTTCCACCATGCGGTCAACAGTCTTTGTAATAGGCGCGCCCTGCGGAGTCTTATAAACCACCGTAATATTCTTGAACACGTTGTCCGATTCATTCAACGCACTTCTCTTGTACAATTTCAGATCGGATACCGGATAATTGATGGAACCTTTTTTGACAGTAGCGTCAATGTAAGCGTTCCTCACATCGTGGTTCAAGAAGTAATAGCGGTATGCAACAAACTGCTTATCGGTCACCTGGAATTCAGTCGTCGATTCATTGGCCTTGATGGAATACTCTTCCTGTTCGCCGCCATCCTGGGATGCAATCGTCGTAAGTTTCCAGTCGCCAAGTTTCCAGTCCGCCTTGATACCAAAAAGGCCCTGGTGGTTTTCGGAGTAGCCCGTAAATTCAGTACCCGTAAGCGAAAGGTTCGTGGTACCAGCTTCAACGCGCTGCAAGATGTAATCTTCGAATTCGCCCTTGAACGATTCTTCATACACAACGCGAACTTCGTTCTGCGAACCGAGACCTTCATCGACATTCTTGATTTCAACCGTGATGTACGGACCAATCTTACCTTCAACCATGAAGCTCGGATTGTAGTCCAAAGACGGAGACGGCCAAAGGCTTGTCTTGGTGCTACCCTCGGCATCATCCTTTTCGCCATACCCTTTAAGACGGACATCCATCGTACCCTTGAGCATGAGCTTAGGCTTATTGAAGCCGAAGTCCTTCATCCAGGCAGGCATGTTCACCGGGATCGTAATGTCAAAGACGGAACCCGTCTCCGGAGCTTCGTAACCGCCGTCGTTTTGACCTACAAGGCCATTGAGCCAAAGACGCTTGCGTCCCACATCGTACATGTCCGAAACATAATCCGCAAGTTCGGGATAATGCGATGTCCAAAGCACAGTCGTATCCGTACGGGAAACCGTATTCACGCGCTTTTCGGTCACATCGATTTCACGAGTCGCCACGTCAATATCATGCGTAAAGACTTGTCCCTTCGAGGCATTCATCAACCCCGGACGCATTCCAATGCCACCTAGCGGGAGTAGGCCGTCCAACGGGGACGTGGACTTGGGAACAGGGATATACTTAATCGCAGGAGTCCATGCATCGGCCTGCCCTTCGGATGCAGGTTCGCCCAAGGAAGGATTTTCTGCAAGCGTACGCGATTCCTGGACTGTCGGCTGCTTGGTAGGAGCAGGCGCCACCGAAGAGGACGACAATTCAACCGCAGAAGAATATTCGACTTTAATCGACGAAGAAGACTCAGCCGCACTAGACAACGGTTTCGCCGAAGACGAAGCCGGAACCGCAGAACTCGAAGCCGGAAGCACAACACTTGAAGAAAGCTCCGCTGCACTAGAAGCAATCGCCACGGACGACGACGACATCACCGCAGACGAAACCGCCACAGTCGGTTGAGACGAAGACTTCGGGGCAGGCACATCCTGGAAAAGCTCATCGTCAAAAAGAGATTCATACGAGCTAAGCGTCCCATCCTGAGACCAGACGGAACCCACAGCCACAAAGCTGCATGCAGCAAAGCCCCAAAGGGCGGATTTAAAATACTTTCTAAAACGCAACGGTCACAAAATACAAAAACGGAACACTAAAAATTAACACCGATAACATAGAAAAAAAGAAGCGCCCACATTTAACGTGAGCGCTTCAAAATCGGCTTCTAGCCCCTATTTAAAGGATAAACTAGAGGAATACTTCAATGCCACCGCGGCACTTTTCCCAAGCCGGGTTCTTTTTGCACAAGAGATCGATCATCTTGTCGTAAGTAGCCGTATTGGAGAAGCCCTTCCACAGGCGACGTTCCACAGATTCACCAGAATCCTTGTCGATTGTCGTGATGGTATCGTAATAGGCCGTGTTGTCCTTGAATTCAGAAATCAAGATGTTCTTCAAGTCATCCGTGTAGATGCGGGATGCGTACTTGAGGATGGAATCGTTGAAGTTGAGTTCGTTTTCGACGAGCCATTCGAAATCCTGGATCGGATTGCCGTAGATGAGCCAGTGACGGAGAGCGAGAGCGACCACGAGGTCCTTCACGGCGCTGCGGAAGATGAACTTGTCTTCGAGGCGGCCATTCCACGTGATGCGGGTCAGCGGGTTATCGTCGTTAGCTTCGATAGACACGCCCTTACCCGGAGTAACCTTGCGGATCTTGATCGGGAGACGGCTAAGGAGCTGCCATGCCTTCGTGAAGGCGATGGTCTTACGGACAAAATCCTTTTCCTTTTCAGGGGCAACGCGCACAAACGCACCGAAGCAGCGCTGGTAGAGCGTTTCCTTGTCGAAGATGCAGTCGCTGGAGCGGCATTCGCTGAGCTTGCCATCCATCATGAAGAGGGTCTTTGCAAGTTCCGGACGCATGCGGACTTCGAGCTTACGGGTACGGGCCTTGAGGCGGACACCGTCCTTATAGACGTAGGTAAAGCCTTCTTCCTGGTAACGCTGCCAAATGAAGAACTGCAAGTCGTCAGCGGCACGCAGATGGTAGCTGAACACCGGGTTCTGGCGGTTGTTAGCCATGGTCACCTGGTTCAAGAAGTTGTCGGCGCCCTGGTACGGTACAACGACCTTCACGAGCACCTGCGGGTTCACCGGGTGCTTGCTCTTCTTGGCATACTGTTCGTACGTGAAGAGGGACTGAGCACCGTTGATGATCTTCGGGCGTTCAATGAAGAGGACCTTCTTGCCATCGCGTTCCTTGAGGCGCAGGTCATCACCCGTAAGGGTCATACCGTTGTGGAGGAACGGGAAGTCATCGACGTTCACGTTCTTGTCGTCATTCCTTTCCATGGTCTGGAAGGCATCGATAAGAGCGGCGTTCGTATGAGTGAGGTTACCGAGGTAAGTACGGATGTTAGAACTTACAATAGCCATGTTGTGCTTGGTCTTGAGGCGCTTACCAAGGGCAACGTGGTAGTCAAAAATCGTGCGGATCGGGCAGAAGCCGAGGAAAAGCTCGCCATGATCCGATGTGAGGTGGAGCGGTTCGGAATCCATCTCGATTTCAAGCTTGTCGTCTGCGCTGCGGAAGTCGCGGGTAAGGTCATCGTGTTCGGCAATGATTTCGAGCTTTGCCTTGACATCGGCCTTCCAGAGCGTGAGCTTTCTGCGCATGTCCTTGAGGGTACGTTCGAGTTCGGAGTCCGTGATGTCGCGGCTTGCGCGGGTGCGGAGCACGGTGATTTCGAGCGTTTCCATGTACGGACGGCTTGCCGGAGCATCAACATCTTCTTCAGCTTCTTCGTCAGAAATCTTGTTGACGGCCCACGGGTCAGCCTCTTCGCGAAGCGAGAGGAAGAACGGATTTGTAGGATCGCTTGTGCGGAACACCGCAATCTGGAGCTGTTTCAGGTCGGCATTCAGGTGAGCAACGACCTTTTCGAGCGGAGTATCTTCGTCCAGGAAGATGAAAAATTCCATGAAGCCCTGTGAATACTGGAAGCCGTGGAAGCATCCATTTTCATCTAGGTTCAGATGCCGGAGTGCCTTGATTCTATCGTTTGGGTCGTTAGGGTTCAAGCTCAAGAGGCTAGCGACAAATGCTAAGCGGCGTTCCTGCGATTTTGTTAGTTCCATTTTTTCCTCAATAATTACACTGAAAACCAATATACAATATTATTATATATTGGAATATTCGTAATTTGCTCCTTAAAAATAGTTTCAAATCATAATATTTGCGTGCAAAAAAGATAAAACATTTAATTTTTTTTTCTAATCTAGCAAATTTTAGGTGCTCAGATGTGCAAAATTCTCATTTTTTACATTTTTTTTTGCCAACTTTACGTTTTTTCGGACAAAAAAGCTATGATTTAAACATTAGGAGCTTTTTATGAATTTACTAGATGTTATTGCCAAAGCTAAAGCTGAAAAAGCAAAGACGCTCGACCTCTCCCAGAAGGGTCTGCGCCTGTTGCCCCCAGAACTGTTTGAAATTGAATCCCTCGAGGAACTCAACCTCGACCGCAACCTGCTTGTCGAGATTCCCGATGACATCGGTCTCTTGAAAAACCTGAAGAGCCTCTCCGTGAGTGAAAATGACCTCATGGAACTGCCGGAATCCATCGGAGAACTTACAAAACTTGAAAACCTCTACCTCGGCTACAACAGCCTGTCGGACCTTCCAGAATCTGTAGGCAAGCTTGTAAACCTCCAGACGGTAAACATCGCGAAAAACCAGCTCCTGGACCTGCCGCTTGAAGTCGGCAACTGGCAGAAAGTGGTCAAGCTCTCGCTCCACGACAACATGCTCTCCGAAATCCCGCCGACCATCGGCAAGATGAAGAGCCTCGTGAAGCTCTACCTCGACAATAACGAACTGACAACCATCCCGGCAACGCTCTCGCACCTCGAGAACCTCGAAATCTTCATGATTTCCGGTAACCGCTTGGGCGCCATTCCGTCGGAATTCAGCAACCTGAAGAGCCTCCGCGAACTCGTGCTCGATGCAAACCAGCTTGCCACCCTCCCGGAAAGCCTTGCCGAATGCGAAAGTCTCCAGACCATCTCCGTCATCGAAAACCCGCTCGAAGGCGGCATTCCGCGTGTGCTCCTCGACAAGAAGGGACTGAGCATCGACCAGTAACGGCTTCGCCGCAGTAACTAGTCACTAGTCCTTAGTTACTAGAGAATTGTCATTCCCGGCATAGACCGGGAATCTCCTTTTTAGGAGATCCCACAAACCAAATGTTCAAAGGATAAAGCCATGTTTCTCCGAATAATTCTAGCTGCTACGCTTTTGGGCTTGCTCGGATGTTCGGACTTTATCCATCCGGTCGAGAGTACTCCCAAACCGACGGAATACTCATTTAACTACTGGCTCCTTCAAAAAGTATATCTGTACGAAGATGAACTTGCAAACCTGCCCGAAGACGGGGATTCAGTCCAGGTCCTTTACAGGACGCTAGTAGACCCCTACACGCGATATACACCGCCATCCAAAAGCGATGATGCGATTACTGCCATCAACACGAGCAAGATTGTCGGTGGCGATATCGGGATGCGCTACTACAGCAACAAGAACTTAGAACACCCCATCATCATCACTCGGGTATACCCCAACAGTCCGGCAGCAAGGGCCGGAGTTCCAAGATTTGGGAAAATCATCAGCGCAAACGACATTGAACTTACCGGGGAAAAGGCAAAGGCCACCTACGACTCCATTCTAAGCTACAGTAAAACGATTGACTTGCTTGTAGAACATGACGACACAAGCACCTTATACAATCTCACAAAAGAAACCCTCTACGCGCCAACGGTCTTCGTCGATACGTTGTTCGTCGATTCCGCAAACGGCAACCCGGGCATCGTGTTTATCACGATCGAAGGTTTTAAGCCCACGACAGCCGACCAGAAAAATGGATCTTACGGAGAACTTAAGGCATATCTGGATTCAACAGCATCGGACAAACGCGTACGCGTTCTCGACTTGCGCAACAACCCTGGCGGGCACGTCAACCAGTGCATTGCGATGGCAGACCTTTTTGTAAAAGAGGGAACGCTTTCATCAAGGAACTGGCGAGCATTAACAGCCGACGGCGAATCCCAATACTATTCATCTACAGCAAAGGCAAAAGCCGGCGATCCGGGAGAAACCGGGAAATACCTAATTCTTGCGAACCGAGGCTCTGCAAGCTGCGCCGAAATATTCATTGCCGCCGTCACAGAAACGACCGACATTCCGCTTGTCGGAGAGAAGACCTATGGGAAAGGCATCGGGCAAACCAACTACAGCACATTTGCAGGCGGGCTTGCGACAATCACCGACCTTGAATTTCTAACCCCCAAAGGCAATTCCTATCACGGCATTGGGATCAAGCCAAAATACGATTGCGAAGGAAGCCCGAGCGAAAATTGCGCCGCACAAGTTGCAAACAAGCTCTACGGAGTCAAGATTCCCAACCTCAACAAAGTTCTTGCTAAACAAGCTAACCATTTTGTATATTATAACACCAGCCCGAATTTAGAGGGAGGAGCTATAGAATGGAACAACGAAAGCACTTATCTAAAGGCATTCAAAAATTCGCTTTTTTAAATTACGCGATAGTTTCGCTTTCTGTTTTTTGCTTGTTTTTTACAGCATGTGTGTCCGACAACGGAGTTTCATCGTCGGATAAAAAGACTCTTCAAAACACATCTAGAGAATTTCAGTACAACTACAGGCTTCTCTATTATTACTATGTAGACCAAGATAAATATCTAGGGGAACCGCAGGACTATGTCGATAAAGTCGACATGCAAAAAATGTACGAAAAAGAAATTCCCTGGGACTATTACGATCTTTACTACATGTATGCCATGATGAACGACAATTTCACATACTATGTAGACGCATCACGAGCATACAGCTTGTTAAACAGTTTAAGGCAATCCGACGAACTCACAGGCGCAGGATTTAGGCTTGACTCTCTAGCATTTCCAGACAAGTTTATTATTCAGAAGGTTACCAAGAATTCTCCAGCCGATAGAGCCGGCTTAAAAGCAGGCGACGAGATTGTCGAAATCGAAGGTGTCGCCCCAACAAACGAGACCGTCTTCAGAAGGCTCGCCGTTGCCTCTAAGGGCGAGACAATCACCTACACCATCAAGCGCGATTCTACTCGGATTACAATACCTGTCGTCATCGATTCTTACCTTTCTCCGACCGTTGAACTTTCATTCTACGACTCGATACCGGTCATTAAAATATCCGAATTTGTAGCCAATACATCTAATGATTCCGGCACATACGGAGAATTTGTCCAGTACCTCCGCGAAACAGAGAAATACAAAGCTACAATTATAGACTTGCGGGACAACGGCGGAGGAGATGGCGACCAGTGCAAAGCGATGACCAGAGCGCTCCTTTCGAAAGGCGACACCGCTATTGGAATCATCGAGACAAAAGCAGATACAATCCGCAAAAGGCAAGCTTTCGACACGACATTCGAAATCAACACCGCCGACGGAATCGCCAAAGACCGTTATTTCGTATTCCTGTCCAACAACAATACGGCCAGCTGCTCGGAACTCATGATTGCAGGAGTCGTATCGAACAAAAAGTATCCCATTGTCGGTTCAGTCTCATACGGAAAAGGCATTGGACAAACACGCTGGATTACACCATCGTTCTCTATAGCATCGATTACCAGCATGAAGGTCATTGACAAAGACCGTAATAGCTACCACAAGTACGGAATCGAGCCAGACTTTTCCATCCAGGACAATGACTTAATACTCGCAACAGCCGCAGAGCTTGCCAAAGAAATGAAATTCAAGCGAATTGCCGGCTATGGCAAGACCAATACGGGCCACTTCGCAAAGCAAGCGGTCGCGCAGGATACAATGCCTGGATTCTACCTCTTACCGGAAGAGTACAGAAAGAAGTTTGAATAGGTAAATTATTTCAATACACGCATGCGAACGAGAACATCGGTAGAATCGTTCGCCTTGACCGCAGGAGACGCAAGCGTAAGCTCGATTTCCTTGCGGATATCAGCCACTTGCTTTTTGAGGCGAGCGAGGCGCGCACCTTCAAGCTTCGGAGTCGCAATCATGGTCTTCTTTGCGGGATTCATCCAGTTGCCACGATTGTCCTTAAAGCCCAAGTGCAAATGCGGCCCTGTGCTGCGGCCAGTTGAACCAACCTTACCGATCACCTGACGCGGCGCGACCTTAGCACCAACATTGACGCCTCGCACAGAAAGGTGCATATACCAGCTTTCGGAATTATCCCTATGGCGGATGGCAATCTTGTTACCGCTCAAATCGTCATAACCTGAAACAGTCACAACACCGGCTGCAACAGCGTAAACCGGCGAACCCTTGGGGCTACCGTAGTCGATTCCGTGATGCACCGTGCGACGGCCCGTAATCGGGTGGATGCGGGCACCGTAGGGACTTGTGATGTGCAAACGGTCGAGCGGGTAACGGAGACCTTCGAAAACGAGAGCTTCGCCCTTTTCAGTGTAGTGGGCGTTAAACGTACTCTTCGGATCCGGGTCTTCGTAGCGGAACGCTTCATGATGGCCAACCGTATGGCCGTCAAATTCGGCATAGAGGACCTTGCCGCTAATCCAGATGGAATCCTGATAGAACTTTTCTTCGAGCAAGATGCGGAACTTGTCTCCCGGACGGGCAAGCTGGAAGGATACCTTGCACTGCAAAATGCCACTCACGACACCTACCATGCGACCCGGAATTCCCACCTTATAGAGAATCCCGTTCAATGTACTCCCCGCTTCAAGGGCACCTTCAAAAACAGACTTACGAACCGACACAGGCTTGTCTATACGGCTATAGGCAAATCCAGATTCAACCTTGCTCAACATGTGGACCGTCGCCGGGTTCGGTGCAAAGCGGAAGCGCTGGACATCGCCTGCGGAATCAAGAGCCGCATAAAAGACCTGCCCTACGCGAAGAGCCGACAATTCAACAGAGTCTTGCAAGGCAATCACAATCTTGCCGCGTTCCTTTTCGTTGATGTTCATGCGGTAAAGCACCTGGAAAAGTCCATCGCCGGCGCGAACGGTATCGTTCTTCACAAGCCACTTAGAAGTTGCACCCTGCGCTTTGGCAATCAAAGCCTTTAAAGAATCGGCCGAAGCTTCAAGCTTCGCATTTTCTTGCATCAGCGCATCAATTTTTTTCTGTTCGTTACATCCGGTAAGTGCTATAGCAACAGCGCACAGTAAAAAGAAAATTCTGGACATAAACACCCGCTCTTAAAATTTCAAAAGCAAAGATAAAATTTTTACACCACCAACGAGATGGTGATCCCGCACCAAACGTATCATGGATCCTATCGCCTTCGGCTCCAGGATGACGGCGAAAAAAATACCCCGCGCGGGTGGGCGCGAGGCATTCAAATTCTAGCGAAAAGCTATGGATTACTGCTGAGCAGCAGCCTTCTTGGCAGCCTTAGCAGGCTTAGCCGGCTTTGCAGCAGGCTTAGCTTCTTCGACCGGCTTTTCCGGAGCGATCACGTCGAGAAGTTCCATTTCGAACTTGAGAACGGAGTTACCCGGGATAGCGCGGTTGCCACGCGGACCGTAAGCGAGATCACTCGGGATCCATGCGATAACCTTTCCGCCAACCTTCATGAGCTTGAGCATTTCGGTCCAACCAGGGATAACGGCTGTCACCGGGAATTCGAGCGGCTGACCACGATCGATAGAGCTATCGAACTTAGTGCCATCGAGAAGCGTACCCGTGTAGTGCACCTTCACCTTGTCGTCATCCGTCGGGGTTGCGCCCTGACCTTCGGTAATGACCTTGTACTGAAGACCGCTCTGCGTGGTCACGACACCTTCGGCAGTCTTGTTCTGGGCAAGGAATGCTTCACCTTCGGCCTTGCTCTTTTCAGCAGCGAGGCTATCCTTTCTCATCTTTTCAGCCTGACGGTCCTGAGAAAGCTTGTTGAGCGTTTCCATGATGACGGAATCGTTCATCAAGAACTTAGCAGAATCGCTATTGTAGCGTTCCTTGAAAGCCTGAACAAAGAGATCCAAGTCGAGATCAATGGAATCACGAGTAACAAGCTGGAAACGAGCCTGGTTACCAAAATGGGCACCAAGAGCGTAGCTGTACTTGTCCTTTTCAGTCACAAGCGATGTTTTTTCGGTAGATGCGGATTTGCAAGGTTCGCAACCCGTCATAAGCATGGCAAGAGCGCCAGCTGCAACAATCAATTTAGTCTTCATTTTTATCCTCTATGAAAAAATAGACGTTACTTAAAATAGTAAAACAATCCCAATAAAGCTTACAATAATTTTCTTTTTACCTTTACTTTTAGTATATTTCCAGCTGACAATTAAAATATCAGGATCATTATGTGCGGAATAATCGGATACAATGGCAAAGGGGAAGCTATACCGGTTCTTGTTGAAGGACTGAAAAAAATGGAGTACCGCGGTTACGATAGTTCGGGTGTAGCCGTTTTAGACCACGACACAATAAAAGTTGTTCGTGCTTCAGGTAAAATAAAAGCCCTAGAAGACAAACTAAAAGGCACTCCGCTTAAAGGTTCCGTAGGCATAGCCCACACCCGCTGGGCAACGCACGGTGCGCCGACCGAAGCCAACGCCCATCCACATACAAGTTATGACGGAAAAATTTCAATTGTTCATAACGGCATCATCGAGAACTACGCAAGCCTCAAGGCAAAGCTCATCTCCGAGGGCATCGAATTCAAGTCCGAGACCGACACCGAAGTCGTAGCGCACCTCATTGCCCGCTATTATAACGGCGATTTGAAGTCCGCAGTTCTCAAGACGCTCAAGCAAATTGAAGGCACATTCGGACTTGGAGTCATTTGCAGCGAAGAACCGAATGTATTGATCGGAGCCCGCCGTGGAAGTCCGCTCATTCTTGGTATCGGAAACGAAGGTGACTTCTATCTCGCAAGCGATGTCTCTGCCATCATCAACCACACGCAGAAAGTCGTTTATCTTGACGATAATGACGTTGTCCAAATTAAGGACAACGGATATTCCATCGTGAACATGAGCAGCCACGAAGTGCAACGCGAAGTCCAGGACGTCGAGTTCGATGCTGACGCCGTAGCCAAAGGCGGATTCCCGCACTTCATGCTCAAGGAAATTTTCGAACAGCCCGAAGTGCTGCGCAACACCATGCGCGGACGCTTGCTCACCGCCGAAGGTAACGCAAAGCTCGCCGGCCTCGACACGAACATCAAGGAACTCCGTAACATCAACCGCATCATCATCACCGCCTGCGGTACAAGCTACTATGCAGGCATGGTCGGTGAATACATGATCGAAGACTTGGCCGGCGTCCCGGTCGAAGTCGAATACGCTTCGGAATTCCGCTACAGGAACCCGATCATCAAGCCGGGTACGCTCGTCATTGCTATCAGCCAGTCCGGTGAAACCGCAGACACGCTCGCAGCACTGCGCGAAGCCCAGCAGAAAGGCGCAACCGCACTTGCCATCTGTAACGGCGTCGGCTCCACAATCGCCCGCACAAGCGACGGTGGCGTTTACTTGCACGCCGGTCCGGAAATCGGCGTGGCCAGCACCAAGGCCTTCACAAGCCAGGTCACCGTGCTCGCCATGATAGCCCTCCTGCTCGGTCGCCAGCGCAGACTCAGCTTTGAAACAGGCGCCGACATCGTGAAGGACCTCCTGGAACTCCCAGATCTCGTGACGGAAACGCTCAAGCTCTCCGACAGCATCGCCGAAATTGCAAAGACGCTCTGCAAGGCAAACAACTTCCTGTACCTCGGTCGCCACTTCTGCTACCCGGTCGCCATGGAAGGTGCTTTGAAGCTCAAGGAAATCAGCTACATCCACGCTGAAGGCTACCCCGCTGCAGAAATGAAGCACGGCCCGATTGCCCTCATCGACGAAAACATGCCTGTCGTGGTCATCGCCCCGAAGGATTCACTCTTCGACAAGATCATCAGCAACATCCGCGAAATCAAGGCCCGCGGTGGTAAGGTCATCGCCGTCACAACGGAAGACTGCCACCCGCTCGACGAAATCGCAGACCACATCATCACGGTCCCGAAGACCCGCCCGATGCTCATGCCGATCCTCACTTGCATCCCGCTCCAGTTGCTCGCCTACCACATCGCCGTGTTGCGCGGAAACGACGTGGACCAGCCGAGAAACCTCGCCAAGAGCGTGACGGTGGAATAAGGCTAATTCGGAATTAAGAATTACCAAAGCGCAAACCCCTCCCTAACGGGAGGGGATTTGTTTGTTTTTAGAGAGATGTAGAGGGGATTTTGTTAGTAAAAAACAATCAATTGACAAACTCGCTCCAAATCAACCTTTCCTTATATTCGCAAGCAGGATAATTAGAACATCCTACAAAATAATGTCCATTGTAGCCCCTGCGTTTTATAAGGAACCCTCCACAAGCAGGGCATATTTTAGGACTTGATAAAATAGTTACGTCTCTTTGTGTATAGTGACACCGCGGAAAATTAGAGCACCCCACAAAAGTTTTTCCGTCATGCTCAACTTTCAACAAGTCTCCCGTTTTGCAAACTGGACATTTTGTCTGTCTTTCGCTTGTTCGTCTTCCTGTTGATTTAAAGAACACTGATGTAGATTCTGAAAATTCCTTGAAAAAAGACGATGGATTCTTGTTGTCCACAAGGACATAGGTTCTATTTTTTGTTCGAGTAATAGCAACATAAAACAAACGGCGTTCTTCCGCAAATCTGTAATCTTCTGCATTTGTAAGAACAAAATTCAAGACAGGATCATCAATTATCTGATTCGGGAAACCGAGCTTGTCATTTCTAAAATTCAGAAGAATAACATTGTCCGCTTCCAAGCCCTTTGATTTGTGAACAGAAAGGAATTGTATTGGCAGCATCGGATTTTGAATGTATTCTAACGTTTCCACACCGTTCTTCCAAGCTACTCGAAATAATCCAGTATTCTTTGCAATTTCTATATCGTAATTTGTTCGTCCCAAAAGTAAAATAGACGCGTTCGTTCCAAAATCCAAAACAATTTTATTGATTACCGCCTGCAATGCGATTCTCGGATTATCATCGAAACCCCAAAAAACAAGAGGATAATCCAGCTTTTTATCAGAGCGTAAACTTTTCTTGAGCTGGAGTGGATTTTGCAAGACAAAATGCGAAGCTTCATCAATTAACTTTTGCGAATTACGATACGTTTTTTCGATCTTCAGTATTTTCGTTTTTCCCAAATACTTTGCAATATCGGTGAATAATGAAATATCGCTACCGGCAAATCGATATATAGATTGCCAGTCATCTCCTACACAGAATAATTTCGCTTTTGTTTTATCGACAATCGCCTTTAACAAATTAAATCTCGCCTTCGAGATATCCTGATATTCATCAACAATTACATACTTATACGGAGAAATTTCGCAACCATTATTAACATCCTCAGTTGCATTATTTATCATGTCCGAGAAGTCAATTGAATTATTTACTATTAAGTATTTTTGATATTCTTCTAATACTACTTTTATTATATTTAAAAAGGTATAGCTTCTTCTTTTCGAGAAACAATTCTCTTCCAACGAAAACCAATCTTTCCAATCATCAATCGTTTCTAACGTATAATTATTAGACTTAAAAAGTACAATAAAAGTTCCACATAACTTTACAAACTCAGAGAAATACTTATTCGTTTTGGTCGCATAAACAGTATTGAAAACATCCATGAAATCTCGTGATTTCAGAATAACGCCATTTTGTTTCAAAATCTCTTCAAGTTTTTGTAAAAGCACTCCTTCAGAATTGTAGTATGAATAGGTTTCTATCAACTTGGTATTATTCTGCTTATGAAATTCTCTTTTCCAATCAATTCCATCTAAATATTTTTGAGCTTCAATAGGTGAAAGCCACGGAACAGTATAATTTCTTGTTATTCCAAAATGTTCCAAATAAATATCATAATCTTTCAAATAGAAGTCCGGTTTATACCCCTTTCGCAAAGGATCCTGACTTTCAAACGGATAGAGCTTTTCATATTCGTAATCAACACCATTCAGAAAAAAGAAATTTGCGATTTGAACTTCTTCGAGGCTTTTAACTTTTTCATTTTTTAACGTTGTATGATTCTGCGCTTTCTCTATTTTTTCTTCATGGATATATCTTTCTTGGTCATATTTTGATCTTAACGTTTCTAAGTCTACACTCTTTTCAGCCTCATACAGTTCGCCCAACGACGAATAATCTTCCATATTTTTAGGGATATCAATATAGTACGCAAAATACTCAATTAAACTTTTCACCAATTCAGGATAATTTACAAGATCTTTTTCAAAAAAATCATGTATAAATTTATTAAAGAGAGATTCATCAAGAACGTCGGGTCTTTTTCCATCAGCACTTTTGATTATATCAAGACCCAATTTGTGAAAAGTAGTCGATTTCACAGGGATACCCAACTTTCCCTGAATTCTATCGGTCATTTCTTGAGCTGATTTTTTCGTAAACGAAATAAGGAGTATATCTTCTGGACTTATGTTCTTTACATCACATAGATACTTTACCTTGCCTGCAATCGTAAGAGTTTTTCCACTACCAGCTCCGGCAAGCACAAGAATTCTATCTTCATCAGTTATGATCGCTTCTCTTTGTTGCATATCCAAAGACTTTCCATCTATGTTGGAAAATAGGGAATCATACTTTTGGGATTCTTGTTCAATAAACGATTTATTCGCTTTTTCTAAATAATTAAAAAGATCATCATAGATTATTTCAAAATGACTTATTTTCCCATACTCTTCATCATTCACATTCAAATTACAAATAGCAACATCTTGAGACAATTTTTTCCATTTCTGATAAAATATTTTTCCATCAGAGTCTGTAACATAACGACTAGTCAAGAAATCAAGTTCATCAAAAAAAATATTCACAAACTGCAAAAGCAACTTGAGATTTTCTTTACGTTTAATCTCTGCATTTGATTCTAAAACAAGTCTTGAGAAATTTTCGTATTTTCTTCTAAATTCTTCTAGTTTTACATAAGTTTTTACTTTTGAAGAAATACGACTACACTCTAACAATTCAAAATACAAAGCCTGATATTTTAGAATGAAAGTATCTCTTTCAGTATCGTGAATATAATGTTTAAACAATCCGTCGAATTCAATAAAAAATAATTCAACTTTGATTAAAAGCTTTTGGCATTTGATGTCCACATTTGATTCTAAGACAAGCCTCGGGAAATCCTTATACTTCTTCTTAAAATCTTCTAACTTTACAAAATCATCAACTTTTGACGGAATACCACTATATCTTTGCAACTCATGATATAGCGCTTTATATTTAAAAATTAAAACGTCCCTTTCTGCATCTTCAATATAGTGATTAAAGATTCCATCAAATTCTACGAAAAAAGAATCACAGACTTCTATGAAGCTCTTTATTTTTTCTTCAAATTCTTTAGCAAGTCGTCTCCGGCGAACTACGTAAAAAACAGCAAATATTACAAACAATAAAACTATTAAAACGAACATACTTATAAAACGGGGTCAACGATTTCTCTTAAATAAATTAATCAAATTTTTATTACCACAATCAATAGATACAGCCATGAGTTTTTAGATTTTATCAACCACTCTAAATTTATATAAAAAAACGCTAGATAAAGCAAACAAAAGAACAAACAATCACCTAAACACATCTACTTACATTCCCACACCATGGGAAATGGTCTTTTGGTTAGTAAGTGACGAAAAAAAAATGGAAATCGCAAATTGCGACATCCACGCTTTTTCTGTGAACATTCCTATGAACTTTCTATTTGTGGTTCATTTCCGTAATAGCAGGCAACAATTCCCCCAATCTCCTCCCATCTAATTTCTATATTTCAGCCCAAATGGTTGATTCCGAAGTTCTTGAACAAGATGACTACGAGGTGAAAATCGGTTCGTTTAACGGGCCGATGGATTTGCTCGTCTATCTCGTTCAGAAAAAGGAAATGACGCTCGACCAGATTCCCATTGCGGAAATCGCGGACGACTTTCTCAAGTGGGTGAACGAGTATTCCGAAACAGACCTTTCCAAGGCGGGCGACTTCTTGTTTATGGCAAGCCGCCTGATGGCGCTCAAGGTGCAGGAACTGCTCCCGGCCGAAGAACGCGATCCGGAGATGGAAGAGGAATACAACGAAGACCGCGAAAAACTCATGAAAGAAATGTTGGAATACCAGCGTTTCAAGCAGGTGGCAAGCGGTCTCCAGGAAATGGAAGCGAAGAACTTCGGAACGTATTCCCGTGGGCGCCTCGAAAAGACACAGAGCGATGACGACACGCTTGCCGACGCGAACATCTGGCAGCTTTTCCGCGCTTACCAAAAGAGCTTAAAGACAAAGATTTCCGAGACGATCCACCACATTGAATTGGACTACGTGACGATTCAGGACCGTCAGCAGGCGATCAACAACTTTTTGAACGTGCATGGACGTGCGCTTTTTGAAGACTTGCTCGACAACGATTCGCACCCGATTGTCGCGGCGGTGACGTTCATGGCTATGCTTGAAATGATCAAGACGGACGATATCGTTTTCCGTCAGAGTGAACTTTTCGGACCAATCTGGATTTACCGCAAGAAGAACAACCCCGAGTACGCCGATGAAATGGCGCACGAGACTGTGTTCTTCAGCAAGGATCCCGAAGTCAAGGCGGGGCTTGTGGAAACAATCCGCAGCCAGGCAATCGCGCGTTCCAAGGAAAAGAGCGTGGGCGACCTTGCCGCTACGATGCGCGAAGCCGTGCTTTGGACGGAACGCGGCAGGAACGTCACCGAAGAAGACCTCAACGCGATGTTGGAAGGTCGCGAAGATATTTCCGAAGTGCAGGACAATCCGTTTGCCGACATGATTGCGGAAGCTGACGCCGCCGAAGGTGCGCAGCAGGCTGCAAGCGCACCCGTTGGGGATGCACAGCAGCCCACAACTCCAGAAAGTGCAGAAACTGCACCGAATCAAGAATCCGTGCCATCCACAACTGAAGCAGCGCAGTCAACAATCCAAGTTCCCGCGCAGTCCGCAGAAGCATCCACTAGCGAAGATGCCGCAACTTCGAACCAAGATTCCACGCAGTCCGCAATTTTGGAAAGCGCTGACATTCCGACATTTGAATCGTCAAGCTTCGAAGACGAAGCCCCTGTGCTTAGCAAGAGTTCGATCCCTGAATTCGGCGCTAACGATGATGACGATTCAGAAGAACGCGCCCACACATTTGAGCCTGTAGACGAGACCGAAGAAATCGCGGACAATTCCAATAGCGCAAGCATTTCAAGCAATACAATTTACGGCGATTCCTGCAGCACAAACGTCAAGGAAGACAGTTCAATCAACGACATCCAGGAACTGAACGAGCAATCCGTCCAGCAGATGAGCGACGAGGAGTTTGCCGCCTTTATGCAGAAGGCCCAGGCTTTCTACAACAACGCAAGTTCCGCGCAGTCAAACGACACACAATCCGCCGCAACATCCGCACAGTCTAGCGACAAACAATCCGCATCAGTCTCGGCGCATTCAAACAACATTCAGCCAACTTACGCAGATTCTCGCAGCACGTCCTCTTACGGTTCGCCCGAACCAGAAGAAGACCGTTATTCCTCTTACAGTTTCGGCAACGAAATGACGGACGAGGAATACATCGCCTACCTGAACCGCAGCGCCCGCGCCAGCCGCAAAGAAGAATCAAAGTCCGCGGCAGTTCCCGAAAAGCCCGCAACATCTCCGGCGAATCTGGAAAAGCAAACAGAAAACAAGCCTGCGAAAAAGTCCGAGCGCAAATCCTTCATGCCCGAAGATGAAGAAGGCGGAATGACAGACGAAGAATACCAGGCTTACCTCGCCGAGCACGGCGACGATGATGATGACGATGAAGGCCCCGTTGTCTACGGAGCCGGTAAAGATTAATTTTTCATGACAGACTAAAGCGTTTTCTTCACGCTCCAGCTTCTCATTTTCAATCCATCTCGGACTGCGATGTCGCATTCATCAAAAACTTCAAATTTGCGATTCTTATAAAACGCAAGATTTTTCTCTGAATTTGTGAACAACGTCAGCTGCTTACCTCCGTGTTCACGAATGTATTCTTCCATAAAAGCAACAAGATGTGTACCAACGCCCTTGCCCTGAAATGGCGGGTCCACCGTCAGTGAACTACAATACCAAATATTTTCGCCACTGTGCTGATAATCGTGACAAGGTTTCCCGGCAGATTCATCCATATCAATCCAGTTTTTTACGCGCTTTATTCCAGCGTTAAAAAAGACTTTCCACCAGCCATGAAGCAGGAACTGCAAATCCGATGGTCTCCTGTAGCACGGATCTTCAAGCACGGCCAAGCCCACAACTTTCCCATCGACTTTAGCGATCAAGAAATGGGACTTTTGCAAAATCGTTTGCCACGTTCCGTACAGAACAGAACGTATCACCTTGCGCCTCATTTCCAGATCTGGGAAAAAATTTAAAAAGTACTCATAGTATTCATAGGCTCTAAAAGAAAGTTCCACAGCCTCTTTTAGCTCTTCCCGTTTCAGCACACCAAATTCGAATCCCATTGCGCAACTCCGTTCTATTTATATAAAATAGAAACTATTGTTAACTAGTTGCGCATTTTGATACAAATTATATGCAAAAAGACATAACTTTATCCAAACAATTTCGCAAGATACGGAAATGCTTTATCCGGCAACCGGAAATGTTTTGCTATGTCATACATATAGGGAATCTTGACGGCGGCGAACGGCAAAATCCGTTTCGTGGCTTCGGATATTTTCTGCGGATCAGTCGTTCCCAAATAAGCAGGGAAGAATATATTCCAATGAGCCTTAAGCTCTTCTTGCTTCATATGAAAAACAAGATCCGCCTTTTGCTCATCCATTTTATTCGTCATGCTCCATAGCATTCCCAAATCCCAGCCTGGTTCACCATAGCAGAAATCGCCCATATCAATCCAAAGCGTACGTTTTCCATCGGTAATGACATTGCTGATTTGCAAGTCTCCATGAACGCAATTTGGTGTATCGGGAACTTTTTCGATAAACTCCAGAGCCTTTTGTTTGTAGAAGTCAGGAACCAAATCCTTTTCAAGATAAAAGCGACGGAATTTTTCCTTTGCAGACACAAGCTTCGTCGTATCCGCTTTCGTCGAATGCAGTTTCCTCGCCATCTCGGCAAACGTCAAAGAAAGTTCCTGTAGCCGCTCTGGTTCCTGTGAAATGATTCTCGAAAACGAACGTTTATTCCTGATAAGCTCATATTCAGCACCATAACGTTCACCATCCGTCACCAAGCGGATTGGCTTTGGAGTAGGAATACCCAATTCAAAAACAGTACATGACGTCAAGAAATCCGCTTTAGCACGGTCCGCTTCGAATCCGGGATGGTAAAGTTTCGCAATCGTATCGCGAGTCTTGTGCGTGTACGAAATTGCCGTTGCCCCCTCCCCCGTCGCGACATAATCATCCAAATTGATTTTTTCAACTTCTTCAGTCATACTTTATTGCTCCCCAGAAAAAAGTCCTCTCTTTATAAAGATATCACTTTTTCGGCAAAAAAGAAAAAAAGCCCCACCGAAGCGAGGCTTAAAGGAGATTCTGTCCCCATTCGCGGATCATGACTACTAAGCAGCAAAACAGCAAGTAGTCAAAGAGATTAGAGTCCGGAATGACAAATTGACCGTTAATCGTCGTTGCGGCCGCCGAGAAGCCCCGCGCGGTACGCCCAGTAGAGCAACTGCAAAATAGAAGAAATTGCAGCCGCGACATACGTAAGGCCTGCGGCAAAAAGCACACCCGAGACGGTATTGTATTCGCGACCTGCGGCTACAACTTCCATGCGTGCAAGAGCCTTCTTGGCACGGGCAGAAGCGTCAAATTCTACAGGCACGGTCACAAGCGTAAAGAGCGTCGCAAGTGCAAAGAGCACTACGCCAACAACCGCGAGAGAGTGTCCAAGAGCCTTGCCCATGCCCATCAGCATAATGCCGATAATCACAAGCCACGGTCCAAGATTAGAACCGATATTTGCGGCAGGCACAATGGCAGAACGCAACCACAGCGGGAAATAGCCTTCAGCATGCTGGATGGCGTGACCGACTTCGTGAGCGGCAACGCCTGCGGCACTCGCATTACGGCCAGAATAGACTTCGGGTGACAAGTTGAGCGTCTTGTTCAGCGGATTGTAATGGTCCGAAAGGAACCCCTGGTGCTTAAGGATTTTCACATCGGTAATGCCCGCTTCCATAAGGATCGCCTTGGCGACATCGGCACCGGTGAGGCCGCTAGAAATCGCAACTTTTTGGCCAGCGGCAAAACGCGTCTTGACCAACAGGGAAACGGCGCCCGAAAGCACGAGCGTCACCACGAGAATCATCATGTATAAAGGATCGAACATCATAATAGTTATTAGTTGTTAGTCAGTGGTTATTAGTAATTAGTTACTGGTCAATAGTTATTGGTTATAAATCATTAATTCTAATGACTATGGACTAATGACCATTGGCCTCATTTTTCATTATTCAATTTACAAAAAGAATGACGAAAGCGTCTGTGACTTCGTCACTCTTTTCATGCTTGTTATCGCCGATTTTTACATATCACCAGTCTTAAAATGAGTCCGGTCACGGAAATGCGTGAGAATCATTCCAAGCACTAGGTAAATAACAGCCTGAAGAGCAAGCAAGTATAGCTTTGGCGCTACATCGTAAATGTCGCCACCCATCTGTTCAATCGAGAGCCACGCCGGCACAGCAAACGTACTCGGGAGGACATACGAAAGCCACACCATCCAGCCAGGCATCAAATAACTCGGCCAGCTGAAGTTCGCAAGGAAAAGTATCGGAATCGAAAGATTGAGAAACAGCTGCATGCTTGATTCACGATGCAAAAAGACCTGCGAGAGGCACATGCCAAAGTTGATAACCGACGCAAGGAATACGACTGCAAATACGGTCATCGGCAAAAGTTCTCCACGACGCGGGAAATCAAAAAGATTGTAAATAAAGCAATGATAGAACAAAATGAAGCAGCAATAATGCAAGAAATACGCAAGAGAACGCCCTAAGTAGCGATAAGGCATGCTCTCATTTTCTACAGCCGAGTAACGGTTGTTCTTGCGGAATCTGCGATGCCCACGGGCGCCACCCATAATGCAAATACCGATAATCAGGGACTGCTGCAAAATGATCACAAGTACGCTCGGAACAACGTAATTAGAATAGCTACCTGTATTATTAAACAACGTCTGGACCGATATCGGAATTGGGTCGCGCATGGCCATAGCCTTCGCCGAAGGCACGTGCTTACTGAGCGCAATTGCCTTGACCTTGCTTACAGCACCAACTGTCAAAGCGCATGTTGAAAAAGCCGTTCCAATAGTTCCATGCAACATCACATAGGCGCCATGCGTAAAGATGTTTATGGTCGTCGGCTTCTTTTTCAACAAATCCTTTTCCATATTCTCGGGAATGACCATAAACCCGAAAACATCTTCACGAGCCATCGCTGTTTCAGCTTCAAGAATGTCATTATAGACAGCCTTAACTTCGACCTGCTGCGTTGCCGAGGCCATTCTTGTAAGTTCACGGGACTTTGCAGAATGATCCAAGTCCACAATGGCAACAGGCACACGGGAAACAGTCTGGTTCACATACGCGGTCGGATAGTAGAAAGCATAAAGGATTCCCGCAACCACAAGCAACAGCACCGCAGCTGGATCCGTTACAAACAGCTTCCATTCAGTCAATGTCACTTTCAAAAGACGACTAATCATTTTTTCGCCTCCTGATACTGCTTACGAGCTTCCTGTAAAGCACGTTCAACGTCAATGGGAGTTTCATCAACAATCACGGGCAACATAGAAGCATGCTCCAATCGGTATTTCCAGCGATATGAAATCGTGAAGCATCCAAGAAGCGCCCAAAATATCGCCATCCCTCCCATAAGCTTAATTACTTCCCAGGATTCAGCCATGCCGACATCCCCAAGAAGCATCATGGACTGCACACGAAGCACATGCGTCAGCGGGAGCACAAACGCAAAGCAACGCACGGCAAACGGCATCGCCATCACGGGGAACGTCTGACCGGCAAAAGCAAAGGCAGGGCCGCCGATCACGCCGGCAACACCTGTTGCAATACGCATCACGCCAGTCACACCCACAAATGTCATGCCGGCACCGACACAGCAAACCACCATCAAAAGCTGGGCTACAGAAACCAGGACAAATTCATTAAAGCCCATCGGCATAAGCATACGGTGCGTATAAGCATAGCAGCCCATGTATTCAAGCCAAAGTATTACAATCATCGGAATAAACAGGGCCGTCCCCAGAGTCACCCAAGATTCTTCCGCACTGTGATAAAGCTCTCTTACGCGGCGATCGCGAAGCGGGAACGACCCCACATAAACGGCCACAAGCATCGCGGCCAGGTGAAACATTGCAGAAACAAGCCCAAGTGCCAAGAATCCCTGATAATTGCCTTCGATGTTCCCTACAGAATGAATTTCGGTCTTAATCGGATCTTCAAAAGATGCTGTATAAAGTTTTGCACCCACATCCGTAATGACCGCTCGAATTTCCTTTGTAGCAAACATGTTCGTAAGGTAGTTCTGGCCACTAGAATAAACCGGAATTACAGGAGCTTCAAGGCGCAAAGCACGACGTTCAAGTTCGGTCGGGATTATGATAAAAGTCTGCAAATCGCCACGTATGACAGCATGTTCGCACTCATTCATGTCATGGCAATTCATTTTTATGTCAAGTACAGGGCTAGCTTCAAGCGCCCTTTCAAGACGATCCGCAAGTAAGCTTTTATCTTGCTTTAGCACACCTATCGGTACATGCTGTACAATTTCGGACGAGAACATCTCCAGCATAAAAACGGAGACGCCTACGGGGAGCACAGTAAGAATCATCCACAAAACAATTTTGTGGCCAAAGTAAACTTTCCCGATTGTCCTTAAAAGACCTTTCAGCACGACAACAAACCTCTATCCGAGTATTACTTGAACGCTTCGACAGGGAACAGGACGCTCATGCCCGGACGGAGATTAGGAACTTTTTCTACCGGGCGCATGCGAACTTCGAAAGTCTTAAGATCGAAGCCAGAGCTTTCCTTAGAGCTACGCCATGTCGCATAGTCGCCAACAGAAGCAATGTAGCTTACGGTCATTTCAGCATCCCTGTCTAGTGCCGGGATATGAAGTTTGAACTTTTTACCTTTGTAGACATTCTTGAGATAATCTTCGCGAAGGTGGAACACAGCCCAGGAATCGCTCAAGTCCGTCACAGCGATGATCGGCATGCCAGAGCCAACGACTTCGCCTTCTTCGGCAAGCTTGAGAGAAACTTCACCCGTGATCGGCGTACGGATCTTGGTTTCTTCAAGGTAGGCATCGACTTCGGCGTTGGCACCCTTGGCCTGCATCACGAGAGCGTTTGCAGCTGCCTTGTCTTCGCTGCGGGCACCAGCAACAGCCTGGTTGTACTGAGCGCGAGCCGCATCAGCTGCGGACTGTGAAGCCTTCATCTGCGTTTCGGCTTCATCGCGCTTTTGGAGCGGAAGAACGCCTTCGTTGTAAAGCTTCTGCACACGGTTGTAAGTGTTCTTGGCAAGCGTTGCGGCTTCCTGTGCGCGATCGGCCATAGCCTTAAGGGCTGCAATATCTTCGCTACGGGCACCATTACGGGCTTTGCTTGCCTGGGCCTTTGCAGCCCCAAGGGCACCACGGGCCTGCATTTTCTTGGCCTCAATTTCAGGACTGCTGATCACGGCAATCAAGGAGTCCTTGTAGACTACATCGCCTTCGTGCACATACAAGCGTTCAATACGCCCAGGCACCTTTCCGGCCACAAGAACACGCCTTGCTTCCATCTGGCCCTGCAAGAACTGTTCTCGCGGCTGCGTTGCAAACTGTTGAAGCTGGGAGATGCCCATAATGACAAGCACTATCAAGGCAAGTACTACAACAACTTTTCCAATCATCTTTAATGCGTTCATTATTTATTCTCCGTTTCTAAATTCTGTTCAGCCGAGACTTCACTGGATCCTGCTCCTTCGAACCTAACTCCACTAAGGGGCTGAAGCCCCAAGTCTCGTATATCGCCCTGCTCAGGATGACGAGTTGCATCAGACGCTTCACTAGATCCTTCGCCCTGCTCAGAAAGACGAGCGTCTGTCGCGGATTCCGCGGACTCGGTTGCTGAGCTTGTCGAAGCAGCGACAGGTTTTTCAACAACAAGCTGCTTGGACACAAGGACATTCCCTGCGGTGGAAACTTCGCCGGCGGCTTCAAGGAGTCCAAGCCAAGCAATAACGGCATCGTAATGAGCCTTGATGTCAGCGACCTGCAAGCGGGAAAGTGCGAGTTCAGCATCCACCACTTCTAGACCAGTCGCAAGACCTGCTTCGTACGCCTTGTTCTGGCTACGCAAAGCTTCAACTGCAAGCTCACGCGTTTTGACAAGGCTCGAAAGCCTTCCCTTTGCGTGTTCCAGTTCGCGCCAGCGCTTTTCAACAAGGAGCTTCAAGTTGTCAATAGTCTCTTCTTCGAGGCTCCCCAAGGAACGGTCCATGGCCTTTGCAGAGCTTACCTTTGCACGGGTGTCGCCACCCTTGAAAATATCCCACTGCAACTTGGCGCCAACCGCCCATTCCGGTTCGAGAAGCGTCAAATCCTTAGTATAAAGTTCCTTGTAGCCAAACAGAGCGATTGTCGGGAAATAGTCGGCACGGGCAGCGCTAATGGCATTCTGGTTGCGCTTGCGCTCGATGCGCAATTGACGGAGTCCCGGATGATGTTCTATAGCCAGCTGCTTGAATTCTTCCATCGGTCGAACCCCTTCAGGTGCTTCCACCGGGGTCGTCGCCGTGAGGCTTGTATCCGTATGCAAGAGGCTTGCAAGAGCCATGCGGGCCAAGGACTGGTCACGGAGAGCATCTTCATAAGCGTTCTCGGCTTCGGCAAGGGCCACTTCGGCGCGGAGGCGCTCGGTCTTGCTGATCTGGCCACCTTCTTCAAGCTTCTTGGAGCGTTCGAGATGTTCCGCAAGGTCTCTCTTGGTCGATTCGCGCATCACAACAAGCTCTTCGCACAGGCGGAGCGTAAAGTACTTGGTCGCGACATCCATGAGGACCGTATTCTGCGCCATTTCGAATTCGGCCTTGCGCGCGTTCACATTTTCCTTGGCGGCATCGTAAGCGGAATAAATCTTGAGACCGGTAAAGATCGGCCACACAACAGTGAGACGGGCATTAAAGAACCAGTCGTCCTGCACTTTCATGTTGAAATCGGAGTTCTTGATTTTATCCGAAGATTCCTTCTCTTTGCTCTCCGCCATCTGCATGGCAGCGTCATTAGCGTCCTTGCTGTTGACAACGCCTTTCCAGATTTCAGCGGCCTTGGCATCCACAGCGGCTTTTGCGGTTTTGTCATCCAGTCCCGCGCTCTTAGCCTGAGTCAAGGCTTCCTGGTAGGCTTTGGCATAGGCGCCGTTGTACGTTGCCAGATAAGCCTTCGAGTAGGCAGCGGCCCCCGCAATATCAGTTAGAGGCTGCTGGATGCGCCCAAGATCGATATTGATGGGATCGTCGATTTTAGTGATGCCTGCAGACAGACTCACCGTTGGAAGGAAACGGGCAAAAGCTTCGTCCTTGCCGCTTTCAGCAATATCCACTTTAGCCTTTTCTGCCTTAATTTTTGAATTATTAGCCATGGCCATGTCCAGCGCATCCTGCAAAGAAAGAGCTGTCGCATTAGCAGCCACGCAACCACTGAGAATAAAAGCAAAGTACCGTTTCATAACTACAATAATAATACAAAAAGACGTCAACAGCAGCAATTCCAAAACGGCGCAATCCACTCAAGTAATAAAAAAAGTTCCGACAAAATGTCGGAACTTTTGGCTTAAAATTCAAAAAAGGCCGTTTTCGGGACTTTTCAGTCTAGTTTATTTGCCCGGAGTCGGAGCTTTAACTTCCCAAGCAGTATAACCGTAGCCCATCGTGGTGAAGTCCTTGCGGTTGAGGCTCATGCCCTTACCATCGGCAGCATACATGTTCGGCCAGCGGTCACTATAAAGTGTCGCATCGGAAAGTTCATAATACCACTGCTTTGTACCATCGGATTTCGTCACGTAAGAATACGGTTTCTTGACAGCGACCGTTTCACCGCGGTTCGAGAGCTTACCCGCATAGAAGCGAATAGGAACAGCAGCATCGATGGAATAACGATCGCGAAGCTGTGCTTCATAAGCCTTCAGGGAATCATCGAACAGGACCATCTTGCCACCGGCAGGAATGACATCGCCCGAAACAAATTCCATATTGATGCCTTCAATCTTCCAGCCCTGCGGAGTATTATTGACGCTTTCAACCAAGGCAACGTCAGTAGCACCCTTGTTCACAAGTTCCAGGAATTCCAGATCCTTGAGGTCCTGTTCATTTTCGTGATAATGAATTTCGCTGATGAAAATCGGGCCAGCCTTGAGTGCGGAGTTTGCAGCACCCGGCGTTTCAGTGGCCATAGCGCCCTGAGCAACAGAGCCAGCAACTTCAACAACACCGCTAGACTGCTTACCCGCAGAAATTAGCAAGCTCGATTCCTTACCCGTGCGGACACCGGCTGCGGCTTCGTACAGATAAATGTCATCGCCATTGTCGCTCAGGAAAAGACCTTCGCCAAACACGGTCGCACTCGCTTCGAGGAGCAAGTAGCCATTGGCAGGAACAACCGTATTTGCACCACCGATTGTCCACTTCTTGCCTTTCAGCTTGGATTCAAGTTCCCAACCGGCAACATCGACAGGAGCAGAGCCAATGTTGTAAAGTTCTATCCAGCCGTCCTTATTTTCTGTAGCATTAATGTCATACGGCTTGATTTCATTCAGGCGAACGGTCGAACCATCGATAACCTTGTCACCACCGACACACGGATTACCGTTTTCAACAGCGCTTGCGCCCCAGGAAGTCGGATCAGCTTCGTTGCCCGAGCCTTTATAGACAAGCGTACGACCCTTGCCATCTGCAAGGCTTGGCCAAGGCGGATTACTACTAAAGGCAGCGCTCACGTCACCTTCGCCCCTAACCTTGACATCAACGACATCACCTTCGTTCACAAGTTTTGCAACGGCGTTGGTCTTGGGATCCTTACCCCACGGGCCAAACACGCGGCAGCCGGCAGGCAAGCTCGGATAAGTCTGCTTGAACAAAGCCACATCATTAGTGACGATAACATATTCGTCTTTCTTCAAAGATTCAGCCGGGAAAGCGAACGAGACGGCACCATCCAGACGAACATTGCTCAACTGCATGTTGGTCAGATCCGGGCCGTTCTTGATGTAGACTTCAACCCACTCCAATACAGAGCCACCTGGCGCATTGTACATGATTTCGGAAACGCCCATATAGGTAGCATTCGAATCCAGGATAGTATCCTCGGGATTCGAACTGGAAGACATCAAATTTGTTACAGACGACGAAGAAGCCGTTGTTACCGAAGAAGAATTCGGATTGACTTCGCCACTGCTATTCGGAACTACTTCCGCAGAGCTGCTCGATTCCGGATCATCCGGAATGACGGGATTCTTTTTTTCATCGGAGCAGGCTGAAAACATGCCGAGCATAGAAGCACAAGTGCCAACGGCAAGCCATTTTTTAGTATTCATGAGCGCCTTCCTTATTTAATTGTTTAAACCTATGTTAGAAATTTCCGGCGAGAGAAGTCCAGTACGGACTCTTGAATCGACGCGGATTTTCGTAAACCCTTTTCCATTCCGCAGCGGCATTTCCGAACTTGGAAAATGCTCCATGCTTTAAATTCAATGCACGAATCAAGTCGAACATCCAGTACGGCATCTGTGCGGCCGGGCACTTGAGTTCGAGCACAGCATCGGCACCCGGCTGGAAGAATCGCGGGAGTCCCGTGGAGTGCATGTAGTGCGGATCCACGGTATAGTCAAAGCCGTTCTCTTCGCGGAAGCGCATGCCCGTGTCAATCGTCACGCGGGAATACTCTTCACGGAGCCCGAACCAGGCGCGGCGTTTGTACTGCGTGAGGAGTCGCGGATGGGCGTTATGGAGTTCCGTCTTGTACAAAAAGTCCTTGAGGTACATGCGGTCTTTTTCGCCCTTGCATGGCCATTCTTCGGGCTTCATGTGCCAGACTTCACCAGGGTTGATTCCCTTGATCGTCGCACGGCTCTTGTAGCAGATGTTGCGAATCTTGCGTTTGCACTCGAAGTGGAACGTACCATCTTGGGCCGGGTGTTCGCCATACGTGCGGATACGCATGTTGAAACGGTCCAGGAGCTGTTTCTTTTTCCAGCCAAGGAACGTCCACGTCGGAGAGTCCAGGTAAAGGTTCGTAATCCAGTAGAATCCACCCGGAGTAATCTTGGAATAGTAGTCTTCTTCGCAGTACGGCGCCAAGAACGCACCAATCCGGTCCGCCCATTCGACGGGGATATGGTACTTCAGTTCGAAGCGTTCAAGAAGACTAAATCCACGGGCTTCAGCCATAAACTACCTGATTCCTTCACGAAGATGGTTCACGACATCCTCACGGGCAAGCGCGCCGGAGTAATCCAGCAAAGCCAAATATCGAACGAAGATATCGTATTCAAGTTTTGCAGCCTTCAAGTCGCTTTCGAGAGCGCTTTCGCGGGCGCGGAGGAGCAGGAGCGGGTCGGAACCAGCCTTGTGCGCAAACTGTTCCATAAAGCCACTGGCGTTCACTTGTTCGGCATAGTCCTTCAAGACCTTCCACTGGTCGATAAGCGTAAGGACTTCTTCGGTGAGGCGGGCGACCTTCTGGTTCACTTCGCGGACTTCGTCCAAGTACTTGCTTTCAGCATCAAGCTTTTCGACCTGTTCGCGGAGCGACGCATCCTTATTGCTGTCGAAGAACGGCAAGCGGAAAGCGAGATTCAGGAAGAACTTGTCTGAAGTCTTACGGTTGTCCTGTTCCGGAACAAGCTTGCGAATCATGGCATTCGGGTCTGCCACACAATCACCACTCTTCTGGAAGAGTTCCCCTTGATATTTTTGGTATTCAGGCTTTAACACATCTGTGCAATTCAAGTCCTTGTACTTTTCCATCAAGGATTCAATCTGGAGCGAATAGCCAATACCGACATGAGAAATGTAGTTGCGGTCCTTGCTGGCGTCCTGCTGAGCCTTGGAAATATCGGAATCGCGCTTGCCCTTGGCGAGAGCCACGAGCGGGAAGTTTTCGTCAACAGTCACGCCATTCTTCAAGAATTCGGCAAGTTCTTCCATCGACGGGAGGAACGACGAATCCAAGGCAACGTTGTCATAATCCGGAGCCCAGCTCAACATCTTGAGTTCGGCATCGCGGAGCGCCGTGCTGTCCGAAAGCAGATTTGCCTTAAGCGAGGCGCTTTTTTCGAGTGAAGTCATCAAGTCTTCGGCATTGAACGAAGCAGAACCAGACTTAAGGTGGAGAACCTCGATACGGTCCTGGGTAACCTGCAAAAGCTGCTTGTTGATTTCGTTAATCTTCTGGCGAAGCACATAGCGCACGCCGCGTTCGTAACGGTCGTAAAGGAGGATTGAACGTTCAACGGCAAAAGTAGCCTGCTGGTAATTCTTAACGGCCTCATAGTGTGCCTTGTCGGCAGCGCGTTCGCCAAAAGCTTGCGGAGTCACGCGAAGTTCAAAGTCGTGCTTGGCAAAGCTAAAGCCGTCCATCTGGTAGCGGAGTTCCACCTTGTCCCAAAGCTTGAGGTTGCGTTCTTTCGCTGTTGCCTCGGCGCGTTTTGCGGCAGCCTCATACCTCGGATCTGCCTTAGCGGATTCGATAAGCATCTCCCAATTGAGGGGGAGTGCAAAAACAGCTGCGGAAAGCCCCAGTGTTATTAGCGTTACTTTTTTCATTTACTTCTTAGCCTTCTGTTGCTGCTTTTCCAAGTTGCGCTTGCTCGTTTCGGTGATGGTCACCATTTCGCCAAGCAAGAACATATTTTCTTCGGGAATCTTTATGGTCACTTCGCGACCGTAGACTGGAATTTCGGGCATCTTCCACATGCGGGTCGGGAACGGCACGATGCGGCTCGAAAGGCCAACCACTTCGCCAATCACGGCCTTGCCCTTACCGGTAAGAGAGGTGACCTTCACGGCTTCGCCGAGGTTAGTGTTTTCGTAAATCTGTTCGTTGATGTAGCCGCGGATAAGCGTCGGGGACTTGTGGGCAAGCGTCACAATAGGGGCAAAGCTAGAGACCTTTTCGCCATCGCGCACATTCACATCACCGACAACCCAGTTTTCCTTGGCAATCTGAGTGAGTTCCTTCTGCTGTTTGCGAAGTTCGGCGAGTTCCTTGCGGATGTTTGCAGCTTCGGTCTTGCCGCTAGACTTCTGGAGTTTGTTGCTGCCGCGGAGGAGGGCAATCTGTTCGTTGGCGCTCCTGGTTGCAACAGCAAGTTCGTTCTTGAGGCTCTTGATGCGCATAGCCATGGCATCGTTGCCATCGGCCTTGGACTTGGAGTTCGAGAGGCTCTTGAGCTTGGCAGAAATAGCCTTGTTGCTTTCGTATTCCGTTTCGAGGTTGCGAATTTCAGCCAAAAGTGTGAGGCGACGAGATTCGAGGTTAGCCTTGACTTCGGCCACCTTCTGGTCGATTTCGGCAGAACTCAAGTTGCTGCGGCCTTCGAGAGCGTCGAGTTCACGGGTGAGTTCGGCAACGCGGAGCGTGAGGTCCGGACGGTTGATAACCACGATAGTGTCGCCCGGCTTGACTTCCTGGCCCGGAACCACGTAAATCTTGACGATTTCGGTCGGAGACGGGAGGCTGATAATCGTTTCGCTAGATTCAGCAATGCCACGGAACATGGCGGCCTTGCCCTGGTAGATAAAGCCAAGCATCACGGCAAAGAGCACACAGAGAATCCAAGCAATAGAAAGCTTGTGGGTATAGACGTAAGCGACACCCGCATTGTTCTTGTGGGTATTCCAGAAATTGTCGAGAAGATCTTCGAGCTTATTCATTTTTCAAACCTCCTTACATTTCCGTCGTTGCGTCTTGCATCATGAACTGGACATCCGAAATGCCTTCGATCTTCGAAAGCATCGTGAGGATTTCGGCAGCAGGCTTTGTCGCACGGAGGCGGATCTGGTAGGCGACATCCAAGCGGGCACCGCCATCGACTTCGCGCATCGTGATCAAAATAAACGTCTTTAAGTTGCCCTTCATGATATCTTCAACCTGGCCACGGACCTTCGGTTCGTTCGGGAGGGCAAAGCGGAGCATGCCGTCAAAGAAGTGCTTGGTGCCAAGACCTGTGCGAGAGAGGAGGAATGCGACACAGCTGAAAGCGATCGTTCCACCGACGGCAGCACCCCAGGCGTAAACACCGCAACCGATACCGGCGCCGAGAGCGGCGAAGATGAACATGATATCGCGCGGATCCTTGAAGCTCGTACGGAAGCGGACAACCGAGAGAGCGCCCATCATGCCAAGACCACGGCCAACGTTATCGCCGATAGCCTGCATCACCATGGCAGCGACAACAGCACTGAGCACGATGCCCTGCACAAAGTTTCGCGAGTACGAAAGTCCGAGGAACGTCTTTTCGTAGGTCCATGCAATTGTCGAAGAGAGGACGAATGCGAGGATCAAGGTGTATGCAAGCGTAATAATCGTTGCGTTTGTTGAGCTGGACTGGACAGCAAGAAGGTCAAGCATAATAACTCCGTTAATTAATTCTTTTTTTCGCCTGTTCACCCAAAATCTACTTAAAAACAGGCTTTTCACACTCGCTTTTTTGTAAATAATGGACTAACAAAAAAAATACAATCCGCTTTTTTATTTCGGATTTGGGCGAAAATCACCCATTTTTCTTATTCCAGGCCGTATAACCCACGCTAAAAATAATAAAACTAGTTTTTTCAATTCTGAAAAAAATAATTACACGTTGGTTACTCTAACAACGCATTGTAGAAGTCGCAACGTATGTTTATTTTCGGTAACATAAATTAGACGAGAGAACGGGACTTCGCCCCTACAGACGAGAGACGAAAGAGGTATTCCATGACAAAAAAGTCCTCGCGGAGCGAAAACTTTCAGTTTGGAGCTTTTTCTGTTTTATGATTTTTACAATTCGATTTATCGGATAGAAATAGCCCTAATTTCATTCCCGTAACGGACTAAGAACCTTCCTGCACTGGGAAAATCGATATTCATCGAAGATTCCGTACGCAACTTGCGAAGAACTCTCCCCTGGACATCCATCACGAGGAGTGTCTTGCCCGGCATTAGCCCTGACATGGCGACAACGTTTCCACTTACGGCAATACGCCAAGTGCTTTTCGGCAATATTTTCGGAAGAGCAATTTTATTATTAACGACCGAGGCAATAACCAGATGCTCTACAAGGCCATCACAATACGAGTCGTTTACTTCTACATTAAAGATTTTTGCATCCCTTTGAACAGATTTAAACAGTCCCCCATATTTGTACGCATCATACGATTCATACCCATCACCGGACTTTAGGTACAAACCAGAAATGGAATGTCCATTCCCCAGAAATTTTCCTTCAAAATACGCTATCGGTCTCCAAACAAAATAACTATTTGTATCAAGATTCAGTTTAGAATCCTTTATCATGTTTTCATTGACAACAATATCGTTCTGAAGAGACGCACACCATTTTCTGTCGGCGGATTGTTCAATCCAATACAATTCCTCTTTTGAGGTAACTAGATAACACCCTGTTGAATCTTTTAATGGTTTTTGCGGAACAGGAATCCACTGTGCATAATAATCTCTATTAGTAGGCGGTTCCGGCCAAGTCGGATTCGCCCATTCATAAGGTTTTTCTACCCGCCAAGACAAAAATACGGCACCCTCACGAGTTGGATCTTTTACTTTGGGGCTTTCGAGAACCGTATAAGTTGTCGGGTTATCGTGATGATTTACACCACCAACTAGGTGATACGTAATCGTATATACGACAGGTTTCCACTTGACATACACGGTGATATCATCTGTATTATCTTCAGGAATTTCTTTAATTTCTTTCGTGAAGAGAGAATCCACATACCAGCCGTCAAAAGTATATCCATCAGAATACGCCTTTTCTAAAACAAACGTTGATGAATCCGTTGACCATTCAATTTTACACAAACCATAACAGTATTGTCTGTCATAAGAGCCACGATACAGTCCCATCTCTAAAGTGATAATAAAACGGCTTTTCCATTTTGCATACAAGATTCTATCATCGAGATTCCTTGTATCTATGGAATCCACTTTATTTGTAAAGGCGCTATCCAAAAACCAACCTTCAAACACATCGTTCGCCTTATGCGGTTCACTTAAAGCGATCGGCTTGTCGCCAACCGTAAAATAACGAGGATTCTTTTCATTGTTCTCGCCGCCATTCAAAACATAACGAATTTCGACTTTTACCCCATCGAAAACGGGATGCGGATCCGTACCGATTTTTTGAGTCCATCGCAAATCGTCATTCTTAGACAAAATATTCAACGCCGTTCCATCAGCAAATTGTTCTTTGCTTAGCGAAGTCGCTTTTGAAACAGAAGTATCCTTGGAATCCATGCACAAGGCGTTTTCTATCACAAAAACAGAATCACCCGCAGAGCAAACAGGTTCCTTTACAGCAACGATGCAGTCCGATTTCAAGCCCTGCAGTTTTCCGAGAAAAAAGACATTATTCAAAACAGCTTGATTCATGCTAGCAGCGATTCCACCAACAGTTCCACCTTCGACAATGCCTAAACTATAAGCGTTCTCAATCGAAGACGCATTGGAGCGTTTTCTATCCAGAACATGAACATAGTCCGCCGATATTGCTGGAGCAGTCAAAACACAATTTTCACTTATAACTTCTTTTCCAACCAAGCCCCCTGCATATTGAGTTCCATGAACAGACGCTTCAGAATAAACATTATATATCCAAGTTTCCCAATCAACCGTTCCGACTAAGCCGCCAGCCGTATTCGCAGAAAAATAGGAGTCTTTGATTCCCAAATTTCTCACGACACTTCTGCGTTCCAAAAAATCAAACAAGCCCCCTTCGCCTCTCAAGCCCGATATTGAAAAACCATTGCCATCAAACGTTCCAAAGAAGTTCAAACTCGGCCACCACACATAATCATCTAAAGATAGATTCCCTTCTGCATCCAAAAGATTCTTGTTCACAACAATGTCATTTTGGAGAGAGACACACACGGGATCAACGATAGAATACCGGCCATCAACATAAAAAACATCTCTAAGTCCATAAAGTTCCTCGGCAGAGTGGATTAAATAACAGCCACGTTCATCTATTTGCGGCGTTTTGGGAACAAGTCCCCATCTTGCCGAGACCGTAAAGTCACCGAGAATATGAGAAATATATGATTCCGGATCCCCTTTAAAAGAACGCTCAAAATTCAAATTCGGGCTAACAGTGCATGCACTAGCAGACTCGATATACCATCCCAAAAAAGCATAGCCTTCACGTGTAGCAGGCTTTAATTCGATTTTTTTAGTGATTTCATTGCCATAGCTTGTTGGATTATCCGGATGATTCGTTCCACCATTCAATATGTACGTGATGGTTCTAGCATCAGCAAAAGAGGTCACCAATACCAAACAAATAAACAGCACCCAAATTCTACGGAAGCAGCACAACATAAAGACACTCCTTCATTTTAATAATATACACAAATAAACATGCGAAAAATTTAAGTGCAATTTTTTTTACATGCAATGTAACTAGGAATACGAAAAAGTCCTCGCGGTTGCGAGGACTTCTTGGATTAGGAGTGTAGTGTAAAAGGAACTTTTATAGGCTGTTTTTATTGAACAGCGTATAACCGCGCACGAGACCGTCTTGGAAGAGGCGTACGACGTAGTTACCGTTCTTGAGGCCTGCAATATCGACGTTAAACTCGTTTGCGCCGGCGGGGAGCATTTGCGTGAGTTTGAGGCGCCCATCCATGGAATAAATTTTCACGTTCATCGTGCGGGCAAGAACGCTCGGAGATGCGATTTGGAGCGTTTGCGATGTTGCGCGTACACGGAGTCCCTGTTTTACGGCTGCAACCGGCTTGATGCTTATCGGAGGATCTTCTACGACGGGCTTTGGCTTGTTGCGAAGGAGGCGTACGCCAAAGATACCGCCCACCATACCCGAGCTTGCCGTAAACGAGATGCGCACAATCTTTTTGCCCTTGATCATCGCGTCCGGAATCGGGTATGTGACATTTACAAATTCATCCTTTTTCCAGCGGTTCGAAATCGTTTCGGTCGTGAGCTTTTCGCCGTCAATGGAGATGTCGAAAGTGCGCGTGCAACCTTCGTTACCCCAGTAACGCACCATGAGGCTGAGGGAATCTTCGCTGTTCGTCTCGAATTCGTAGCTGATGAGGCCGCCATCGCCGCCAGAGCACTTGCCCGCGTCGCGATAGAATTCGCCTTGGTGCGTACCCGAAGTAGAATTTTCGATTTTCATCTTGTGATCGACTTCTGGCTGCTGCTCGCCTGGAGCAACTTTATCGACAGTCTTTTCGTCAAGCGCCAAAGCTTCTTTTTGCTCTTTTTCCAAGCGGTCGAGAATGCTCGGGTCCGTAAGCACCATCCAATACATCATGTAACGCGCGTCATGCACTTCGTAGAAGGGCTGCAAAAGCAGGTTCGCGTCCTTTTGCTTCGCAAAAAGATAAGGCGCCTTAAAGTGCAGCGGTTCGCCTTTCACGGGTTCCACTTTCGACGGGATATCCTCTTTTTTGCTAGCAAGCATTGGCGCCTGATCGAGCGATTCCAGCGCACCGGATGCAATGTGGCTCCAGCGGCCATCATCAGCAACAAGGCCGTTCAAGTTCGCCGTTCCCGTCTTTGCCGAAAGTACTATCGGGCCATGCAAAAGCGCCACATAATCCGTCACGCCCGGCAAATCTTCGACATGCGTGTACATCGGGTAAAGCACTTCGACGACATCGCTCGACTTCCAGGATTTTCCGGCAGAAACGTAACTCGACGGTGTCGATTTTTTCACGACGGTATCGCCATTGACGATGACCTTGAATTCACCTTCCTTGACCCAGTACGGATGGCGAATCTGCATATCGAATTCCCCGCTGCCGGTAATCGTGAACTTGGAACTTTCACCCTTCGGGAACGCCGTTTCCTGCTTGATTTTCACGCTCTTGTCTTTCCAATTCAAGATGGATGCGGCAAAGAGGTTCACGTAAAGCGAGTTGCCATCTTTCGTATAAATAAATTGATTGTACTTGGCAGGATTTTCCATGCCCGAACCCACGCAGCACCACATGCCCGCATTGACCTTGGAATACACGCGGTAATGGCGCGGACGAGCCGGCGTGAAGTAGACATAGCCGCCATGCGTCGGATGAATCGTCGAAAGGATATGGTTGAAAAGGGCGCGTTCGTAAAAGTCGGTGTAATGCGCATCGTGCTTGATGTTGAACAGACGTTCCGTCAACTTGAGCATATTGTAAGTATTGCAAGATTCCGGTCCTTCACGTTCTTCGATGAATTTTTTGTGATTGTTGAGCGCCGGGAAATGTTCAGAAATGCTGTTGCCGCCAATCGCGATACTGCGTTTGTTCACGACCGTCTGCCAGAAGAAATCGGAACCCTTCTGGTACTTTTCATCGCCCGAGAGTTCCGCAATTCGCGCAAAGCCCACAACCTTCGGCACCTGCGTATTCGCATGGACGTTCGTCAAGTTGTCATTGCCCTGCGACATCGGATTCAAAAGCCACTGGTGCGACCACTTCTTGGCCGCATTCAGGTACTTTTCGTCTTTCGTGAGCTTGTAGGCGTCGGCGTAAACTTCGGGCATACCGCCGTGTTCCGTGCCAAGCATCTGCTGCATCTTGGAATCGTTCAGGCCGTTCGTTATCGTGATGCCCCAGTCGCAAAGTGCCAAAAACATCGTCTTTGCCTGTTCATAACCAGCATAAACGTAAGCGTCACGGAGGCCCGCATAGAGCTTGTGGATATTGTACCACGGCACCCAATAACCGTTCTGTGCGCCGGCATCGCCATTCTTCATTTTGAGCCACATTTGCTTGCCATTCGGCACACCGCTAATGTAGCCCTTGAAGTTGTTGTCCTTGGAATTCTGGTCCTGAATCGTCTTGAGTTCTTTCAAGATGTATTCGAGGCGCTCCTTGACCTGAACATCGTCATTGTCCGCGTAATGCATCGCGAGAGCGCTCAGATAATGCCCGAGCACATGGCCATCGAGGCCTGCCCAGTTCGGGAACTTGCTCGCCTTCGGCTTCATGCCCGCTTCTTCGTAAAAAGGCGCGAGCAAGCGGTCCACATCGTAGCTGAGGAGCGTTTCGACGTTCAAGTCCTGGCGTTCCTTCAAGACGCCGTCCAAAAGCTGCACATCCGACAAAGCGAACATGTCGGGGTAAAGCACATCCTGAGAAAATCCGAGACCGCACACAAGCCCCGTCAGCGCGAGAGCCGTGCGAAAATGTTTACCAAACCATCCTAACTTCATAAGAGCCACCTTTTTTTGCGACTTCATCTTTTTTGTCATAAAGGAGATGCCTGCTCGGCGGCAGGCATGACAAGTTCAAAGAAAAAGTACCGTCTCTGCTTAGAAAATAGATTGCAGAGTGGGCGTTAGGAATGGGAATAAATCAATTAGTTTTGCTGATTTGACAAAGGACTAAATTCCAAAAGAATCAATATGGACGCCACTTTCACCGCAATTGACTTTGGATTCATCGGTAAAATCGTCCAAAAGGGTGTCGAATACGGCCGACTCGTCAAAATAGGCGCAATAGGCTTCGAGGGTTCCGCTTTCGTCGCAGGCGCCACTAAATTCATCACTTGCATTTTGGAGCAAGCAAAGATTTTTGAACTGTTCGAAAAGCCCGTCGCAGCCGCTGCCAAAATTCTCAAGTTTTATACTTCTTTCCATGCGGTTATTCCGCCCAAGCTTAAACTGGGACAAATATTTTTTTTCGCCAATTGTACAAGATGCCGAGGCGCCCTTTTCTTCGGAGTACACATCTATTTGGCCCTTATTTTTTTCAACATTTCCCTTTGATTCTTCGACAATTGTATATGTCGCCGAAATCCCGCATTCAAAACTGACGCTCAGCATTTCTTCATCTTTATTCACGACACTCTTGTATTTCACAACAAAAATTTCACCAACAGACGAACTACTACCCAAACTGCTATTTGAGTCAGAGCTATCATACACAGAGCTACTTGAAACCTTGTCGCCTTGCGCTATTCCCGGACCTGCATTGGGGTCCACCGTTCCAGTGGCGTAATTATCACTAGAGCAAGCAACAAGAACAAGTAAAGGAAGGACTATTAAATAGAGATTCTTAAGCACGGCCGTTACCTGTTATTTTGTCTGTGAGTGGAAAGAACTGAAAATTGATTCGGCAAACCTGATTATAGTTTCCGCACTCGTTAGCAATGGCTACAGCCTTCTTGCAACAAGCCTTTATTTCTTCGACTATTTTATTATACGCATCCTGGTCGACGCTAAGCGTTGCACCATTAAAAAAACGTTCATTTGCAGTATAACGATCAACAGCCCGGGCCGCCATAATGGCCATTTCCTTGTGCATCGCACGGATGGCGATTGGGAGAGCGTCCTTGGAACCAATGACAGTCTGTTCCGTCTGCACATAGTTTTTTTCGCCTTCCTTTTTCAGGAATCCCGCCTTCACAAGAAATTCCAAAACATCGCGGACTTCTTCAGCAGAAACATATTCCTTGCATTCTTCAGCAAGGTCACGGGGGGTCGCCCCAGGCATTAGCGGAGCAAGTTCTCTAATAACGGGGTATTTCCAGGATTCATAATACTGAAACGCTTCCTTGTCAACAACACGAACCTGGTGTTCTAACGCGATTCGCTGCATTTCAAGAAGAGCCGCTCTCTGGACTTCGCTGTTTTCTGCATTACCCAAAACAACAAGCTGATAAAAATACTGTTCTTCGTAATCAACAAGTCCCATCGACTTGGCAACTTGACACGCCTTAACCTTGCTGAGCTTGCTTTGCCCCATAGCAACAAGCTTCAAAAAATTCGGCGAAGAAAAGCCTGCGTTCCCGCAAAATTCACGCCACGAAAAAGAGCCTTGACGTTTGCGCTCATCGTAGTAATCCTGCAAATAGAGGTGGTAATCGCGGTACTCGAAAATCGACTTCATGGATTTTAAAATAAATTTTCACAATACAAAAGTCAACATTCGTATTATACGGGAAATGTTATTTTGCTGTCAGGAAAACAATATTTTCGATTTTTTAGGAGCAGCAAAGTCTATATTATACAGTTTGTATAATAGCGGGAAAGGGCAGCAAAACACCGTCCCTTTTAAAGAAGATTAAAGCTAGTCTTCATCCTTAATACAACGGACGGAGCGCCTTCCAATTCTTTTCGATGAACAGCCATATCCAGCTTTAATTTGATCATAATAAAAATACCAAACACATGCATTTTCTTGATCAACCGATTTGGGCATCCAAAAAGACGAAAATTTTCCAACACCATCATAAGAAGGATCACGCTTATAGCCCGCAGGTAAAACAGTAAAACTATAAGAATCTAATCCTTTTTCACCATACTTTTCCCACCCACTATTGGATTTTAGTTTTACTCCAGCAATACGGGCACCCCCTACAACGGCAAACAAAGCTCCCCATTCAGTGCTATCCGGCAAATGCCAACCACTTGGACAAACTCCACGAACAATCCCCTCCACCTTACATGTTGAATAATTTCCACATCCCTTACCAGCATCGCTGAAAATAGCAGCAGCATCCATAGCAGCGGGCCAACTATACAGACGACCATACTTACCACAAGAGTCCGCAACATCCTCATAGCAAGAACTATTTGCCGAGCCTTCATTGTATTCAAAATTCAGGTTTTCCGCCATCCAAGTCTGAGTCCCAATAGTTACAGTCTTGTAAGTATTACCATCTCGTTCATCCGTCATCGTTCCTTTTATAACAGTTGATGGATCAACCAAGGTGACACTAGACGAACTACTCTTTTCAGAAGAACTCGACAAAAGATCTACGTATTCAGCATCTTTTATGCAACGCACAGAGTATAAATCATCCTTATCAGTCCATTGTACATCCGAATCTTTAAAGACATCGGCATAAGATATATAATACGCCCAACGCCGATCATACTCATGCTCACTCGCAGTCCAAAAATGAGCCCACCCACCTACAGACACCATAGAAAAGCCAAAAAGGTCTTCCCCTATTCTATCAGTCCACCAACTAACATCCCAGCCATTAGCAGATCTCAATACTTTACTACTAGAGCGATTATAACCATCGCTATCTCTAGCTTCTGTCTCCAAAATGTTCCATTCATCTTTCGTCGGCAAATGCCAACCACTTGGACAAACACCGCGAACTACACCTTCTGGATTGCATAAGATTCCATTACCGCAAAACTCACCAGCAGGACTAAACTTTGCGGCAGAATCCATAGCAGCAGCCCAAGTGTACAGACGCCCGTAATAGGCACAAGAATCCGCATCATCTTTGTAGCAAGAACTTTTTGCTGAGCCTTCATTGTATTCAAAATTCAGGTTTTCCGCCATCCACACCTGATCATATATTTTCACAGTTTTGTAGACCTGACCATCGCGTTCATCCGTTATCTCACCATACTCTCTATTGGGGTTTAGATATTGCCAATTCACTTTCCCAACCAAGTCACTCCTGACGCTACTGCTTGATTTTTTTACGCTACTAGAACTTGCAGTATTTTTCTTAGAAGACGAACTGTTTTTTTCACTACTGCTCGATGGAGTTTTCCCACTAGAACTGGACTTGGCTTTACTGCTACTAGATTTTGCTTTGACCTCGGCGCATGCGTCGTTCGGTTTGGAGGCAATGACCGTTTCCCATTTGGAATCAATACATTGCACGTAGTCGTCGTGTTCCTTGATGTAAATTTGGGCGCATTCGCGTTCTTCGTTACATTCAATATTTTTGATGTCGCTGAATTGTTCAACACGCTCGGGGAGTTCGTCATTAGCCGAGCTGCCGGAATCGCCACCACAGGCAGAAATCATTAGTGCAATAGCGGAAAATGTGGCAATAATGCCTGCAGAAAATTTAAATTTCACGACTCACTCCTTTTTTGTCCAAAAATACAAAATAATCATATATAGGACAAAATAAAGGGGCGGTTTATGCCGTCCCTTATTATACCGAAGCTTAGCTTTTATTCAAAACGACGCTAGGAAAAGCCCGCAAAAGACATTGTTTGAAATGCCCGCGGGGTGGTTTTGTTAGCGAATCTTGACTTGCAAAACACTATTCTTGCATTTGGCGATGTAATTGCCTTGGCGGAGACCATGCAGCTGCATTTGGACCTGCCCGGCGGACACGTTATTCGTGAAGCGGACGAGATTTCCGTTCATATCGAACAGCATAATCTTGCCGGAGCCGTAAAGCGTGTTGCCGTCGCGGTGGAGTTTCACCGGATCCCTAACAAGGACGGTCGGCAATGCAGTGCCATCGCAATATTCCGCAAAGCCAGCCTTACAAAGTTCTTCTGGGGACCAGCCACATTCCGGCATCATAGCATCACAATTTTTCTCTACAGAGCTACTTGATTGAGGGGTTGTGCCGGAACTGCTCGATTTAGATTCAGCGCCGTTGCTGGAACTAGACTGCGTTTCCGAGCCGCCATTGATAAAGTCTTCCACGTGGGTGACGCCATTGTTCACGTAATTGCCGAGGCCATACACACCGCGCATAGCATTGATAACGTCCGTTTCGAGGACCTTCCCCACCGGCGAAGATTGACGGCGGAGGTAAGCCATGTTGTCGTAGCCCGAATTGCTTTCGTTGCCCATATCCCAAAGAATCGGGGTGAGGCCATACTGCTTTGCGGCAGAAACAACATCCTTGTGCCACTGCACGCGACCCTGCTTGTGGAGATTCAGATCTGAACCGCTCAATTCCGGAGAGCGGACGTTTGCACCGAATTCGCCGACAATGACCGGGTAACCCTTGTCCACGTAATTCGTCTTCATCTTGGCGAACTGTTCCTGCGGATGCACGATGCTCCCAAGCTTGGAATCGACAGAGCCCGCCCAGGCATTGTAACCCGCGTTGCGTTTGGGTTCGCTAGCCTTGGTGTAGTCGCCATAGTAATACTGCGGCTGAATCGGTTCGCTAGCGCCCCAGTCCTGTTGGCTCGTCATAAGCGTGTACTGGTACGGATCGTAGTAGTGCACTTCGAACATCAAGCGACCTTCGACCTTATCCTTCGGGAAGGTGCTTACCGGAGCGCTTGCGACGGACTTGTCGATGTCAGTATTGAGGCCCTGGATAATCAAGGTTCGGGTTTCGTTGTTGCCGCCCGTAGCGCGGACAGCATCAATGAACGTCTGATAGTAATGCATAAGCGTAGACACATGCTGCGAGGTCCACGTATTCACATTCGGGCCAGGTTCGTTTGCGCCGGCGAAGAGCAAGCGTTCGTTGTAGTTTTTAAACTTGTTCGCAATCTGCGTCCAGTAAGTTTTCATCTTGTTGTCGATAGTGTTATCAACGCTCGTGCCGATGTTGCTCTGGAACCAGCCGCCTTCACCTTCATGGTGGATATTCAAAATCGTGTAGAGACCAGCGCGCATGGCGTAATCGACAACCGTCTTCACGGAATCGAGCCAAGTCTCGGTGACCTTGCCGCCACTCGTATGGCTATCCCAAGCGCAAGGAATGCGCACCGTATTGAAGCCCGCCGCCTTCACGGAATCCAGCAAAGCCTGAGTCGGGTAAGGGTTGCCCCACAAGGTCGGGTTGTTCGGCACTTCCATCGAGTTACCGATATTGAAGCCCATGCCCATCTTGGCCTGAACATCCTTTGCGGTCGGAAGAGTCGCTGCAGAAACTGCACCTGCAAGCATCGCTACGCCACAGGCAATTCCAAAAAATTTTGATTGAACCATAACATCTCCTTAAATACCCCCACTATGAATATAATCAAAAGATTCGCAAAAAGGCGATGTCACAAAAAAGGAAGAATTGACAAAAAGGAATGGAGGTAGAAAATACAGGAAAAATTCAAATATTCAGCAGCCCTGAATCAAAATTCTAAAATAAGTCGGTTTACCGTTAATAGCCAAATCCCGATCATCATCCCCCTTGCGGAACTTGATGATTTTGAATTGGTTTGGATTGAATTTATGAAGGAATGTTATGGGAACGCCCATAATTCCCTTATAATCCACAGGGATATCTTGTGTTTTATTCACATTAATCGCATCATAATTGTCAAAACGAGGATAATCGCGTTCATTACCGTTGTATTCCTTAGTCAATGGAATAAACTCATGTCTTTGCGCATTATCGAGATTTGTAAGCCACATACAGTTATTGGGAGATACGATTCTTTCACCTAAATCATTTATTTTCGTTTCAAGACCATAGAGTTCATAATGTTTGGGAACGATAAAACCAGATATACCTCGTCCCATGTTTACACCCATCCAAACCTTATTTTCCTTTATCAAAGCAAAAACCTCTTTATAGGTAATCGCATTGATATTACTAATAACCAAAAACTTTTTTTTGAATTTATCTAACTGTGAAATAAAGTCCCTAAACAACGAAAATGGAGGATTTGTAACGACAATATCCGATTTTTTTAAAAGATCTATACTTTCTTTACTACGAAAATCACCATCACCTTCAAAATAAGTCACATCTTTCAATGATGGACGTTTTTTTTCTATCCCCGTATATTCATAGTAAAATGCGGATTTCGATTTCAAAGATTCTTCGAAATCGACTTTTTTGTAACACGCACAAATAACCTTTTTCAGGCCCAATGATTTAAAATTTTCTACAAAATATTTGTAAAAATTACTAATTCGAGCATCATCACAATTGCAAAAAACAGTTTTATTCTTAAAATGCTTCTTATAATACTGCAATTCCCTCTCAATATCTGAAAGTTGAGTATAGAATTCATCTTTTTTGTTAATCTTAGCTTTATCCAACAAGGAATGATCAATTTTTCGAACCATACAGAACCCTCTAATTCGATTTCGTCAATTGATTAAACAAGTCTCGTCCAAGCATTTTCAAAGATGTTTTCGCAACATCAAGCATAATCTTAATTTCATCTTTGATGCTCCAACGTCGACCATCACCTTGAGTGAAGAGAGATGCAGTCTGAAGCATAACACAAGCATCACCAATTTGAATCATTTTATTTTTACAAAGATTTTTATTGATAGGCATTCCATAATTCGCAGCGGTCAAACGATCAAGCCTATTAATAGCACCCGAATTGTAAGTCAAGGTAACAGACCTTCCATCAGGTCTAGTCACAACAACATCCTGTGTTAAAAAGTTAGACCCCTCCAAAAATAGAACATATGGGAAATACGCTTCGTCCAACATATAATTTGCAATTTCAGATATATTCTTATGAGCACGTTCAATCGCATTCCCCGCATTCATTATATCTTGATCATTTTTCGTACCTACTAATTTACCTTGTTTTATATTCTCAATATCTTTTCCTTGACGTTTTGCCTCAGAAACCAAAACGACACGCCATTTTCCATTATCATCCTTAACTTCAATAATACCACCATCAGGTTTAATGCTAGAATCTTCAACAAAAAGAGTTTGACCTAATTCACTATCAATTTTTTGAAGAGCTTCGTTTATTTCCTTTTTAGAAATACTCTTTCGATACCGGAAAAGAAGTTGCGGATAATCCTTTTCTAGAAGCTGCATTGCGATAAGGGATAAATCAGAAACATCCATATCATGATACTTAGCTTCATCTCCAAAAATGCCAACAGCACCTTTGGAATCTTTATGCTGGTCAGTCAAACGTCCCGATTGATTCTTCTTCGCCATAAATGATTTCCGTTCCTACTATCTCTCTCAAATATACATTTAATTCTTGACAGTAAAATGACAAAAAGGACGGTTATGAAACCGTCCTCTTTTTGCATAATGCGATTCAAGATTTAACTGGATGGGGCAAGCCCCAACTCCTTGGCTCGGTCATGCCCATGCAAGCATGGTCGCGACGCTCGCCTTCTGAGTTGTCTTCGCTTTGCTCAGGATGACGAGACTCGCGAAGGATATCACCAATTACTTCTTGAGGAATTCGTTGATGCCTGCAGCAGCACGACGACCTTCGCCCATGGCGAGGATCACGGTTGCAGCGCCGAGCACGATGTCGCCACCGGCATAGACCTTTTCCATGAAAGTCTTGTTGGCGGTTGCATCTTCGAGAAGGATGTGACCCTTCTTGTCAACGGAGAGTTCCGGAGTGGTGTTGCTGATAAGCGGGTTGGAACCGTTACCGATAGCAACGAGCACGGTGTCGCATTCAATTTCGAAGCTTGCGCCTTCGACCTTGACCGGACGCGGACGGCCCTTTTCATCGGGTTCGCCGAGTTCGTACTTGTCAACGAGCATGCCACGGACGTGACCGGCTTCGTCGCCAAGAATCTTGGCCGGGTTCTGCAAGACGCAGAATTCGACACCTTCTTCCTGAGCGTGGAGAACTTCTTCCTTACGGGCCGGAAGTTCGTTCATGCTACGACGGTAAATGATGCGGACCTTTTCTGCACCGAGGCGGAGAGCCATACGGGCAGCGTCCATAGCGACGTTACCACCACCGAGGACGACAACGTTCTTGCCCGGCCACATCGGCGTATCGGCATTTTCCTTGTCGTAGGCGCGCATGAGGTTTGCGCGGGTGAGGTATTCGTTAGCTGCGAACACACCGACGAGGTTTTCACCTTCGATGTTCATGAACAACGGAAGACCAGCACCGGTACCGACGAACACAGCGTCAAAGCCATCCTTTTCGATGAGGTCCTTGAGCTTGCGGGTACGACCAATCACAAAGTTCGTTTCGAACTTCACGCCCATAGCGGCGAGAGATTCAATTTCCTTGTCCACAATCTTCTTCGGAAGACGGAATTCAGGAATACCATAACGGACCACGCCACCGAGCTTGTGGAAAGCTTCGAAGATGGTCACGTCGTGGCCTTCGCGGCGGACGTCAGCAGCGACAACCAAGCCGGCAGGACCGGAACCGATCACAGCCACCTTCTTGCCCGTAGCAGGCTTAACGGCCGGAACCGTAGCACCACCGTTGTTGCGTTCATAGTCAGCAGCAAAGCGTTCCAAACGACCGATTGCGACAGCCTGGTTCACATCCTTGTGCATCTTGCCCATCGTGCAGTTCATCTGGCACTGGCGTTCCTGCGGGCAAACGCGGCCGCAGATTGCCGGAAGCAAGCTCGTTTCCTTAATCTTTGCAATAGCAGCCTTGAAGTCGCCTTCAGCAATCTTTGCGATGAAGGCCGGAATGTCGATGTGCACCGGGCAGCTTTCGACGCAGAACGGCTTCTTGCAGTTAAGGCAGCGGTTAGCTTCGACGATAGCCTGAGCTTCGGTATAACCCTGAGCCACTTCTTCCATCACGCGTGCGCGATAGGACGGTTCGAGCTGCGGCATCGGCTGAGCCGGAATAGCAGTCTTGTCCTTCGGCTTGAGCGGCTTCGGAAGGGCATTAATCTTTTCAAGTTCCACCTTGGCGGCGGCGTCCAACTGTTCGCGAGTCATATGTTCAGACATTATTTGCTCTCCTTAGCCTTGGCATCTGCCATCTTGTCGATATTGCACTTGTGGCCGTCATTTGCACCGAAGCGATGCAAAGCTTCCTGTTCCTGGGGCTTGAATGCACCCATACGCTGGAGCATGTTGTTCCAGTCGACTTCGTGGCCGTCGAATTCCGGACCATCGACGCAGACGAACTTCGTCTTGCCGCCGATAGTGACGCGGCAACCACCGCACATGCCAGTACCATCGACCATGATGCTGTTGAGGCTAACGACAGTCTTCACGCCATACGGCTTGGTGGTAAGGGCGCAGAACTTCATCATGATCGGAGGACCGATAGCGATGACCATGTCCGGCTTGCCCTTGGTGTCTTCGCAGAGTTCCTTAAGCGGTTCAGTCACGAGACCCTTGCGGCCATAAGAACCGTCGTCGGTCATGAAAATGATGTCGTCAGCGAGAGCGGTCATTTCTTCCTTCATGAGGAAGAGGCTTTCGTTACGGGCACCCATGATGATAGTCACCTTGTTGCCAGCAGCCTTGAGAGCCTGAACGATCGGGTGCATCGGGGCAATACCGACACCACCGCAAACGCAGACCACGTGACCAAAGTTTTCGATATGGGTCGGAGAACCGAGCGGGCCAACCAAGACCGGGATATCGTCACCGACTTCGAACTTGGAGAGTTCGGTCGTCGTCTTGCCAACCGTCTGGAAAATGAGGGTGATAGAACCTTCATTCGTATCGGCGTCAGCGATGGTGAGCGGAACGCGTTCACCATTGTCCTTGTTCGTCTGGAGGATGATAAATTGTCCTGCCTTACGTTCTTGCGCGATCAGCGGGGCGTGGACGCGGAATTGGAATACCGCGGGAGATAACTGCTTTTTAAAGAGAATTTTTGCCATAATGCGAGGCAATATAGAAATTTTTTTTGACCACTGATAGTAAAAAAATATGTAAAGGGAGGCTGTAGAGCTGAAAAAAGCCAACTAAAGTTGTAGGAAAAATTTTACAATAATTGTAATTATAATTATATTGTAGTCTAAAGGAGTCATGAATCATGAGAGTATCTACGAAAAGTCGATACGCCATTCGCGTTATTATTGATATGGCAGAAAACGGCGAAGCCGAATTCCACCCGCTACACAACCTGGCGGAACGTCAGGGACTTTCCGAAAAATATCTCGAAGCGATTCTTGGAGTCCTCGTAAAGAACAACGTGCTCGAAGGCGCACGCGGCAAGGGCGGTGGCTACAAGCTTGCAAAGCCAGCGGCTGAACTCACGGTTTGGGAAATCCTGAGTGTCATTGAGACTTCCATTAGCCCGGTGGAATGCGTTGCTGACGGGAAAAACGGTTGCGACCGTGCAGACGTCTGCCCGACACTCCCAATGTGGAAGGACTTGGCCAAAATCATCAAGGACTACTTCACGGGCATTACGATCGAGCAATTGGCCCGCAAAGCCCCCAAAATTGCGCGCCCGCTCTGCAATGAAAAATAAAAAAGTGAAATCTAGTCACTTTCCGGACTGAACATCAGCGCTGCGCTCTGCGCTTTTTAATTTCGTCCAGAGAAATACCGGAAATAATAGCGATTTTTTCAATAGGAATATCATTAGCAAGCATCGCATCGACCATTTCAAATCGAGTCTCAATCTTGGCACCAGCCAAACGACATTCTATTTCTTCTTTTGCAATCATTTCTCGCTCCAGTTCGTTCAGAGTGGTTTTGTCCAAGTTTTCAATTTTGATGCGGTTCAAGGCGTCGTTGACGATTCCATTCCCAAAGTCAGGAAGCGGTTCGCCCTCATGCGCGTGTTTGAGCACATAGAGCCAAGCGTCAACAGGATCTTTTACCTCGTCTGCGGTTTTATTAAACTTCGGCAGACTTACAATAATATACTTATTTTTGGGGAATAACGTCTCGACGACTCCTCCATTCAACACTTCCTTGCTATAAATAGCCCATTCATCAATGTATTTTTCCATGCAGTACGGCAATTCAAAATCACAAATCCAAATGGATATTGTTTCGGGAATTTCATAACGCCGGTATTCCTTTTCTTCTTTTGTGAGCGTTTTAAATTCTTCTGATTTATCCATTTCATGCTTGCCTTTTATAATCAAGAACGCTTTGTACAATATGGTTCGGTCGATAAAGAAACTGTGGTCTGCCTTCTGCATTTCAATATTAAGGAAACGCTTAGAACCCGTAGTCGCGAAAGCATCCAAAATGACTTTCCGCTCTTCGGGAATCATAAATCTTAACGTATGTTCAAACGAGTAATTCAGATTCTTGATTTGGTCGTCGCCTTTCAGGTGCAAGATTCCATCAACGAAGTCCTTGATGGCATCCTTGCTAGCGAACAGGCTCTTGAATCCGGTATCGGTTCTCGGGTCGATGTAGGTTTTGCCTTTTAGCTTTTCAGGAATAGATTGATTCATAATTACACCTCCATTAAGTTTGGAGGTTCTAATCTACAATAGAGAATTTTCAAAAAGCGAAACTTTGCAAATTTTGCAAACAACCGTTAGCAAAATCGTTTATTTTGTCAACTATGGATTTCAACACTTCACTAGCAAAAAAGTACAAAGCCTCCCCAAAATTGGCCCAAAATACAAGAATCTATTCAATTTTTCTGATTTTTCCAAAGCAAAATCGTTTGCGAAGCCGCATAAAATAAGGTATATTCAGAAGCAGGTCTTATAGGGGCTCTTTTTGAGCGGAGTTAAAACCTATCTTTGCGCTCGGAGCCTTAGCTCAATCGGTTAGAGCGTCGGACTCATAAAAATTGTGGCACCAGCTTGAAAGAGCTGGATGCGAATGGGAAGAAATCGGTGAAACCTAACCAGCGGAAACGCTGCACGGCAACGCCGAGCCGAGCCAGGGGTACACTCCTGGAAGGTGTAGAGACTAGCGGAGCAGTAGAGCCTGCTTAATGACCGCACAAGCCTCCCACGTCTAAACCCGCAAGGGCATGGCGAAGACATAGTCCACGGAGGTGCGAAAGCATCACAAACGTAAACCCGTTGGTTCCCGGTTCAAGTCCGGGAGGCTCCACGAAAGAGGATGAGTTGGAAAACTCACCCTCTTTTTGTTTATCTTTAGGGTTGACCGAATCGGTTATTGGTGTTATATTATAAATAACCGATTCGGTTATTTCGTTGAAAGGCAGGGATCAAAGTGGAAAAATTTTTGGCGCTGACGGAAGAAAAGAAAATGACGATCCTGAACGCAGCACTTCAGTGCTTCGGAAAATTTGGTTATGAAAAAGCATCCGTCAATGATATTGCAGTGGCTGCTCATATCTCCAAGGCATCCATGTTTCAGTATTTCGGAAGCAAAAAACAGCTCTATATTTATCTGCTGGAATACTGTAAAAAGGTCATTGAAGAAATATTTGAAAAAGCACATCTGGATTCCAAAACGGATTTGTTCGACAGGATCCTGGCATCCAGCCGCATGGAAATGGAGAGCTTCCAAAATCAGCCCTTCACCCTGCAGTTTATTACCAGCGTCTGGGAAGAAACTTCTCCCGAAGTAGCCGATGCGCTGGTGATTCTGACAGAGGAAGCCTGCAGCTTCAGAAACGATATGGTTCTTCGGGAGGAGGACGCTTTGAAATTCAAAAACCCGGAGGATGCCCGGCCGGTATTTCAGATGCTGCTTCTGATGGGCGAGGGATATGCGGCCCGGTACCGTGGGGCAAATGCTTTTGACTTTGAGACCGTCATGGATGATTTTGAGAAGAACATCGCAATTCTGCGGAAAAATTTTTATAAGGAGGAGTATCTGAAATGAGCGAGCCAATCATTGTTTTGGAAAAGCTGACCAAGCACTATGGGAAACATCGGGGAATTGACGGACTTAGCTTCTCTGTTGACCAGGGCGAGTTTTTCGGCTTCATTGGCCCAAACGGTGCGGGAAAATCCACCACCATCCGCACCCTGATGGGCCTGATCCATCCCAGCGGCGGCAGCGCATCTATTTTCGGCCTGGACTGCCAGACCAAGGCCAGTGTCATTGCCAGAGATGTGGGCTATCTTCCCAGCGAAAACAGCTATTATGAAAACATGAAGGTGCGGGAACTGCTGCAATACAGCGCAGACCTGTACGGCATGAATTGCGAAACGAAAATGTATGAGCTCTCCGAGCGCCTCAATCTGGATCTGACCCGGAAAATCGCAGACCTGTCTCTGGGCAACAAGAAGAAGGTGGGGATCGTGTCTGCCGTCATGACCTCGCCCAAGCTGCTGATCATGGACGAACCCACCAGCGGCTTAGACCCGTTGATCCAGCAGGCTTTCTACGATATTCTGAAGGAGGAGAACAGCCGGGGAACCACCATTTTCTTCTCCTCCCATGTCCTCAGTGAGGTGCAGAAGCTGTGTGACCGGGTGGCGATCTTAAAAGAGGGCAAGCTCGTGGGCATTCAGTCCATCCGAGAGCTGCGGGAAAGCGGCTATAAAAAGGTCAGCCTTACCGCTGAAACGGCCATCCCCCGTGAGTTCTGGGGCCTGCCCGGCATTGCCAACTACACCGAGAGTCCTGACAAGACCTCTGTTTCCTTTGTGTATAACGGCAATATCACGGCGATCATTGACAAGCTTCACCTGCTGCATTTGGACGATGTGCTTTTGGAAGAACCCTCTTTGGAGGAGATCTTCCTGCACTACTATGCGTAAGGAGGTGTCAGGCATGGTCATTTTGAAATATGAACTGAGAAGGCATCGAACCTATATCCTGGGCTGGGCCATCGCCTTGGCTGCGTGCATCTTTTTCATGACACCGACTTATTACAGCTTTCTGGATGCGGCCTCCGTGGAACTCTTTGAAACCATGGGCACCACGGACTTTTACAGGAGCGTCGGCGTATCGATGGAATACCTGACCTCTCCGCTGGGTATTTACGGGTTCCTGACCAGCTTTTTCATGATTGCCTCCGGCGTTTTCGGGATGCACTTCGGCATTTCCATTCACACCAGAGAATGTACGGAAGGAACCTCGGAATACCTGTTTACAAAGCCCTTTCCCCGGAAAGCAATTTATTGGGCAAAGGCATGGACGGTGTTTGTCGGCGTGGCGATCGTGGGTGCGGCGTATCTGCTGGCTTCCCTTTTCGCCATGGCAACATTCCGTTCCGGAACTCCTTGGGGAGAGTTTTTCCTGATTGCCCTGTCCCTGACCCTTGTGACGCTGTTCTTCGCTGCAATGGGGCTGATGGTGGGAGTTTTGTTTTCCCGCAACCGCAGTCCGCTGCTGACTGCCGGTTTGGTTGTGTTCGTTGAGTATTGCATTACCAGCTTCTCCAACATCGTCAGTAACCGGGCTATCAGTTTTCTGTCTCCCTACTCGTTCTTCGGAGCCGCCGAGATCTCCAAAGCCGGCTTCTATGACCTCCGGTATCTTGGGTGGTGCGTGCTGCTGTTTGCCTTGTTTTTGGTGCTTTCTTACGGTGTCTTTCTGAAAAAAGACATTCAGTTCCGCAGCTAAGGAGGTGTGAACATGAAAACATTGATTAAAAATGAATTCCGCCAAACCAGAAGACTTTTGCTGATCTGGCTGGGAATCATGCTGCTTCTGTGCGGTTTCTGCTATTTTGAGCTTCTGTCCCTACGGGACAGTCTGGATGAAATGGCAGCGATGGTCAGCCAATTTCCGAGACTGATCATGATCATGTTCGGAGTCAAAGGCGACTTGACGACATCCACCGGCTGGTATGTGTGCATCTATTTCTGGGAGGGACTGCTGGCGTTTCCTTATGCCATGTCTTTGGGACTGTCCTGTGTGGCAAGGGAAAAGAAATTCGGAACATCGGAATACCTGTTCACAAAGCCTGTGAAGCGGAAAACCATTGTTCTGGCGAAGGTGATCGTTTCGGCAGTGAACCTGCTGGTGTTCGCCCTGTTCAGCGGCGTGTGTAATTATTTCACGATCGTTCTTCCTTTGGGCGGTCTGGATCAGCCGGGAGCGGTGCTTTCCACAACGATGGGAATGTTCTTTACCCAGACTCTCTTTTTTGCCCTGGGTCTGCTGTTTTCCAGTGTGCTTCGATCCTATAAGGCTGCGGTGCGGACAGGAACAATTTCCATGCTGGCTGCCTATGGGTTGGCCTTTACTGCCGAGTACACAGGAAATCATTTCCTGGACTACCTGACCCCATTGCGTTATTTTGATGTGTACGAGGTAGCACTGCACGGTTTCCACCTTCCCTATCTCGTCTTAACGATCGTTGTGGCAGGTATTTGTGTCGCAGCTGCCCTGGATCAGTGGAAACGGCGGGAATTGTGATGTTACATGAATCGTGTATCTTGAAAACAGCAGCTAACGATATATGGAGGAAATATTTATGTTACGGCCAAAAGAAATAGTATGTAAATGGGTAGATGCCTTTAACAACCATGATGTAGAGGCAATTATGAGCTTGTACCATGATAACGCAACCAATCATCAGGTGACCAATGATCCCGTGATTGGGATAGATGCAATCCGTGAAATGTTTACAGCAGAATTTGCCACTGCCGATATGACTGCCATTGTAGAGAATATCTTTGAAGATGGACAGTGGGCGATTTTAGAATGGAAGGACCCTCTGGGACTGCGGGGATGCGGCTTCTTCCATGTTGTGAATGGTAAAATTCTGTTTCAGAGAGGATATTGGGATAAGCTGTCTTTTCTGAAGCAGCATAATTTGCCTATTGAATCGTTGTGAAAAGGTGAACAGAGCACGAAGTTGAAGGAAGGGCGAAAATGGAGCGAGGAAGAATTATTGTAATTACAGGCCCTCCGGGAACTGGAAAATCGACAGTATGGATGCCATGGAAGGAATATTCTTCTTCGTCGATGCGGGCGGCTTCCTGAAGCCAAACATACAGGTCGTTGCTCTCTGGGTTACAAGGAAGCTCTGAACCACGCCTCTGACGATACAATGCGTACAAGAGAAAAGAGGGAAAGACCGCTGACAGCATTAAAAAAGATGCAATTTTTTCACAGCATACTTTCCGAACCATGTGTGGTGTATGGCACCGCATTTCTCAGCAACACAATATACCAAGTTCGAGGCGGAGAGTCTATTGAAATAAAAAAATCCGAGGAAGAGAATATCTCTCTGCCTCGGATTTTTCGTTTCATCCCTCAATCGGCTGGTGTAGTACCTTCAATTTCAAGATGTCCCTGTGCGGACACGCCCTTCGGTTGTCGCTTTTGATTACAGCAAAAAAATGATAGAATTGGCTAAAAGACGGCAATCACAATATGCAAAACAAATTGAATTTTGTGTGGCGGATGCGACCGATAGAAAAAGTATATTAGAATTAAAAAGAAATCGAGCCTTTACGAAAGCAGTTTCTAATATGGCAATTATGGATATTACGGACATTGAACCACTTCTTATGGCTGTTTATGAACTGTTGCAGGAAAGCGGAATTTTTGTCTTTGCAACGCAACACCCTTGTTTTGTCACGTTGACTGAAAAATATATGACACCGCACAGTTACTATGATATAGCGATTGAAGGGCAACCGAAAGAGCAGATTTATTATCATCGTTCCATACAAGGTATATATGGATAAAGACTTGGAAAAGCTCATGGAAAAATATAACGTTCCATGCAAAGTCAAGAAAGTCAAAAAGCAAACTTTAGACTTGAATCCTCAAGATAAAGTCATTGACTGCGATTATGTTGACCCGGCTGGTTTTCCCCATTGGGACAAAGATTAAATCTTGAATGTCATAAAGGCCCTTTATGCTAAAGAAATTTCTTTCAGTGTATCTCCTTTTATCTGCTTGTCTTTATGCAACGGATTATGAGTGCATAGAGCTTTATGGAGATTATAGAGTTGTAATTGAAGGGACTAAAAATACAGCGAATCAAGTCAGTACAAAACGTTATTCAAGCTATAAATCCTGCAATCGTGATTTGGAAAATTACCTAAATGGTAAAAAGACTCCTATCGCATACGAGTGCATAGAACTTTATGGGGATTACAGAGTCGTGCTCGAAGGAACTAAAAATCCAGCAAATCAAGTTAGCTCAAAACGCTACTCAAGCTATAAATCCTGCAATCGCGATTTGGATAATTACCTAAATGGTAAAAAGACTCCCGTTGAATATGAGTGCATAGAACTTTACGGGGATTTTAGAGTTGTGCTTGCGGGAACTAAAAATCCGGCAAATCAAGTTAGTTCAAAACGTTATTCAAACTATAAATCCTGCAATCGCGATTTGGATAATTACTTAAATGGCAAAAAGACTCCCGTTGAATACGAGTGCATAGAACTTTATGGAGATTTTAGAGTCGTGCTTGCGGGAACTAAAAATCCGGCAAATCAAGTTAGCTCGAAACGCTACTCAAACTATAAATCCTGCAATCGCGATTTGGATAATTACTTAAATGGCAAAAAGACTCCTGTTGCATACGAGTGCATAGAACTTTATGGGGATTACAGAGTCGTGCTCGAAGGAACTAAAAATCCAGCAAATCAAGTTAGCTCATTGCGTTATACCAGCTATGGGTCTTGCAATAAAGCCTTGAATGAATACTTGTCTAAGCAAAGACAATAATCTGCAACTAGAGCTTCTCCAGCTTGCCGTTTTTTATGTAAAAAACCTCTGTTCCGATGGATTTCCACTTTTGGGCGAAGCCTAGATACTTGGACTTCGCCTTTTCTGTTAGGTCGTAAGGGAACGTCAGCGACTCCACGCAATCGACCGTCACATCGCCGTGAAATTGCAGTTCAAGATAGCTGCTGATGTTGTCGCTGCGGAATTTCGTCATGTCGTTCGTCTGCGTTCCCTTCACTGGCAGCTTGCTTTCATACATGTCGTCGTAGGAAACCGCTTTCGGGTCGGTGACGAGACTGGGCTGGTATCTTTCGCTTAGGCTGTCGCCAGCCGTCCATGTGCAGGTCACTTTGTCCTTCTTGAAACGTACCGCGACATTTCCGTATTGGGTGGCGCGGTTGTGCGTCGTCGCCTCACGTAGCTTGTCATGGTCGAGAAGGTTGCCGTACTTTTCGTACTGCGAGATATTGAGCTGGTTCGCCTTTTCCGTTGAACCCAGGTCAAAGAGCTTGTGTGCTGCGGATAGTCTCAAATGGCTCTGCTTGATTGAACCGTCCGCGTTTAGCGACGGGCCGCTATACCCGCCGGAGCTTCCTGTCTCGAAGGTGTTTTTGAAATGGCTGTTGAAAACCTTTTCAAGCAGGTCGTCTTCTATGTGCATCCCCAAGTCGTGCTTCTGGAACAGCTCGCGCATCGTCGCCTCGATTTCTGCGGCGTGTTTCTTTGTCGCCGAGCCGTAGTAATGTCCCTTCTTATATTTCTCGATGGCTGTATCAAGGTGTCCGAGCGTGGGAGGCAACTTGTCGCCCTTGAGGGCGCGAAGGTCGTCGATGCTGATGTTTGTCGAGAACGGGACGCTTGAGCCGGACTTGATGCCAGCCTTGATTTTCTTGAGGCGTTCGAGTCCTTCCTTGTATTCGATTTCCTTCCTTCTCGTTTCCGCTTTCTTGAGCAGTTCCTTGATTTCCGTTTTCGCGGCGTTGTCGCCCTTGGCGATAAGCGCGTCCATTTCGGTCGTGAGCTTCTTGAGGACTGCGGACTTGGGGTGGTTCTTGAGGAATATCTTGATGGAGTCCACGCGGCCAAGTTCCGTTTCCCAGTCGATGAGGCGTTCCACTTCGGCGAGAGCTTTCTGTCTTATAGTGGCTCTTTTTGAGCGAAGTTAAAACTTTAGTAATTCCTATGGCTTTGGGAAAAGCTGTATAATCCCAATTTTAAACCACTCGAATCCGAGTGGTTTAGAAAGGAAGACGGACTCTACGCCTTTACTTTGTCGCCACCCAAAAAAACTCGCCCGTTCTGCAAAGAGAACATAAAAGAGTAGAGTTAAAAATTTCGAACATTCACGGCGGCAAAACCGCCGTTTTTTTTTGCGAACATTTTCAGAAAAATCTTGACAACCATCTCTAAAAGGATTACATTCATTAGTGAACAAATGTTCTAGTGCTCAAATTTTTCAAACACTGTGGTTTTTATGTTTGTCCGCAGGGAGGCGACGATGAAAATAAAGGTTATGGATGCAGAAATTTCCGTACAGAGAATCGGCAATGACGACTACATTTCGTTGACCGACATGGCCCATAGTCAAATGCAAGAACACATCATATTCAAATGGCTGAGCAATAAAAACACCATTGAATATCTAGGAGAATGGGAGTCTTTGTACAACCCGAATTTTAATTATACCGAATTCGGTACAATTAAAAATGCTGCAGGAAGCAACAATTTTGTTCTTTCGGCTAAGCAATGGATACTCTCAACAAATGCTCAAGGAATTGTAGCCAAAACAGGACGATATGGCGGAACTTTTGCACATAGAGATATAGCGTATCATTTCGGAATGTGGATTAGCCCCAGATTTCAACTATTATTGGTTCGCGAATACCAACGCCTCAAAGAAGCTGAACAAGCCAAGTTCGGCTGGTCTGTACGCCGTGAGCTCTCTAAAATCAACTACCACATTCATACGGACACCATCAAACAGAATTTGATCCCGGCAACACTCACAAAACAGCAAGTGAATATGGTTTACGCTAATGAAGCAGATGTTTTAAATGTTGCTTTATTTGGATTTACTGCTAAAGAATGGCGCAATGCGCATGACGATTTGCAAGGCAACGTCCGCGATTATGCAACAGTAAACCAGCTAATTTGCCTTTCGAACATGGAGTCGTTAAATTCAGTTCTGATCAAGGAAGGCTTGCCACAACCAGAGCGGTTGCAAAAACTGAATCAGATTGCGATTTCGCAGATGACCGTGCTAGAATCTATCGGAGAAAATAAACTGCTAAAATAATCCACTGCGGCCATTCACTTTCCGGACTGAATTTCGAGCAAGTCCGCCGTGAGAGTGGCGTCGTCAGGGAAATATTTTAAAGCGACATTCAAGAGGCGCACGGATTCTTCTGTGCGTTTTTGCGCGTGGACATCGTAGGCCATATTCTTGAAACCAAAGACGGCTTCGGCATTCCCGTTTTTAGCAGCAAGCTCGTAGGCATATTCGGCGCGATCATAGAACTTGGCATCGTATGCGAGGTTTCCCATGAAGATGGCGGCATCGGAAAAAACGGGCTTGATTTGCAAAATGTTATTTAAGATTTCCATGGCGATGTAGGGCTTTTTGTCTTCGGCAAGGACATCGGCAAGCTTGTACATAATTTGCGTGTCGTCAATTTTCACGCTGAGGGCTTCGCGGTAGGCGTTGGCGCTTTCTTCAAAATTCTTGTTCAGGCGGTAAACATCACCAAGATAAACTAAGAAATCGGATTCTTCGGGATGGAGCGTGTAGCCTTCGCGAATTACGGCAACGGCTCGGTCAAAGTCATTCAGAGCAATGTTCGCTTCGGAGAGCTGGTAAACGATGCTGATGTCATTTTTGTCGAGGCGGTAAGCATTTTCGATGGCGCGGAGGGCTCCGACTTTGTCGCCGGTTTTGGAGTAAGCCTCACCGAGGTAAAGCCAGCCGGAAATGTTATCGGGGTCGAGTTTGAGCGCACGGTGGTAAACGGCAATGCATTCCGGGAATTGTTTTAAGCGGAAGTAGACGCTAGCCATATTGAAAAGTGCGGGTGCAAAATTGCCTTCGGAATAGTCCACAGCCTTGCGGTAGGCGGCGGCCGCCTCGGGATATTTGTCCATCTGGTAATAGCTATTGGCGATGTTGAAACTCACGGCAACGGGATCGGCGCCGCGGTCTTCGGCCTTGCGGTACAAGAGGATAGCTTGCTTGAATTTTCCACTGCGATAAAGGGCGTTTGCGCGATCCATCAAGTCAAAGGAAGACTGAGCAGAGAACGCCGGAAGCGCTAGGAAAAGGGAAATGAGTAGACAGTAGGAAGTAGGAAGTAGACAGTGATTCGAAAACTTCCGCAATTTACAAATAACATTCACAAACTTATTTATGCTCATAAAATTTTCCTTATTTGTCATGCCCGTCCCAGAACAAGCATTTCCTCTTGCGAGTCTGAAAAGGAGATTTTCGCCTTCGCGGGAATGATACGAAACATCACCTTCTAGAATACACATTCTACTTCCTACTAACTACTAATCCCTAAATTTCACTTCGAAGGGTTGTTCCATTCCGCAGAAAGCGACAGCTTTGCCATCTTTTTCGGCGGGAGCAAAAGTCATACGGGCGATAGCATCCTTCCCCGCTTGCGCAAGTCCAGAGCCTGCAGGAGATTCTTCGATGACTTTGATGTCGTACGCACGACCGCCAACATCCACACAGAAACTGAGGCGGAGCATGGCATCTATTTCGCGGTCACGGATTTGCGGCGGCACCTGGAAATTCGGCATGGAGCGGCTTTCCGGCTTTTTATCGACATCGCCTTTTTCAGTGGACAGAGCACCACCTCGAAAATCGGCAACGAGTTCGCTGTTGATGGCTGCACCCGCAGTTCCTGAAACAGCGCCAAGAGCCATGGCAAAACGCGGTCCCGCTTTGGGCGAGCGCGAATTGGACTTTTGGCGGTTCGGCTTGCGTGCCGTGCGTTTTTTCTCAATCTTCTTTTCGACTTCTTCAACTTTTTTCACGGAGACTTCGGTCTTGACGAATTTCTTTTCGTGGAAAATCTTACCCGTCAAGAACAAATTCGCCATCGTCACGGAGAATACGAGAAGCATGCTCGCAAGAATCGCCGCGAGAAGGATTGAAAAACGCTTTAAAAACTTTTTTATAAACTTTTGCATTATTCACTCAAATACAAGACTTAACTGGATTCTTCGTCCCTACGGTCCTCAGAATGACGCAATTACTTTTTTGAAAGCCCGTTCCACATCAATCACGTTTACTCTGCTTGGGCGGCGATGGAGACTTTTTTGACACCAGCCAAATTGCACATATCGATGACCTGGACGAGAACGCCGGTTTCGGATTCCTTGTCGGCAATCACGACGGCTTCGCGGTCGGGCGCTTTGGCGAGAGACTGTTTCAGGATGTCCTGCAGGCTCGCCAAATCCACTTGGCGTTCGTTCATGTGAATCGTTCCTTCACGCGTGATAGCAATGAGCAAGTTTTCTTTTTCAAGTTGGCTAGCCGATTGCGCCTGCGGCTTAGTCACATCCACACCCGTTTCGCGAGTGAATGACGACGTCACCACAAAAAAGATGAGCAAGATGAACACGATATCCATCAGCGGGCCCATTTCAATACCCACGTCTTTCTGTTTTCTTCTCGGTAAGTTAAATTCCATAACAAATCCTTTAGATTGCTTCGCCTACGGCTCGCAATGACGTTGTCCAGCGCGAGTTGCAAAATAATTGTCGATTACCGTTGCGCCAAGTTCCATTTCTTGCTTTAAGATTTCAATGCGTTCGTCCAAACGTTGCTTTAAAAGCGTCAGCGGGAACGCTATCAAGAGTCCGCTTTGCGTTGAAATCAATGCTTCAGAAATTCCATCCGCCATCAGCACCGGGTTCTGATTTCCATACAACGTGATCACTTCGAAAGTAGAGACCATGCCCGTGACCGTTCCGAGCAAGCCCAGGAGCGGAGCGGCAGCGGCCATCACCATAACGATGTGGTTCCCTTGTTCCATGTAACGCACACTTTTCATCATGCGCACTTGCATGTAGTCGCGAAATTCGTCATAATTCTTTTGCGCAATTTCAATCGCGTAAGAAAGTTCTCTCGAAAGAAATCCACCGCGTTTGCGAAGGTCTGTCAAAGTCGTTTGCACACGCTGTTCATCAGTAAAAGACTCGGCCCCAGCAATAGCTCTTTCGCCAGTCAAACCGCGCTGCATACGCCTCACAACTTTGGTGATATCCTTCCTGAAAAAATCGCTACCTATGCGAAACCAGCTCGAGAAAAGGAAATAGAATCCGACAACGCCCGACAATAGGATGGGTAGCATTACCACGCCACCCGCCTCGTACGTATTCCGCAGGGATTCTATGAATATGTAATGAAAATCAGTCATAATTCATGATTAGATTGCTTCGCCTTCGGCTCGCAATGACGTATTTTACTTACTTTCCTTTCCAAAGACTTTATTCATAAGCGAGGTGCTTTGCACGTAGAGTTCGCTGGTGATTTTTTCAATCTTTTCGCTCAAAAGGCCATGCAAAATCATCACCGGAATTGCAATGACAAGGCCCATTTCAGTCGTGACTAGCGCTTCAGAAATACCACCTGCAAGCACGCGAGCGTCATTCGTTCCAACTTCGGTAATCACGGTAAAGAGCGTGATGATACCCGTCACCGTTCCAAGCAAGCCCAAGAGCGGAGCAATCGTACCCATCGCAGCCAAAAGGCCCATGCGGCGTTCAAGTTTCGGCTGTTCACGGAGCAATGCTTCTTGCAGTGAGCGTTCCGCATTTTCACGCGTGTCGTTCACCTTGTTGAGCACGGCAAACAGCACCATCGCAAGGCTCGTCTCTTTCTTGAGGCAAAGATTGGCAGCATCTTCGTACTTTTTCTCGGCAACAAGCGCATCCATTTTCTTGGTAAAGCGGCGACCGAGATGACCACGGTAAGAAAGCATGATGAACCGTTCAAGGAACAGAAGGAACGCAATGATCGCCACAAGCGAAAGCGGATACATCACGATACCGCCCTTCTTGAAGAACGCCTTGAATTCTTCGGTCCAGGTGAGTTCCTTTGCATCGGTGATGGAATTTTTGATAGCCTTGTTCTGTAGCACATCCAGTGGAATCGCGATAGTTGCAGACAGCGCGTCCGTTGTGGCACCCGTCACCGATCCCGCCTGGTTCACGGCAGCCTTGATATTTGCGGCCATTTCCGTGGGCAGATTCGCATTCCATTCAAAGACCTTGCCTTGCAAAGCACCAGAGCGCAACAACGCCTGCACATCGCCATTGTCGTTTGCCACTTCGCCGAGAAACACCGTTCCCAAGCGCAAACGATTCACGTTCACGTCCGGGCGCGTACCGACCTGCGAAAGTTCAGCACCGTAAGACTGCGTGTAAGTGACTTCGTGACGGGCAAGCAAATCAGCCATGTAGCCCTGCACCGCCGCAATCGTATTCGGCACCTTCTTTTCAGCTTCGGCGCTAGCGCGTTTCAAGTTCAAAAGGCGCTTGTTCATCCCGACCGGATAATCGCCAGCGACATCGCCAAGCGTCTTTTCAATCGAGAGTTTCACTTGCGTATTGAGCGCATCGAATGCAATTTCTTCGCTCTTTGATTTTTCTTCGGCTTCTTCGGTGACGTTCTTGTTCGCCATCACTTCTTCGGTGACGCGGCCAAGATCTGTCGAAAGCTTGGAATAGCGACCGTCCAGTTCACGCGTTTTATTCTGGTGTTCTTCGGTCAACTGCGATTCGGCATAGCGGTTGCTCCAATGCTTGGCATCAAGCTTTTCAAGGGAATCGGCCTTTTGCATGCGGATGCGGGTAAGCGTTTCGACTTCGCGCTGCAAATTGCGCACTTCGACTTGCAACAAGGAATCCTTAATGCGGGCTTCGTCTTCGGCACTTTTCTTATCGTTCGACCACGGCCATGCAAAAGCAGAAGAGGCGAGCAACAGGATGACGGCAAGGAATTTCACAGGATTATTCGACTTCACTTCGTTTCGCTCAGAATGACACTCGGTCGGTGAGTTCGTCGAACCGCTTTCGTCTCTCGTCTGTAGGGCCATGCCCGTTCTTTCGTCTAAAATCATCTCACGCCTCCCACAACAGACAAACTTACAGGCAAATTCACAATCTGAGGCGGCTTTTTCGCCTGTTTCACGTCAATAGCAAGTTTCACAGCAGCGCGTTCTTCCAGATTCAATTCTTCGTTCCATTCGTAAACAACTTTATCGTTTTCCAGCTTACGTTCCAGGCGACCGTAAGAGGCTCCGTTTTCATCGACATAGACCATCCACTGGTTCCCTATGCGGAGAATCGTCGCGTTTACAATTTCGCCATTCTTGCGAGTGAGCGGGCTATTGACCACGGAAACTTCATCACCGAACTTGATTTCTTCATTCACGAGCGATTTCATGCGAGAAAAAGCTTCTTCTTCGGTCACGTTCCCGCTTTCGATTTCGCGCGTCAAGGATTTAGCACGGTCAAGGCGCTTGTCGCGTTCCCACGGGAGCGTCTGCGCAATTTGGACTTCGAGCTGTTTGCAAATTTTGGCAAGTTCACCGCGCAAGGCACGGCGTTTGGCGGCCACGTTATCGCTCTTGTTCTTTGCGCGAGCCTGTTTGTTGCGCTCCTGCTGGAGGCTTGCAGCCACCTTCTTGATTTTCGCGTTCAGGCTGTCGATTTCCAGATTGCGTCGTTCCACATCGGCCTTGTAGCGCTGTTCAAGCAACTGGCGGTGGGACACGTCTGCACGGAGCATCGAATCCGTCGATGCAATTCGAGTATTCAAGTTTTGAATTTCAAAATTCAGCTTTTCCTTTTGCATTTTCAGGTCGCGAATTTCGGACTCGTAGTCAGCAAAGGCTAGACCCGAAAGCGAGAAAACAAGGACCGCAAAAGGCAATATATTCAATCGTTTCATAACTATTCCAAATAGGTTGTCTCTAAATTACATTATTTAAACACCTGGACCCATCAAAAGTGTCACCGTGTTTGATAAAAAATTTCAAGAATTACTGACATTCTATATGACCATCCTTGATACGGCACCAGTTTTCGCAAATTTTAGGTTCTGCACCCAAGCCATAACACACATTCTCGACTTCGCGTTTCAAAACACTAGATTTTAATTCCTGGAGATAATAGCGGCTCACAAAAGCCGAACGACACTGTTCGTAATCCTTCAAATTCCAGCCACGGTCAGCGCACCAGAGCCACAGATATTCCTTGCAGTAATTTTGTTCAGGATCCTCCAAGCAATCCCGTTTTAGTGCAGAACAATCTGCAATGTGGTTACTTTCAAAATTGTTCGCCACACAATAGCGTTTCAAGCCATCAGCATAGGCATTCGCCTTGTCTTCGGCATTTATCGTATCCGGCAAGAACTGTGACCACTTCGTCGTATCAAGCATCATCGCCGCCTTCACATTTGATGCAAAACAAGACTTTACATGCCTATTATAAACGGAATCTCTATAAAGCAACGAAGCTTTTTCATTAGCTTTTTGCAGTCCGTCTAAATAAACATCCTCATTGTTCATTCCGGAGCAAGCGATATCTTGATAAAGCCTACACCCACGGGAATCCCAGCTATCAGAATTGTCTCCTTTAGTGTCTTTGCAATTCGCCCAAGCGATATGAGAAAAGCCTACAGCATCACCACTAACTTCTACAGTAATTGTCTTTTTTGCCATTCCGCTAAACACGCCCATTCCATTCTGGATATTCGATTCCGGGACAAAACGTGAATCCGAAACAGATTGTTTTACTTTATCCATATAATCAATATAGGCGTCATCGGTCGAATAAAGGTCTACCGTAATTTTCCCAATCGGAAGCATCATATTCATCAGGTAAAGCGTGTCTAGATTTTTGTTCCCAGCGACAGTGCGATTCGATGAAAAACCAAGATTTTGCTGTTCTTCCAGAGGATCATGCATAGCGACTCCCCTATATCCCGTTTCATCAGCATCGGTCATTCCCTTAAACATCTGGTTCATCGTTGTATTCTGCGATTCACCATTCCTAATGTCGTAATTCATAATCGAAAGAACACCCCGCACAGACTGATCATAATCTAGAGCGACTTTCACAAATTCCATATCCATCGGGAATTCCAGAAAATCCACATAGAACAAATCATATTCGCCTGTATTATTCTGCCAAACATAATCCCCATTTTGCTGAGGTTTGCTCATTCCCTTAACATGAACCTGATTTGGAATCGTCGCAACAGCTTTATAAGTCGATTTTACCATATGGCCAGCACTATCCCATTTAAAGGAGGCGTTCAACTCATACGATTCGCCATAAATGCCATGAAATAAATAAGGGGTATAAAAACAGTTCGGCCTTGATGATTCCGGTTCGAGAACCGCAGTCGTATCGATTCTTTCAAAATTTTCACCGGACACAAAGCGACCAACAATAACGACACTTGCGCTATCGTAAAACGCAAAATTTTGCGATGACGCTTCATCAAGCTGGTAAACTTTCGAGAAGCACACATAAGGATTTTCGCGCGCCATGACATAGCCGTACGTATAAATGCCCGTATAGACTTCGCGTTCTTCGGGATAGTATTCCCACGGACCATGAAAATCGCAAGCAACGAGAAAAACAGACGAGAGAATCCAGACGAGAGACGAGAGGAATCGCCTACAAAAAACATTATAGATTGCTTCGCCACTACCGTGACTCGCAATGACGCCTACATTCTTACATTCAAAAAAAACATTCATAACAAACCTTCTTGACTATTAACTACAAACTATTAACCAGCAACTAAAAGTAGTATTCATAATTCAACATAATCGGTAAAAAGGGGAACTGAGTAATTTCTGTTTTCTTCGGCGGAGTCTTGCGCGTATCGTAGAATGTGTAGAACATGTTGTCGTGATTCGTCAAGTTGATAATGGTCCAGCTAAAATTCCACTTGCCTTCGCGCCCCATGTCAATTGCCTTCAAGTCAATCCTGAAATAGTCCGTCTGGCGGCCAGCATTGCGGCTTCCCGGAAGCACAACGATATCGTCTGAATATCTTTGCGTCCCGATTTCCTGTTGCAGGTAATATCCCTTGTATTCGCTAATCGGCATTCCCGACGAATACTTGAGCGCCAAGGAAGAGCGCAAATAACGGCCTTTTTTCTTATGCTTCCAGAGGGCGTCTTCATCGCCTTTCCAGTTGATGCCCAAATCCATCTTTAGCGCATACGGTTGATGCCAACTCGGATAATACGCCTTGGTCCCGTCATTGGAGCGCGCGGCGCTGATACTCTGGCTCCAGTTGATTCCACCGAACCACCAACCTTTATCTTTACGGAGCGAAAGTTCGTAACCAAAGGAATATCCATCAGCCGTTCCAAAATTGTCGGCGAGCACTAGTTTTTTAGAAGACGATCCATCACTACTATCCTGTTTCATCGCAAATGTATTCAAGTTATTCTGCGTCTTGTAATAAACTCCGGCCGTAAAATCGTAACCGTCAAACAGATCGCGATGGCTATACTCCGCCGCAAGCAGCCATGAAGAAGCCGGCTTGATATGTTTGCCATCCGTCGTTGTCGTTGCCGGGTAATAGAATTCGTTTAGCGTTTCCTGGTCGGTATACACAATCGAATTCATATACTGCAAATAGTAACCGCCATAAAGTTCCAACGACTTCGTATCGTCAAGAGTGATGTTCAGCGAAGCTCGCGGTTCTACACCAAAGTGCTTTGATGCCGTCTGGTAATTGAATCGCAAACCGTATTGCAGCAAGTAATCTGGCGAAATCTTCCAGGCATCCTGCACGTAAGCCACATGATGGAACGGCTTTTCAATATCAGCAACCGAGATCGAGGCCATCGCCTCCTGATACCGTTCATAGTCATATTCCAGTTCGTAGCCCAAAGTTATCGTATGGTTTTCGATACCACGGTAATTAAGCCACTGCTTACCAGCAAATGTATAAAGGAGCATTTCAATTGACATAAGGTCGCTCACCTTCATCGTCTGGTAGAACTTGCTGTAAGCAAGAGTCGCATTGTAGTCCCAGTTGCCATTGATGCGGTGGTAGAATCCAAGCGGGATAGCGATGTTTCCCCAGTCCATATAAAGCGGGTCAAATTCCAAGCGGTCCTTGCCGATATAGAAGCTGAGTTTCATGCGCGTATCTTTAGAAAAGTCGTACATGAAGGTTCCCTGCAAGTCCGTAAATTCGTAATCGAGATCGAGGTCCAAAAGCCCAATCGCATTGCACAAATCAAGGACATAGCCAATGTAAGTCGTACGTCCCGCAAGCACCCAACGCGCAGGTCCCTTATGGCCTTCGGTATGGAGCTGTGCCGCAAATGTACTGACCTTGATGCTCGACTTGCTGAACCATTCTTCCACGGAATCCTGACCGCCCGCACGTCCATCCATCTTGAGCACGGAGCTCAAGCGATTGCCGTACTGCGCCGGGAATCCGCTCTTGTAGAACTGCACATCGTCAATGCCTTCGACGAGGAATGTGCTGAAAAGCCCAAAGAAATGCACCGGCGAATAGACGACCGCATTGTCAAACAGGAATAGGTTCTGGTCGGCAGCGCCACCGCGCACATAAATCTTGGAGCTGAAATCGGAACTCGCAACAACGCCCGGAAGCGCCTGGATGCTCTTGATGACATCCGCTTCGGCAAGGCCCGGCATACGCTTGATGGATTTAGCGCTCACCACGGATTCACCCGGCTTACGCTTGGGGCGGCGACGCAGCTGCACCACGACTTTCTTGAGTTCGGTCACTTTGGAATTTGCGCTACCCGAAGCGAGAAGCTTTTCAACATCAACGTCGGAGGAATCCGACGAAGACTTCACTGGATCCTTCGACTCCGCTTGCGCTTCGCTCAGGATGACACTATCAGACGCTTGCGCAGGCACATTAGACTCGTCAACTGTGACAGCGTCGGGGCCAAGCGTCTTGCTGAAAGTGCTATCGTTTCCGAAATACAAAAGTTCATAGCACTTTTCCTTTGCAGCCCCTGCCGTATCGGAGTTCGTGACGCACACATTCCAAAGCGTATCGGCAGGGAGAACCACGCTAAAAGGAGTCCCCACGGTCGTCTGCAAAGCTTCGCCCGTTTCGAGAATTTCGACATTCAGCTTTTCACCAGATTCAAACGAATCATCCTGAACAATTCCGTTAAAGACAATACTATCGTGTGCAGCAGCAAACGCTACAGCCATCAAGACAAAGACAAAAATCCTAAACATAAACTTCATTGTTACATCGGTTCCTTTCCCCAATGGAACACTTTAAAGTACAAAAAGTGTTACCACTTATTCAAAAAAATAACTTTTTAATGGTACCACTTCATCAAATTCATCTTACCTGTCATTAAACAAAAACGGAATCCAGTCGAAAAAAAACTGGATTCCGCCACTTCGTATCATAACGTCATTTAGCTTGTATCATATCGACAATAGACCTTAGAATCTGCCGATCGTGAGTCCTGCATAAAATCCAGGCCACCAACGAGATCTATGTTTTTTACTACAGAAATCGTCATGATAATCGCCAAGAGGCTTGAGCAAAAGCTTATTCAAATAGCCGACACTCGTCAAGTTCAGCGATCCACCCACAGAAAGGCCAAAGCCCGGGAGAACCTGGTACGTGTAACCTACGCGTCCACGGTGATGGTATCCAGATTTCCAGTCATCCTTATCTGTTCCGAATTTATTGTAAACATTGAAGAACGTGTATTCAAGTTCCCAGTGACTTCCGTACTTTCCAAACTGGGTACCGATACCAATACCATGTTCATAGAACTTTTCAAAATCCTTAAAGACATGTCCTTTTTTGAAGAATGCAGCCCATTCAAGATTCGTATAGAAATAAGCCGTACCCAAATGGACAGATCCACCAAGTGCACCCATTTCGTTGATGTAAGGAGTTACGTTCCACACACCGTTTCCGACAATGTTTATAATGCCGACCGGAGACTTTTCGCATTCGCCGCAAATATTGATAATACCCCACTGGCGACCTTTTTCCGTTGTCGCATAGTTGATAACACCCACCTGGACGTGATCGTTCTCATGAGCTGCATTAATGCCAGCTGCCACTTGGACATCAGAATTTGTCGCGTAGTTAATACCAGCAACAACCTGGACACTTGAAGAAACAGCAGCATTCACACCGGCCGTGATCTGAAAATCCGTATACTTCGCATAGTTCACGCCTGAAGAAACCTGCACACCATCAAGAGTGTCAACCGCGACGTTCACAATACCGATCTGCACACCAGAGGATTTATCCTTCGTGACATTCAAAGCAGTGCTTAGCTGAACGCCATCTAAAGAACCCGCATAGTTAACCACAGAAGAAAGCTGAGCACCTTCGAAATGGTCCCTCGCCACATTAGCAATCGTTGTTGCCTGCAAGCCATGCATTTCCCTTTTGGCAACATTGGCAATCAAGCTCACCTGCGAACCCAACATATAATCTTCAGTACGAGCTACAAAAAAGCCAATCTGCAATCCCTTACGCGGATTATTTTCAACATCAACAAAATTAAATGTCGTACGGAATTTTCCATTATGATCCAAAGAATCAAGCGAGCAGGCAATAGAATCCCCACTGGAGCAATTTCTATTACGGCCAACATCGCCACGAGAAACAGTCTGTTCAGCAGCAACACTCTTAAAATCGACAATCGATATCTTTTCACGTTTGCCATTTTTAAGCGCCACCGAAACGCCCATGTAATCAGCCTTCTGCTGAAGTTTCACTGTATAATTGCCTGCCGGGAGTCCAAGACTCATCGCGCGTCCAAGCTTTTTATTGAGTTCAGCGACAAGTTCGTCATTTTCATCACGGATGTACAAACGGCCGGAAACATTTTCGTCCAGATCAAGGCCTGCACTTGTTGCACGCAAATCCGTCATCACCACGTCACCCGTACCGGCAAGGTTCATGTCGCGGCTCGGATGCTGTGCGCCACCCAGCGTCGTTTCCGTCTTTTGCAATGTCTCATTGAAAGCAAACTGGTAGGCTTCGGACAAAGTCACCTTTCCATCGCTACTCAAGTCGCCTGCGCCACGGAGCCCGCTCACAAGCGAGTGCGTAAAGAACGAACCCTTGAGCTTATCGCTTTCCTGGCTGGATTCATCTTGCGTACTGCTTGTGATGAATGCATAGCCCTTCATATCGCTACTCTGATCGACCATAAATGCAGGCACCGCCTTACCGCCCTTCACGCGGGTAATCGCACCAGAACCGCAAGCATCAATCACAGCAATTTTCACATCGGCACTGAGAGCATCAATGCGATTACGCAAATCTTTCCAGGCGTAAGTTTCTTCGCCCAAGCGAAGTCCCTTTTCATCGGCATGACCGCTGTAATAGACGAGCACTTCATCGCGACCGTTAGATGCTTTATCCTGCAAAATTTTTGCATCGAGATTTGCAAATTCCTTTTGCAGCGCAACAACAGACGGTTCCTTCACGAGAATCACGTTCTGCGGCAACACGCCGCCCATTTCCTTGAGCACTTTAGCAAACGAGCGGGCATCGCTTTCCGCATAGCGTAGCACCGGGCGGCCAGCGCCACCGTTATTGGCACTCACGGCAACAACGTAGCGATTGATACGGCCTGATTCTGTTGCCGCATTGGCATTTGAAACCAACAAGAGCAACGCAAAAAGCAGCGCAAAAGACAAACCAGACAACACCCCAAAAAACTTATTCGAAATCATAAACATTATTTACCCGCCTTCTTGAGAGTAAAACCAACCACCTTCACATCACTTCTCTTGAGCAACTTGTCGATATCATTTTCTTCAACAGCAAATTCCCTGGGAGAAGTCACGAAGAAGAACTTTTCAAAGTACGGAGCATCGTCAAGCTTGTACGCAAACGGGAGCGAATTCATCTTGCCCGGAGCAAGTTCAATCGCCTTCACGCCATCGCCCATGTGCAAAGTCAAGGCGCCATTACCGTCCATGCTAAAAAGGAGTCCATAGCATTTTTCGGGGACGGCATAGCGCAACTGAATCTCATCGCCTTCGCCGACAGAATCAAGATCGTTCAACTGGACAATCCCGGCCGAAGTCTTTTTCCAGACTTCCATACGGGCGTCGAGTCCCTTGATTCGCGTATCGGACTGAGTTTCAGTAAATGCAACCTGCGTGTTTTGAGAGCCTCCGACAGATGCAACATCGGCCCCCACGCGTTCGTTCATCACAGAAGTTTCGCGCTGGGCAAAGAACGCCACCATGGCAACCGCGAAAATGAACATGGCCGCAACCGCAAATTTCACGAGCGTAAAGCGCGGCGCATTTTTCGCAGCAGTACCCGTTGCCGTTCCAAGATTCGCGGCAAACGTTTCAAACGGCAACTTGCTCAAAATTGCCTTGTTGTCTTCACGGAGCATTTTCACGCGATTTGCAAACACCGCATCATTCGCTTCAAGCTCGCGAAGCTTATTCATTTCTTCTTCCGGCAAGTCGCCAGTCAGGAATCGTTCTAATTTCCAATCGGGAATCATCACTGAACCTCCAGAGTTTTAACTTTGGCCTGTAACCCGCGCAAACGCTTGCGCACACCGCTTACCGAGAGTCCAACTTCACGGGCAGTCTCTTCGAGCGTCATTCCATCGACAAAATGAAGGACTGCCATTGTGCGGCTAGATTCGGGTTCCTTCGAAAAGAGCTTTGCCAGCACATTTTTCGTTTCGTAATCGTCATGCTCGTCTTCGGCACAAGCGATGCTCAAAAGCAGGCTCGAAGAATCTACGTCAAGTCCACGACGGCGCTTGTCACGAATGCGGTTAAGGCAAAGTCTCGTTGCCGTATTCCACAAAAGGCTGCTCGGCGAATCCATATCCAGGCGTTCCGATGCTGAATAAATCCGCAAAAAAACGTCTTGCATAAGGTCGCTAGCTTCAGCGTCATCGCGAAGGAGTTGCAGGCAGCGCCTATAGACCATAGGCGCGTACTTCTCGTAAATCTTTGCAAATCCTGCTTTTTTTAAGGTTTCTAGGCTTTTCACGTTTATGTAACACCGGAGGTATTCGAAAGTGTTACCATAAAATTAAAAAAAAATTTGAGTATAATCAGTCATTCCCGCCTCCGAGCGGGAATCTCCTTTTTTTCAAGCCCAAGAGGGCGATGCCCTCCCCATACGCGGATCATGCTCACATAAGTGCTAAAGCACTAAGTGATCAAAGAGATTAAATCGGGCATGACAAAACAGCGCTAAATCGTGTCTGAACTGCGCAAAGTTTGCATGGAACGGCGGAAAATTTCCTTGCCCGCCCCAATTTCAAAGAAATACTTGAAAATTCCAAGATCGACCTTGCTAAAATAGCCCAAACGCGGCTTTGCAAAAACGTGTCCGCCCTCGTCAACAGTAAATTTCGCCTTGAACTGGTTCAGTGCCGACGGCGCAAGCATCACATAGTCGATCCCCTTCTTGAACCAGTCGGGAGCATTATCGTAATCCGGCGCAATTCGCGTCACAGGCTTCATCGGGTGCTGCACACCCTGAGTTTCGCCATTGCCAATCGCAATCACGAGTTCCAGCTTTTCGCCATCGTCAATTTCAATCGTCGGAGCCTTCTTGAACGTAAGCCCGACCACGCAAGTATTGAGCCCTATCATTTGCGCCAAAAGCACAATATCGGCAGTCACATACCCCACGCGTTCATCGAGCGAAGCTTCACAGCCCGCCACAGACTTTTGCCCCGCGATTGCGATGTAATTTTTCACATTCCTAAACGAGCCATAATGCGCCAAGCGTCCGCTAAACGCCACATCGTCATTTAGCACAAGCTGCATGTGGAGTGCAAAATTTTCATTCAGCCGCCGGATCCGCGACTGCAGTTCTTCGACCTGCTCCTTGGTCAACGGCGTCGAAGTGTATCTACGCACAGAATGTCGTGCCAAAACCGCTTCTTCAAGTGTCATAAAGCCTCCTTCTCAAGAACTCCCCAATAATCCCTATCCTAAACTACAATTTTATAGCTCAATCGTCTCGTCATCGCTCTTGATAAAATCAATTAAGCGCTCCAACGTGAGGGCAGCCCCCATATTTTCCGCATCGGCCACGCCATCCGTCCGCAAGGAACACTCCCAGACAATCGCCACGCGATACCCCAACAGCGAAAGTTCATGTTGCGTCTTAATGTCTCGCACAATGTTGCGGTCGAACTTGTCGTTCCAAAACGCGGAATTCGACTTCGGGCGGCTCGTGAGCTTGCAACCGTGCTGGTGCCAAAAACACCCGTTCACAAAAATTGCAACCCCATACTTTTGTACAAAAATATCCGGCGTTCCAGGCAAATCCCGACGGTGGAGACGATAACGCATTCCCGCCTTAAAAAGAGCCCTTCGCACCGTCATTTCTGGCTTCGTATTTTCAGAATGAACCGCCTGCATCATCTGCGAGCGGGTCATCGGCTTACGGCAAGACTTACGTTTTCTTGCACAAGTTTTCTTTAAAGACGCCTGAACCATCAAAAAAAAGATAAATTATATCTGTACAAAGAGAAAAAAATATCTTATCAAATCCATTTTGGGGGACGGCAATATGAATATCCAGGAACGCTTTTTAAAGTACGTGAGTTTCACGACCACGTCTGATGAATCCAGCGAAAGTTGCCCAAGTACACACCAGCAGCTCGAACTTGCAAAATACCTTGCAAACGAACTCGAAAGTATCGGACTTGAGCAAGTCAAAATGGACGAAAACGGCTACGTCTACGGACTTTTGCCCGCTACCGAAGGTCGAGAAAACGATACCCCTATCGGCTTTATCAGCCACATGGACACGTCACCAGACTTCTCGGGCGTGAACCCCAAACCGCAAATCATCGAAGACTACGATGGCGAAGACGTCTTGCTCAAAGGTTCTGGTGCCGTGCTCAAGGTCGAGGACTTCCCGACCCTCAAATGGCTTAAAGGTCGTACACTCATCACGACCGACGGAACAACGCTCCTCGGTGCAGACGACAAGGCCGGCATCGCAGAAATCGTAACCGCCATGGAAGAACTCATCAAAACAGACCGACACGCCGAAAGCCGCGGTTACGAGAACCTTTCGGGGCACGGCGACATCTGGATCTGCTTCACGCCGGACGAAGAAATCGGACGCGGCGCCGACCGCCTGGACCTGGACTATTTCAAGGCAAAATACGCCTACACAGTCGATGGCGGCTACGAAGGTGAAATCGCTTACGAAAATTTCAACGCCGCAAGCGCCACGTTCAAGATTTACGGCAAGGGTGTACATCCCGGCGAGGCAAAAGGCATCATGAAAAACGCAAGCCTCATGGCGGCCGAAATCGCGATGGCACTTCCAGAAAGCGAAACGCCAGCGACAACCGAAGGTCACGAAGGATTTTACCATCTGACCGACATGCAGGGCGACGTGAGCGAAGCGACTCTCAACTACATTGTTCGCGACCACGATCAAGCCCACTTTGAGGACCGCCAAAAGTTTTTAAAAGAAATCGCTGAAAAATTCAATAAAAAATTTGGTGAGGGCACCGTTAAACTAGAACTGAAGCATTCCTACAGCAACATGCTTCAGATCATCGAAAAAAATCCAAAAGTCCTCATACGCGCTCGAACCGCCATTGAATCTGTGGGCATTCCTGCAGTAAGCGACCCAGTTCGTGGCGGAACCGATGGAGCAAAGCTCAGCTTTATGGGACTCCCCTGCCCGAATCTCGGCACAGGCGGCTACGGTTACCACGGGCCATTTGAACACGTGACCGTCGAAGGCATGAAAACTGTCGTAAAAATCATCAAAAAAATTGCTGAATCAAGAGAATAAATCAATAATTCCATTTTGCAATAAAACATTCAAAAAAAATTTGGATTTTTGATTTTTTTATTATACATTACTTGAGACAGACAAAAAAAATTTAAAGGGGAAACCGATTATTCAGATTCCTTCTGGATAGTTGTTATTCCTGTAGTATAAAAAAGGAGGCCGTATGCATATTTCATTCATCGTCTTCGTGATACTCGCCGTTGCAATCGTTGGCATTTCAGGTTATTGCATGGGAAAACACGTCAATAAAATAAGCGAACAAGAATCCACCAATGCCAAAAACACTGTTTCCCATGAAGACTGCCTTGTCAAAAATATCGGAATGTTCAACTACGGAGCGTTCATGGACACGCGTGATGGCGAGACCTACCACACCGTTCAAATCGGAGATCAAATCTGGATGGTCGAAAACTTGCGATTCAAAGCCGCAGGGAGCTACGCGCCCAACAACGATGAATCGAACGTAAAAAAATTCGGGCGTCTTTACACATGGACAACGGCTCTCGATATTCCTCCTGAGTATAGCGAACAGTCTCCTGCAAATGACATCGAAATGTACAACAAAGTTAAAGAACGGAATTATCAGGGCATCGCCCCAGAAGGATGGCATATTCCAAGCCGTAAGGAATGGGAAACTCTGCTCAGCGTCTTAAAATCCAAAACAGACGGACGAGAACTGCGCAGCGAATGTTTCTGGCACAAGCCCGGTGATGATACGTTTGGATTCTTCGCACTGCCGGCAGGTTACCGTTTTGACAACGGAGCGTTCTGCCACTTCGGTAGGCGAGCACGATTCTGGACAAAAGATGAATACGGCAAGACGAACGCATTCCGCGTGAGCCTCACCGACAATTCAGTTGACATCGAGGGCGTTTATCGATCCGACGCCATATCCGTGCGTTGCGTGAAGAACGTGTAGTCGCAGTCATTCTAGTCTCTTTGTCATGCCCGCTCCAAGCGGGCATCTCCTTTTCAAAAAAAAATTATTAAGCAAAGGTCCCTCGCGAATATTCGCGAGGGCTTTTTGCACTTTTATTCTTCGAACGGATAACGTACGCCAAACTGCTCGCGAATTTTATCCATGAGCGTCATGAATTCCATCGTCTTTGCGTGAGTCATTTCCGGGCGTTCCCAAACGATAGAGTGCGCGACATTCGAGAGTGCGCGAGAATTCGAGCAATTGTCAATCGAACCGTCGCAAATTTCGTGCCGGAACTGCGCAGGATTTTCAATTGCCTCTTTGCATGCGAGAACTTCGTATTCGTAGCAGTTGCAAAGACGCGTAGGCTCAATTGTTTCAACAACATTCCCAGCGTCATCATACAGTTCCAACTTTACCATGTCATTTAAATTCTGCACACGAATTTGCCCAGCCGTCCCATAAATCACGCCCTCGTTATGCGTTGGCGAGACCATCGAAGTCTTGAGATAAGCCTTCTGGCCGTTTTCGTACGTGAGATTCATCCAGTCGGTCGCATCCACGCCAGTCTTGAACTTGATGCATTTGCAATCCATCGATGCAATTTCATTGCGGACGATGTTGCCATCAGGAGTTTCGCGCGTGCCGAGGAACAAGTCCGCAAACGTGAGGCTGTAAATACCGATATCTAGAAGCGCACCGCCCGCAAGCGCCGGGTCATGCATACGGCCCCTATCGCTAAGTTTCATCGAAAAATCGGCTTCAACCGTTTCGACACGGCCAATGCGGCCATCGCGAATCCAGTTGCGAATGGTCTCCAGCGCAGGCAGGAATCGCGTCCACATCGCCTCGCACAAGAAAACGCCCTTGTCATGCGCTAGCGAAATCACTTCGGCGGCAAGCTTCGCGTTCGCCGTAAAAGCCTTTTCGACCAAGATGTTCCGGCCATGCTCAATGCAAAGTTTCGCAAATTCATGATGGTGCGAATGCGGTGTCGCAATATAAATCAAACCGATTGCAGAATCCGCAGCCAGCGCCTCATAACTTCCATACGCTTTTTCAAAGCCATATTCCTTGGCAAAAGCGGTCGCCTTTTCCAAATTGCGGGAAGCCACGGCATAGCATTCCACGCCCTTCCCCTGATTTTCCAAAGTTTTTACAGCGGCCGCCATCTTTGTCGCAATATGACCGCACCCAAGAATCGCAAACTTCAAATTTTTCATACCATAAATATAAATCGCTCGCGCCCGAAACCGCCAAAAAATTTTGCACCCCCTGTTTACCGCTGTAGCCGAAAAAAAACTAAAAGCGATCGTTTTTTCTCATGCCCGCCATATGTTTGGCATACGCCTCAAACCTGTCATTCCCGGCTTGACCGGGAATCTCCTTGCTATAATACTCCATAATGTTTTTCATCAAAAAGTACTCTAGAATTTTGATATATTTCTCACTATGAAGCAGATCAAATCAGTTGCAGTTGTGGGTCTCGGGGCTGTCGGTGCCGTTGTGGCAGAACAGCTCTTGAGCGTTCTTGGGAACAAGCTTTATTGCGTGATGGACGCCGAACGCAAGGCGCGCTACCAGGCAAGCGGAATCGTCATCAACGGGAAAAAGGCGGACTTCAACTTCGTCACGCCGGACGAAGTCCCTGTCGTTGACCTCGTGATTTTTGCAACCAAGAATTTGCAATTCAACGAAGCGCTCGAAGAAGCGAAAAATGCGGTCGGTCCGAACACCGCGTTACTTTCGCTTTTGAACGGAGTGCATTCCGAAACAGAAATTGAACGCGTTTACGGTGCAGAAAAGACGTTGTACGGATTCATTGTCAATTTGCAGTCCATCAACCAGCACGGAAATATCGACTGCGCTGGCCGAGGCATCATCCTCTTTGGCGAAAAAGACAACCACCGATCTGAGCGCGTCGAAGCCATCCACCAGCTTTTTGAAGCAGCGCACATCGTCCACAAGATTCCAGAGAACATCCGTCTGGAAATGTGGAAAAAGCTTTTGATGAACACCGTGTTCAATTCAATCGGAGCCATTTGCCGTTCGACATTTGCGGGTTTCAACTTCCCGGTGATGCAATCGCTTGTGCGTAAAATCGGGAACGAAGTCATTCAGGTGGCAAACGCCGAAGGCTTTGCGCTCACGAACGAAGACCTCGAAGAGAACTTGCGACTCACATGCAACTACACGCCACTCGGCAAGTGTTCCATGTTGCAGGACATCGAGGCCGGACGCAAAACGGAAAACGCGTATTTCTGCGGGACCATCAGCAAGCTCGGGAAGGCTCACGGGATTCCGACTCCCTACTGCGAGTTCTTAGGCGAACTCCTCGAAGGGACCGAACTCGCGCGAGAATTGCAAAAATAATCGCCATTACAAGACTTAACTGGATGGGGCAAGCCCCAACTCTTTGGCTCGGTTATAAAAATGAGCAAGATCATTTTTGCAACGCTCGCCTTCTGATTTGTTTTCGCTACGCTCAGAATGACAAGACGCAATGACTCTTCGTCATGTTGAGTAGCAACGCTACGAAACATCCAGTCATATCTTGTCTCGCTTATACTAGACTTAACTGGATCCTTTCCCTACGGGTCAGGATGACGGAGAAGTAGGATTCCATCACGCTCAAGATGACGGTGATGCTAAAGATGTTTTACGACTTCGATGTCAGCGGGGAGCCAGTTGACGGTATTTAAGTTTGCGCGGTCAAGCCATTTGGCGTCTTCGTGTTCCAAGAGTTTTGGCTTGCAGCCTGCGGCGAGCGTACAGTAAAAGCAATGCATCGTCAGGTGAAATTTCGGGTAATCGTATTCCACCGTACAAATCTTCTCGCCAACAATCACTTTAACATCAAGTTCTTCCTGGAGTTCACGGACTAGCGCCTGTTCGGGCGTTTCTCCCGGTTCCATCTTGCCGCCCGGAAATTCCCAGCCATCTTTTTGGTCGCCATACCCACGCTGCGTGGCAAAAATGCGCCCGCCATCCGTGATAACACCCGCGACAACTTCTATAGATTTCATGGTGTAAAATGTAGAAAAAGCAATGTCCACAGCGTCATTCTGAGCCATTTATGGCGAAGAATCCAGTAAAAAATTTAAACGCTATCTAGACTTAACTGGATCTCTCGCTACGCTCGGGATGACGAAGATGCAGGTTTTCTTAGCAGTCAAGATGACATGTCATTTGCTAAAAATCACATAAAAACCAAATTATAACTTACTTTTTTCGGCCAGCTATTGCCATTTTTAATTAAATTTTATAAAATTGAATTGTACAAAATTAAAATAAACAATCAAATATGGAGAAACAATATGAACATCTACGATTACACTCTCATCGACGGAAAGGGAAACAATGTTCCGCTCGCAAACTTCAAAGGCAAAGTGATGCTCATCGTGAACACAGCAACCGGCTGCGGATTCACCCCGCATTACAAGCCGATTGAAAAGATGTACTCCGACTTTCATGACAAAGGATTCGAAGTCATCGACATTCCCTGCAACCAGTTCAAAGGACAAACGCCCGGCACGGACGACGAAATCCACGAATTCTGTACGCTCAAGTACGGTACGGAATTTCCGCAGATGAAAAAGTCCGACGTGAACGGTCCAAACGAACTCCCGCTCTACACTTATCTGAAATCGCAAAAAGGTTTCGAAGGTTTCGGGTTCGGAGTGAAAGCCGCCGCGATGGCCATACTCCTCAGGAGTATCGACAAGGATTACAAGAATAATCCGGACATCAAGTGGAACTTCACCAAGTTCGTAGTAGACCGCGAAGGAAACGTCGTCGCGCGATTCGAGCCCACCGCCGACATGAACGACGTACGGGCTTGCGTTGAAAAGCTACTTTAGGAGGCGCAATGAACTGTTCACTAAAACTTGAAAATCAACTATGCTTTCCGTTGTACGCCGTCTCCAAGGAAATCACGCGCCGTTACGCGCCATTCCTGGAGCCGCTTGCCCTCACCTACACGCAGTACATTGTGATGCTCGTGCTGTGGGAAGAGAAAAAATGTAACGTCACTGAACTCGGGCAGAAACTCTACCTCGATTCGGGAACGCTGACCCCGCTCCTGAAAAAGCTCGAGAGCAAAGGCTACATCACGCGCACCCGCGAAGCAAGCGACGAGCGTTGCCTTTCGGTAAGCCTGACCAACGAAGGTGAAATGTTGCAGCATAAAGCAGCGAGCGTTCCTAAGTCCATGGCAAGTTGTGTAAACTTGTCAGAAGACGAAGCAAAGTCGCTTTACTGCACACTTTACAAAATCTTGGAAAGCCTTAGGAAAGACGCATGATAAAAATCTTGTTCGTATGTCACGGGAACATTTGCCGTAGCCCGATGGCAGAATTTGTAATGAAAAAGTTGGTCCGCGATTTGCGAGACTCGAACCCGCAAGCAAGCGACTTCGAGATTGCATCAGCAGCGACAAGCACCGAAGAAATCGGAAATCCGGTGTACCCGCCCGCAAGGCGCATGCTCGCACGTCACGGAATCGACTGTAGCGGAAAAACGGCCAGACAAATGACCGTCGCCGACTACAATCATTACGACTACATCGTGCTCATGGATCAAAACAACCTGCGGAATCTCCGCTGGATTTTGCCCCGCGACATTTACGAACAAGAACTTGCACAGTACAACAAAGATCGAGAATCAGCGCAAATTCAAGATGCGCACGATTCCCAAGCCGGTAAAATTTCACTTCTCATGGATTGGGCGGGCAAGAACCGAGATGTCGCTGATCCCTGGTACACAGGCGATTTCGAAGCCACCTGGCAAGACGTCAACGAAGGTTGTACCGCCTTGCTACAGCACATTTTGAAAAATTCATAGACTCCTCATAAACTCCTACAAAGAAGCCGGCTCCATAAGGAACCGGCTTTTTGGCGCAAGTTTTAAACAAACTTTAGCGAATAAAGTTTTTTTACCTATTTCACCGAAATTCGCAACATTTTTCCGCCCGTTTGAGGCTTTGCAATGTAGGTTCCAGAGCGCTTCACCGTAGCTGAAATTTTTGAGCGCAAACTTTCGGAGCCGAACGCCTTCAATTTTGCAACAAGGCGACCTTGCATATCGAACACATCATAACTAGCCTCATGCGGAACAGCGTGCAGCATAGGCTTTCCAATCGCAATCGTCTTTTCGCTTTCAAAGTTCAGCCAATCGATATTGACATAGTTTCCGACAATTTCAAGCTTGAGCACATGCTCGCCCGCAGAAAGACTCACCTTCCCGGCATCGACCGTCGAATAAGTTTCCCAGCCCGCGCCTTGCGGGAACGCGACATTGTCCAAGGCGACCTCGCCATCGACATACAGCTTCATGCCCGTATTTTCCGAAGAAGTCGCATAGCGGACTGAAACCGCGTAATCTTCTTTTTCAGCAACCTTCACAGTGTACTCAAGCCATTCGCCCTCTTGCGTGTAACCAACAGCATAGCCATCACCGGCCTTCACGATATCAACAGCGTCTTCGCGATATTCACCACCCTTGTTGTCATCATCCAAATCAAGATAAGCCTTGCCCGAACCGCCTACATCGTAATTTTCGACTTCGACTTTACCAGGAATCTCCATAGCCGTATCCTTGTAAGGGGCTTGCGGAATAATCGGCGTGATATACACACGATAGCCATACTTTGTATTCGTGATATTTACAGGCACCGTAATCTTTCCGCCACTGACATCGTAATCCTTATTTGATACAGTCGTGGTCGAAGGCACTGCCTTGTCCTTATTTTCCCATACAACATATTCTACAGAGACATTTACCTGACTGCCAAATTCTGCAGGGATGCCCGAAATATTTACGTTCACATCGCCCTTGGTGTTGCCGCCAAGCACAATACTTGCAAAGCCCTTCTTCTTGTCGAGAGCGGCAAAACCGTCCACGCCATCGCTCTTGTCGTTCGGCGGGGTCACTTTAGCCATGTAACCACTCATGTCGCCATACCACTTATAAAGCCACCAGCCGCCACCACGTTCATTGTCCTTGGTGAGAAGGCTCCCCAAACGACCTGGAAGCGGTACAAACCACCAGGAAATCATTGCGCTTTCGACGCCGTGACGTTCAAACTTTGCAATAAACGGCACCGACAAACCCGGGCAACCTTCTTCGGAATGCTCCGTCGAAGAATATTCGTTGATGCTCAGCGGACGCGGAGTCACGTTATACTTTTTTTCAAGCGCGCGGTAGGTTTCGACAGCTCCAACAAAGCCTCCACTCCCCCACTGGTGCCAGCTCACGACATCGGGCAAGCAGTTATTCTGTGCACAATACTTGATAAACGCTTCCATTTGCGAAGCGTGGTAGAAAGAGTACGAAGGGCCGATAATCTTTGCACCAGGGTCCATCTGCCGAATTAAATCGTAAGTCTGTTTCCAGAGACCGGAATTGAAGTCGATATTCGATTTCCAAGTGTCATTCGGCTCGTTCCAGATTTCGTAACCGTCAAAATTCTTGTTGTTTGATTTAAGCTTGTCGTTGATGACCGATTTTACTTCATTTTTCCAGTGGTCCATATTCTGGAACTTGTACGGCCATCCCGGTAAAACGTCAGCAAGGCGAATCTGAATTTTCGCACCAATGCTTTCGACACGGGGAGCCACAAGGAAAGCCCCACCAATCGGCTGTTGGCGACCGTTACCGCTGCGCGCCGGAGAAAGGAACACGTTCGGCTTGAGCGGGGCGACATCACGCTCGATATTGCTCGGAAGACTCTCAGTAAGGCCATAAAGCGAGCCCGTCGCCACATGCGTCACCGGCTTGATGCTATCGCCAAGACTTACACCCAGATTCACCGCGGCCTGAGAAGCAGAAACCGCCAAAAATAAAAAGAGAAATTTGTTTTTCATACCACATCCTTTTTACCACAATAAAAAATACCCCCATAAAGGGGGTATTTCACAGCAATTTGAGCGTTTTTTATTGTCGGATTGACAAAGCTATTTGCAAGTAAATCCCTGCAACTCAAGCCCAGCGCGCATTTCGCCGTAAGTCGAAGTGCGCTTCATGTCCATAGCCTTCATGAATCGGCAATCATTGTCGATATGCATCTGGAAACCTGTCATCGTCGGAGCGACCTCGCCCTTGCCACTTGCACGGATACGATCCATCATCTGGTCGCGCTTGTCAAACTGTTCCGGCGGCACAAACACATCCGTCACGATATCGACATTTTCAATTTCTGAATCGCCGAACACAAACGAAATCGTCACAAGATTCTTGAGTCCATTGAACTGGCCATCTACCTTGCAGACAAGATTCTTGTGCGCATTTTTCTTTTTCGGTTTGCTCTTCGCCTTTTGCGTTGCATTCGGTTTCGGCGTGTAATCCAAAGCGCTCAGAAGTTCAGGCTCCTTGATAACGCCCACGCGCTGGTTGATAATGCGACCGTCCTTGATGAAAAAGAACGTCGGGAACGCCTGAATCGGAAGCGTATTCTTGATCTTTTCGATATTCGGTTCGTCAATCCCGATAGACGCAATCTTGATATCGCTGTAATTTTTCGCAATACCGATAAGCGTCGGAATCATGACAAGGCACGGCGGGCAACTTGTCGATGAAATCTCGAGAATCACTGGCTTCTTGGAATGCAGAATTTCCTTTTCGAAATTGTCATCGTTGATTTTAACGATTTTAATATCTTCGTCAGCAGACGGAGTGCTCTTCGCAAAAGCACTACTAAACGCCCCCGCCGCGAGAACCGCAGACACTACAAAAGTCGCGATATTCATCGCCCAATTTTTTCTTAAGTCAATCATTTTCGTTTCCTTAGTTTTATTGATAAGATACAAAATAATTATTCCAATCTGGAATACTCCTCAACTACTCCTGCCAAACGCCACTTTGTAGCTTATGCAATGGGGGCGATTGTTCGTCTCAATCACAAGGAGGTAATCATGAATCGCATTAAATGTGCACTGTTTATTGCCCTCGCTCTTACGGTCAGCACATCTTTTGCCGCAAGAACTGTTAAATCAAAACTGGGCGATATCGATCTCACATCCGATAAAGATGGCAGCACGGTAGTCTGCACAGCTGGTTTTAACGATGAATTCACAATTCTCAAGGAATCAGATACGAAAGTACTTGTCAAGGGAAACTGCGGAAAAGGCTGGGTTGACAAATCCAAGATCGAATACGTTGCAAAAGGCCCGGGAGATAATTCCATTAGTTTGGATGAACAAATTCTCGTTGGCTGGATTGATAATCCGAGTGCAGTATTCGTCTTAGAAGGCAACGATGTTGACTTCGATGGAGTGGATATCAATCGTGATTTCAAGGAATACTTGACTTACACGATGGACCGTGAGAAGATGGAAATGCGAAACGGAGAAAACTAAACTCATACATCTACCAAGCGCTGTCCTCCGGGGCAGCGCTTTTATTATAAACTAATAAATTTTATTCCAAATTAAACCATTAATTTACTACTCTGCAACAATGTTACTTTGTAGTTTACAATTGAGGCAGTTGTTCGCCTCACAATAATCAAGGAGGCAATCATGAAAACTTTAAAACTTATAACCGCAGTAATGCTTGCGTTTATGGTCACATCATCATTCGCAGCACGTGTTGTCAAATCAAAACTCGGCGACATCGAAGTTACAAATGCAAAAGATGGCGGCGAAGTTATCTGCACCGCAGGATTCAATGACGAACTGACGATTGTCAAAGAAGCTGAAACCAAAGTTCTCGTCAAAGGACGATGCGGAATGGGCTGGGTCGAAAAATCCAAAGTTGAATATGTCGCCAAGGCGCAGGACAAGGTCATTATTCTTGATGAAATCCCGTTATACGATTGGCCTGACAATCCAACGAATGTCGGAATTCTCATTGACGACATTGAAGATTTCGATGTAGCAAAGATTGACCGCGATTTCAAGGAATACCTGACATACACGATGGACCGTGAGCAAACAGAAATGAGAAATGGAGAGAACTGAGCTCACGCATCTCACGACGCTGCCCTGCGGGGCAGCGTTTTTGCGTTTATAAAACAAAGCCTTACGTTTTTATTACATTTCTTTTAAAAAGATTAAGGAAGAAAATTTTTCAAGGATTTATTTATGAATATTGCTATTGTCGGTACCGGTTACGTTGGACTTGTTAGCGGTACATGCTTTGCCGAAATGGGTGTCAACGTGACTTGCGTTGATGTGAACCAGGCCAAGATTGAATCTCTCCAGAAAGGTGAAATTCCTATATACGAACCGGGTCTCGATGAAATGGTGCTCAGGAACCAGCGCGAAGGCCGCCTCAAATTCACGACCGATCTTGCAAGCGTTCTCGACAATGTTGAAATGGTATTTAGCGCCGTGGGTACGCCTCCCGATGAAGACGGCTCCGCCGACTTGCAGTATGTGCTCGCCGTGGCCCGCACGTTTGGCCAGAACATCAAGAAGTACACCGTTCTCGTGACCAAGTCTACAGTCCCGGTCGGCACCGCCAAGAAGGTCAAGGCGGCCATCCAGGAAGAACTCGACAAGCGCGGCGTGAACGTTCCGTTCGACGTGGCCAGCAACCCGGAATTTCTGAAGGAAGGTTCCGCTATTACGGACTTCATGAAGCCCGACCGCGTTGTCGTTGGCGTGGAAAGCGAACAGGCGAAGGAACTCATGACCCGCCTCTACCGCCCGATGATGCTCAACAACTTCCGCGTGATTTTCACGGACATCCCGAGCGCAGAAATGATCAAGTACGCCGCGAACTCCATGCTCGCGACCCGCATCAGTTTCATGAACGACATCGCAAACCTCTGCGAACTTGTGGGTGCCGATGTGAACATGGTGAGAAAGGGCATCGGTAGCGATACCCGTATCGGTAGCAAATTCCTCTACCCGGGCTGCGGCTACGGTGGAAGCTGCTTCCCGAAGGACGTGAAGGCCCTCATCAAGACCGCCGAAAAGAATGGCTACAAAATGGGCGTTTTGAAGGCTGTCGAAGAAGTCAACGAATACCAGAAGACAGTTCTTTTCAACAAACTTGCAAAGCGTTTCGGCGGCGAAGCAAACCTCAAGGGCAAGACAATCGCCATGTGGGGCCTCGCCTTCAAGCCCGAAACAGATGACATGCGCGAAGCGACCGCTCTCGTGCTTATCGACAAGCTTGTTAAGGCAGGAGCCATTGTCCGCGTCTACGACCCGGTCGCCATAAACGAATGCAAGCGCAGAATGGCCGCACGAGATGACGCCGCTGCAATCGCAAAACAGATCGTCTACTGCAACGACATGTACGAAGCATTGCTCGATGCCGACGCCCTCCTCCTCGTGACCGAATGGAAGCAGTTCCGTATGCCGAGCTTCGGCGTGATGAAGAAGTCCATGAAGAACGCCCTCATCATCGACGGCCGCAATATCTACGATGCAAAGGAACTCGCCGACGCAGGATTTGAATACAGCGCCATCGGTTGCTAAGGAAAGATCATGCTTGATAAGAATGTCAACCTGAACGGAAAGATAGTCCTCGTCACAGGAGCTGCCGGCTTTATCGGTTGCAACCTCTGCAAGAAACTGCTGAGCGATTATGCCTGCGCTGAAATTGTCGGCATTGACAGCATCTCGGACTACTATGACGTGAACATCAAGTACGAGCGTCTCAAGGAAATTGAGGCTCTCGCCACATCAACCGGGAAAAAATGGACATTCATCAAAGCGAATCTTGCAGACAAGGCGACAATCGACAGCTTGTTCGAAAAGTACCACTTCGCAGTTGTCGTGAACCTCGCCGCCCAGGCAGGCGTCCGCTATTCCATTACGAATCCGGATGCCTACATCCAGAGCAACCTTATCGGCTTCTACAACATCCTGGAAGCCTGCCGACATTTTGAAGTCGAGCACCTCGTGTACGCGAGTTCCTCCAGCGTGTACGGCAGCAACAAGAAAATCCCGTACTCCACCGACGACAAGGTCGATAACCCGGTCTCGCTGTACGCCGCCACCAAGAAGAGCAACGAGCTCATGGCACACGCCTACAGCAAGCTCTACAACATCCCGAGCACGGGGCTGCGCTTCTTTACCGTCTACGGACCCGCAGGCCGCCCGGACATGGCCTACTTCGGCTTTACAAACAAGCTTAAGGCCGGCAAGACGATCCAGATTTTCAACTACGGCAAGTGCAAGCGCGACTTTACTTACGTCGATGACATTGTCGAAGGCGTTGTGCGCGTGATGCAGCATGCACCCGAAAAGCAAAACGGCGAAGACGGTCTCCCGCTCCCGCCGTACAAGGTCTACAACATCGGCAACAACCACCCGGAAAATTTGCTCGACTTCGTAACGATCCTCCAGGAAGAACTCGTCCGTGCGAAAGTGCTCCCTGCCGATTACGACTTCGAAGCGCACAAGGAACTTGTGCCCATGCAGCCCGGCGACGTGCCCGTGACCTATGCCGACACAAGCGCCCTGGAGAATGATTTCGGATTCAAGCCCGCAACACCTCTCCGCGAAGGACTTAGAAAATTCGCAGAATGGTATGCAACGTATTACGGAACTGAAAAATAACGATTAAAACCAATTCTATGTTCCCCAAAAACAGAAGCATGGCAATTTACGTAATCGCCACCCTTATAGTTTTGTTCTTTTCTGCCTGTAGTGATGATAGTGCATCAGCAAGCGGAGTACCTATCACAGAACTCTCAATCGAAGACTTTGAGCAACCGTACACAGGTGTTCCAAGAATCGTGATCGAAACGAGAAAACATAAAGCCATAAAGGATCGCGAAACAGAAATCCCCGCAAAAATGCAAATCTGGAACGAGTATGAACCCGAAAGCGAAATCCTGGATTTGACCATAAAGGGAAGAGGAAACACAACGTGGGACTTTTATCCCAAAAAGCCCTACGCAATAAAGTTTGAAACAAAGCAATCCTTACTGGGTATGGCCAAAGCTAAAAAATGGGTCATGCTCGCAAACTATAGAGACCGAACCTTAATTAGAAACGCCGTCGCATTTGAACTTGCCCGTAAAACATCTCTCGCCTGGACCCCAAGCGGCAAGTTTGCAGATGTGATCATAAACGGAGAATTTTTAGGCAACTATTACATCTGCGAAAAAATCGAAGTCAAAAAGAATAGGCTCGAACTAGACGACGACTCCTATTTACTTGAATTCGATACCAGTTACGATGAAGAATTCAAATTTAAAACGGAATACAATGACCTTCCCGTCAATATAAAATACCCAAGCGAGCCAGACAAAATCCAATACAATTATATAACAGACTACATCAATGAAACCGAAAAGACTTTGCAACTAGACGCAGACGATTCCACCTATCTTGACTATGTCGATCAGAATTCTTTTATCGACTACTTCACGGTATACGCATTATCGACAAACAGTGAACCGATGCACCCCAAAAGCGTCTACATGCATAAAGACAAGAACGGCAAGCTTTCTGCCGGCCCCGTTTGGGATTTTGATTACAGCACGTTCAAATTAAACAAGACAGGGCTTATAAATCAAAAAACGGCTTTGTTTAAGCCATTTTTCGAGAAGGATTCTTTCAAAGAAGCATTTAAGCAAAGATGGCCAGTCATTAAAGATTCGCTCGGTTCCATGAACGCCTTTATTGACTCTCTTGCAAATTACGTCAAGGAATCAAACGAACAGAACATAAAGCTTTGGCCCATTAACATCACGGCTCACAAAATAGGTGACGAAGAAAAAAGTTTTGACGAAGCCATTGAAATGCTAAAAAAGGCGCTTCAGAACAAAATCAAAGAACTCGACAAACTGGTTCCTTCGCTTTAACTACCACTTGAACCCAGCTCTGGAATACACTTTTCGATCGCCCAGAAGGGTCCATTCTAGATCGAAATTGACATAGCGGCCTTCGATACCGAGAATCGGGGTGATGGAATACTGCATTTTGGCACCATGCAGAAAACGCTTTTTTACAACAGCGTGATTCAGCGGATTGGGATCATTTATAGAACTTCCTGTATCCGTACCTTTCCAGAACCATTTCTGGTGTAGGCCAAATACCCATCGCTTATCCATTCGCGAATACATCAACCAGTCAATAGTCATGCTATTAGGACCGCCCTGATTACCAAGCGGAACTTCAAGATGAGCCATTTGAGCCGTATTGCTCTTAAAATGCGTATATACATAGGGTTCAACACGAGCGTATTCAAAAAGTGTTCCCACTTCGAATGCATGATTTTTCCAATCGAAATCGTGAGCCACCTGGGCGCCAATCATCCAAGCCCATTTTGACTGAATATTCTCATTTTTTATCAGTTCTATAGGACTCTGAAAATCATCCATAAAGAATTCCGTATAAAAACGAGCCTTGTTGAACAATCTATAGTTTAAATCAAACGACAGCGCACCGTTATTGGAGCTTTCTGTGTAATTCCCCTTTTCCATAAAAAGTGGAATGATCGGAACAAAAAGCCATGCATTATTGTCATCATGAACAACCTGGAGTTCACTCATCCCCACGACAAGATTGCCGAAGTCCAGTTCATATCGATGTCCATATAGATTTCGGGCTGCTTTGTTACCTTTGTTTGAATTACCCTTGAAAACGCGCAAGTCACCATAAATAGTAAGGACAGTAAGCGGCCCAACCTGCAAATCTAGGGACATCGAATTAAAAGGTAACGAGAACTGATTCAAGGCCAAGTTGTTATAGTAGCCAGGCCCCCAATGCATTACATCACGGCCGACATCAAATCGGGCAAAGCCCATATTTAAAGACAAGTGGCCTCGATAACGAGCGTAACTGACATATTCAAGACCGTCATTAACTTCTTCCAGCTGAAGGTCAATGTATTCACCATCGTAAGACTGCGGATTTTTCGAATAATGACGTTCTGAATAAATTCGAGCATCCAATACAAATTCCAGAGAATCTATATAGCCTCTCAAATAAAGTCCGCCGTCAATCCCGGGCCAGATTGTATCGCCAAGAGCTTTTCCACCTCGGAAGTCTATTCCGCCAACCAGACTTGTCGCAAGGAACGTCCGATTGGACTGAAATTTCAGCAAGGCATCTTTTTCTCTATAGGCGGCATCCCTGCGCCAGGAGGAATCCCTCTGTGGATAATGAAATTCCTGTTTTGCAGAAGTGGTTGTAAGCCTATGGAATTCGAACAGCATCGGCGCCGTATCGAGAAGCTTGAGGTTGTACCTCTCCGGAGAAATCACCGGAGAGGCGAATAAAGTCTGGCAAAGGAATAATATCCCTAGAACTACGACATTAACACTTCTTTTTGCGCAAGATTCCATCATTTTTTCCTATTGCGAAATTCCTTTACAGTCTTTATTAAATAATCAAGACATTCTAAATGCAACAGCCTAGCGAGTCCCAAATAAAGAGTCATGCCCAAAAGAGACAAGACAACCAATTGCAGAATCGGACTTATCGCAAATTTATCGGACAACAAACAAGATACAAAATAAACACATCCGCCCATAAAAACAGATAACGCCATAGAAGGCAGAATATCCTTCGTCTGTTCAATGTATCCATAATTCAATAACTTTTTATTTGGATAAGCATTCACAAATGCCCCAAGCGGAGCAGTAATAGCACTGCTCATCGCAATGCCTATTGGCGACCTGAAAAATAAAACAGCAATGGCAATAGCGACCAGGCCATAACCCTTTTTTATCAATTCAAGTTTTAAAAAGATATCACTACGTCCAACCGCATTGACTGCAGAAAGATTTGTCGTATGAATCGGCCAAAAAGCATAGATAACACAGCATATCTGTATAAAAGGAACCGCAGGGAGCCACTTTTCACCAAGGACAACAAGAGTTAGCGGTGTTGCGACAGCGGCAAGCCCTGCCATTAAAGGCAAAATAAAAAATGAACTTGTTACTATAGCTCGACGCATCATCACTTTTAAACGAGGTTTATCATCTTGCACAGATGACAAAGAAGGCAGCATCACCGACTGGATAGATGAATTCAGGTTGTTCACAATCAATTTAGGGAATTGATCGCCACGATTGTAATAACCTAGAGCCGTTGGATTAAACATTTTGCCAACAATCAGGTTCAGTAAATTATTATAGCAAGTATCCAGCAATGACGAACACAACAATTTCCAGCCAAACGAGAACAGCATTTTCCAGCGGGCAAACGAAAACGACAAACTCGGTTTCCATTTAACGGTAAACCACATTATGATGCAAATCAACAACGAATTCGTCAATTGTTGAATAACAAGAGACCAAATGCCATATCCCCAATAGGCAAACAGCACACCAATTAGTCCTGCGGGAATAATCGCTCCAACACTTCTATAAAAAAGTGTCTTGAACATCATATTCCGAGCAACATAAGCCTCCTGAATTGAACTCAAGGCTCCCAAAGGAAGCATCAGTCCAAGGACTCGAATAACAGGGACAAGCTCGTTCTGACTGTTATAGAACTGGGCAATAAACGGAGCTGCGCAAAACAAGCCTGCATACAACACACAAGCCAACAGCAAACACGAGTAAAAGACGGTCGTAAAATCAAGATTATCGGCATCTTTCTTTTGAATCAGAGCTGTATTTAAACCGCTTTGAACAAATACATTTGAAATGGTAATAAAGACCATGATAAGAGCTATCAAGCCGAAATCAGCAGGCGATAGCAATCTTGCCAAAACAACCGCAACAATAAACTGAACACCTTGGGTACCAAGGCGTTCAAAATATTTCCAGAATAGCGAGGATATAACAGATGATTTTAGAGACATTGGTAAAAAATTAAAGAACTACAGCTTTTCCTAATTCAGCAGATTTATAGGCTGCATAAATGACTCGCAACGTTTCGTGCGCGACCCAATAGTCAGACTTTGGCTCCCGATTATAATAAATCGATTCCATAAAATCACGCATTTCATCGACATATCCACGCATGATGACATCTTCCAGGAACGGATTGTTCCAGCCTTTCTTTGAAGGCAACATTTCTGAGATATAGACATCATCAAGGCCATCTTCGTCCAGGAAATAGGTGCTCATCAAATCGGACATGGTCAATTTACAATTGATCACGGCATCGTTACAGTACAGTTCGACATAGTTACGGCTTCCACCTAACAAAGTATCGGTCGCCATAACGACCGCCTTGGTCCCGTCAGAGAACGTAATAATCACCGTTCCAAAATCTTCAACGTCGTTTGGCCTTGCCGCAATATGACGATGTTCGTAATCGTTCAAACTCGGTGTTATTTGGGCCATGTCGGCAAATACGGACTGGACAGATATTTTTTCGTTTCTTGCCTTGGCCTCAATCTGCTTGAGCCAAATTATTGCAGATAGCGGATGCGCACCCGTCCTTATGAACGTTCCGCCGCCGGTCTTAGCCCATTCCCCAGCAACCGGAGAACTGGAGCCCTTTAAAGATTCCTCGCCTTTTGAAAAAAGGATCTTCGACTTTTTTGCTGTGATGATTTCCGCAGCCTTTGTTACAGCCGGGGCGTAAATGAAATTTTCGGCATAGCAGAACTTCTTTTTCGATTTCTCTACGCAATCTTTCAAGTGGTCAAGAGAGGTCAGCAACCGTTCGTACATCTTGACTTTCGAGACGCATTTACCAATCGGCGTATTATCCCCGTCTTCTCCAAAATATCCGCTTAGCGGCTTTTCACAGATGACGTGCTTCCCAGCCTTTAAAGCCTGCTCGACCATATCAGCGTGAGCGTATGGCGGGGTACAGACATCAATGACATCTATTTCAGGGTCGTTTAACAGGTCCTCGAATTTAAGGGAGTATTCTAAAAAACCAAAACGCTCCTGCATCTTTTTGACCTGGTCTTCGCGTCTCGCGATAATTCTCTTATAACATAATGGGATGCCGCTAAATCTCTTTAGGGCTTCCATATGCAGTTCTGTCGCTCGACCTGCGCCGGCCATGCCAATGCAAAGTTCGTGTTGGTTATTCATACAGCCCTCCTATTCAACTGTTACGGCGTCATTAACATAGGATTCAATAAGTTCTTTCTTCATCGTGAGCTGATCAGGGAAGCAGAAGAACATGAAGCCGACCGGCTCGGACATATTGTTTTCTATCAAATCACCGCTCTGCTTTAGCATAAACACGCTGTCCAAATGCTTATTGTATCTGGACGGGATTTCGATAGACTTAATCTTTCCGTTTTTGGGGGCCAAGATAGTCTTGTAGGCGAAGCACCCCTCTTGACTTACAACAGAAGGAAATGCCGACAAGTCGAGGCCGCATCTTGCGCGAGTTTCCCAATATTCCCAGTCAATACCTGTAAGGGCGTTGCCCGGGACATGGTACATATTGCCTAAAATGCGTCGCATGACTTCGATAATCTGGGCATCTTTTCCATCATAGATGTACTGCAAATGGAATATGCCATCCTTTAGGTTCAGGATATGGGCGATTTTCTCGATCTGCTCTACAAGCTTGTTTTGAACGATTTCGAAATTGTCGGCAGGATACGTGTCGATTTCAACACGGTACGGATTTAAAAAAGAATATTCGTTATTGCTGCATATCGCGCATACTTTCTGATTGCGCAAAAAAGTGCAGAAGCCATGCTGAGTGCCAGACACATAGGGTTCGATAACAATCCTTTTGGCCCGAGATTTCAAGAAAGCTTCCTGGACATACTTAATCCCTTCCGCCTTGTTGTCAGCCCTGTGAATTCCATTTCCTGCGCTGCAATCTGTCGGCTTTACTATTATCGGATATGAGCATGTATCCAGATGCTGGAGAGCGTCTTTCTCAGAAGAGAACGGAGTCGATACCGGACTGGTAATGTTGTTTTTCTTTGCAAATTCCTTGAACAAGTCCTTGTTGTGGAGCGTCAAGGTCGTTTCGTACGAATCATAGCCGGGCAATCCGAGCTTTTCCGCGACATAGGCCGCAGTGTACACACCGAAATCATTACAACACTGAATGATGGCATCTATGGAATTTTTCCGTGCAATTTCCAGGATTTTCTCTTTGTCCGAATAATCCGCAAGAATAAATTCGTCGCACCATTTTTGACCGGGCAAATCAGCCCTGTTACCGGTAACGATAATGTAATACCCAAGCTTGCGAAGTGCACGAACCAGGCCCAGGTCATTATGGCTCGAGCACAGCAATAACGCTTTCTTCATTATACATTCCCCTTATTGCAAACAAGTTCCAGCACCCTGTTCACATCTTCGTCCGTAAGTCCCGCATGCATCGGCAAGCAGATGACTTCATCGGCCATGCGGGTTGCGACAGGGAGGTTTTCCTTGGTTGCAGACGGCAAGCCACGATAAATGGCGAAACTCGAAATCAGCGGATAGAAATAACGGCGGCCAAGGACATTGTGTTCCTTCATTTTCTCGTAAAGAGCGTCACGGCTGATACCATATTCCTTTTCGTTCACGAATATCGGGAAGTACGAGTAGTTGTAGGTCACGTCATCGCGTTCCTTGAACATGGAGATGCCAGGAACATTCGATAACGCTGCACGGTACTTCTGCGCGACCTTCTTGCGGGCGGTAATGGCATTGTCAATGTGCTTGAGGTTGCAGAGGCCGTAAGCAGAACGGATTTCGTCCATCTTGCTATTGATACCTGGAGCAACCACAGTCGTTTCGCCCGCAAAACCGAAGTTCTTGAGGTAATCGATGCGCTTTTTGGTGCGTGCATCGTGGCAGATAAGGGCGCCACCTTCGACGGTGTTGTACGTCTTGGTCGCATGGAAGCTGAGCGTGTTCATGTCACCTGCATCAAGAATCGTGCGGCCGTTGACCTTCACGTTGAAGGCGTGGGCGGCATCATAGATGACGGCAAGGCCGTATCTGTCCGCGATTTCCTGGATGGCTTCGATATCGCACGGGTTGCCGTACACATGCACAGGCATAATGGCTGTTGTCTTCGGAGTAATCGCTTCCTCAATTTTCTGAGGATCAAGGTTGCCCGTCGCCGGATCAACATCGACAAATACCGGGGTAAGCCCGTTCCACCAGATAGAGTGCGTTGTCGCCACAAAGCTATACGGGGTGGTAATCACTTCGCCCGTAATGCGCATTGCCTGGAGCGCCGTAATAAGCGGAAGAGTTCCGTTAGTAAACAAGCTAATGTATTCAACTCCAAGATATTCGGCGAGAGCGCGTTCCAACTCCTGATGATAATGGCCATTATTAGTAAGCCACTTGCGATCCCAAATATCCTTAAGATACGGCGTGAATTCTTCCAAAGACGGGAGAAGGGGGGAAGTGACGGTTATTTGCTTATTTGCCATAATTTCTCCATGACAGTTCTACAATATAACAGGTAGATCTTTTACACTGTAAAAATTGCAAAAATACACTTATTTTCGATCCAAAAGATTCACCAAAAAACATCCACACTTAAAAAACGGCTTTATTCTACACAATTTATATACTGCGAAAACAAAAAGATACCTGATCGTCCAGTAAAAACTTTCAAACTTTACAGGGAACAGTGAAAGTTCAATTTTCTTAAAAGCCTCCCAATCACTGGAAAAGAAACAATAAGGGAGAAGTCTAATCGAGAATCTTTTTTTTGCCTTGTCCCAACCTTCAAAACGTCTTGCATGATCAAGAAAATAAAGATATGTTTTGTTATGGAAAAAACAGAACTTAAATATTGCTCTCTTCGATTTAAAATGCGAAGCAGACTCTGAAAGTTTTCTATAGACACTTGTACATTCAGGCAAATAGTGCCCCTTAGAAATAGAAGCTAAATGCAAAAATATCAGTCTATCCCCACAAAAATATTCTTTTCTATTTAACTTGGGTCTAGAGAGATACAATTCCTTTCGGCAACAAAATGTTAAAGTCCATATAGACGATGTCGGATTCAGCATTTCATGTGCATAATTATCTCCAGACAATCCCTCGATATTCATTTCAAAAAATTGTTGCTTTTGCTGATTAAAGCCTTTGAAATTGGTATAAGAATATCCATAATCCAAATTCTTTTCTAGAAAACTTATTTGCTTTTGCAACTTTAAAGGATCTATCCAATAATCATCACCTTCACAAAAAGCTATATACTTTCCCTTACATGCAGAATCGACGATTTTATCCAAAGAATCATCATTCTTTGAATACTGATTTTCAGTTTCATAAATAGGCTTGATTATCTTAGGATATTTTTTTTCATATTCACGTATGACATCCGCTGTTTTATCGGTAGATGCATCATCATGGACGATTACCTCAAATGGGAAATCGGTCTCTTGACTTAAAAAGCCATCCAAAGTCTGAGCAATGAAAGACTGCTGATTATAAGTAATACACCGAACGCTGACCAGCGGAGTATTCCAATCTTTTGGCCATTTTTGAATAATTTCTTCCTGAGTTCTATTTAGCATAAATCAACCATTTTTAGAAGGGCCAGCAAAAGAGCTGTAGCTTTCGCTTCGTTTTATAGAGAAGAAAGCGAACAGGAACCACATATGCATATAAGCCCAATTGCCACTTTGAACAACCTGTACAATAAAAAATGAAAAAAGCAAAGCAAAGGATCTTATGGATGCCACTATTTTTTTATTCCGCTTCCAAATGACAACAAGTGGACGGATAAACAATACGAAGCCATATACCCCAAAATTAGCCAGCACTTGAAAAATTATTGCAGAGGACATCGCATTTCCCGTTTTTCTCATATACAGAACATCATTGAGATTCATTGCGAAAGGCATGAATCTCTGAATATATTCTAAAGTAAAAACATGACAACCACCTGCACCCAAACCAAGCAGAGGATTATGGAGAAACATTTTTAAAGCAATCATAGGAAGCCCAAGTCGTACAAACGCGCTTGAATCAGACTCGATTGTTTCAGAAATGCTCTTAAACTCCAATACTCTTTTGGCAAAATACGTACCAGGGTCAAGCAATAAAACCTGATACATCGCAAAGCAAATCAAAGCAAGCACAAACAATACTGCGATAGATTTCAAGACCATTTTTTGGAAATTTCCCTTCGCAATGCTAGAAAACACACCATAAAAGGCCACCGACAATATAATCAAAAGATATCCCTTCGTGCTAACCGTAAACAACAAGAGCATCGCGGCGACAATCGTACAATACATCCATTTTTTTAAATGGAAAACTTTATACAGATAAGCATAAACGAAAATGGCAAAAACCATGTGCTGGGAGGCATAAGAAGCTTCCGAATTTGTCAAACATGGACGAAATTCCTGCCAGCCCCCAAAGATGGTATTGATTACGGATTTAAATACGTGCGGCAAGATATGGTAACAGGATAAAGTTTCCAAAGTGCCCAAAAACATCGCCGGAATATAAGCGTATCCAACATACTTTAAAACGGTCTTGGGAAAATCGGGATCCTTATGGCGAGATAGGAACTGCGAAAAGACAATAACAGAAAGCATCCCCATCGCCAAGCCAGGAACATAATATTTTAAGCCAACAAAAGATCCTGTATGGTAAAGCAAGACAACACTTCCAACAGAGACAGAAACAACACTAAAAAAGAGAATTTGAATAACAGGCTTAGGCAAACTAAAGCGGCCATGATTCTGGAGCAAATAAATGGCAAAGGCGGCGACAATAAAATACAGCGATAACGGCCTATAGACAAAAGGCAATATATGCGGTATAGCGTCGTACGGCAATGCAAGAATTGCCATAATCACTAGTTTATCTGCCAAGGAATGCGTAGACATCGTCTTTCCCAACCCTTACATTCTCGAATATGCATCCAGCAATTTCTGGGTTACCACAGTTTCCGAATACTTTTCAGCAATGAGCTTTCGCAATGCAGGCTGACAAGTATCGCCATCCAGGAATCTTTTTACAGCTAAGCCAATTTCATCAACGCTATAGGGATCGACGGCAATGGCATTCGGTAAAAAGTACTCCTTAGGGCCGCCTATATTCGTAATCACAATGTCACAATCATAGCTGGCAGCTTCTAGCGCCACTAATCCTACCCCTTCTCGAATCGAAGGTAAAGCAAATACTTTTGCCCTAGAATACAGGTCCTTTAATTTTTCATCGGATACGCGTCCCAAATTCTGGATATTCTGGCGGGATCCAATTTTACGCGCTAATTTTGCGTTAAATTCATCAGTACTTGCACCCGCCAAAACCAAGTCAAAATTATACTTTAACGCGGCATCGACAAGCCGTTCCACATTCTTTGTCGAGTCGCAAATTCGAGACACATGCAAGCAGAAGTTTTCCTTCTTATTTTGATCCAAAGAATCTACTTTCGAAAAGCGGCTGTTTAAAGGAACCAGCTGTATTTTGGAAGGGCTAATACCGAACGCATCCGACAAAAACTTCTGTTCATATTGTGTTCTGGCAAGGAACACGTCAAAAACAGATTTATAACGTCTTAACGCAGAATAATCCGCAAAGATTTTTGCCTTCGGATATGAAATCCGGGAAAGAACTTTATATACAAGCAACGGATAATGCGGATCTAATACCGGAGAACAGACAAATTTTGCCTGCGGTGCACGCAGTTTTAAAGATGAATAAAGGGAAAAAAAAGACGAACCAAAAAAGAAAAAATGTATCACATCAAAACTTTTCCAGTCGTATGTTTCCCAGGGATTTATTTCAACAACTTCATGCCCCATTTTTTGCAACATGTCGCGCCACTGAACAGCCTGCATCTTGATTCCCCCAAAGGAACCACTGACTATTGTAAAATAAGGCAGCAAGTACGCAATTCGCATTACGAGTATTCTCCGAAGTCAACAGAATCGTAATTTCCGTGTCGATTGTAACGCTTTTCTACAGGAGGCAACTGCATATAATCGCCGTACATGTTCGTCAAGTATTCTATATAGCCTTTAGGTATTGCAAATTCAGTATCTTCAAACGGAACTTTTATGGTTTCAACGAGTCCTTCTTTTGAACACGTTTCCTTATAGCCGTACGCACCTAGCAAATTTACGGCAACCGTTCCCGACGACAAGTTGTAAAATTTCAAGCTCTTCGAGATGATATTTTTCAATACAGAATCAGGCACCAGATGAGCTACAGCGCCCATTATCTTGGCAACGATCCATTTAACATTGGATTTCTTATTGTACAGGACTCTGGGAACATATCCCTTTTTATAAATGTAGAATTTATACGTAACCTGAAAAACGGCCAGCTGCAAAAGTCTTTTTCTTTTTGTCGGGGCTGCGGTATCGATCGGGAAAACATCGACAAAAATTCCCTGATGGAGATTTTTGGGGGCGTTGCGTTCTGGATACCTGGTTCCATTCAATTTTACTTTTGCAAAAGGGAAACCGTAACCTTTTTCTGTATCCCAAGTCTCTAAAAAGAATTTCTTCTTGTCCAGTTTTTCTTCTGCAATTTTGATAAACCGTTCATAGTCTTCCCTCAACATTCCTACATCAAAGTCATCGTCCCAGGGAATGAAACCTTTATGGCGAATGGCACCGAGAAGAGTTCCACCAATCAAGAAATACGGAATTCCATTTGATTCACACAATTCCTTTATGGCTTTAGCGATATCCAATTGCAAAAGCTGCAATTTGCGCAAATTTTTTTCAAAAACTTCGTTCACTTTTCCCTTCTATGCTTTTTGCACATTCAAGTCTTTTTTTATCTGAGTCGTGCTTATTTCAGGAGTCCTTGGCAAATAGACAACTTCCACGCCTTCTTCTTTCAGGAAATCAAACTTTCCAGCCCAATCATCGCCCATAACAAAAGTGTCTATATGGTATTCGTGAACATCCGTTCTTTTCTGTTCCCAGCTTTCTTCAGGAATAACAAGATCAACATAACGAATAGATTCAACGAGCGTCTTTCGCTGTTCATAAGAGAAATAGCATTTCTTATGTTTTTCATTCCAGTTAAATTCATCAGAAGAGACAACAACGATAAGATAATCCCCAAGAGCCTTTGCCCTTTTCAGGAGATTAATATGACCATAATGCAAAAGGTCAAATGTACCATATGTTATAACGCGTTTCATAGCATTCCTCTAGCAAATCCAGCCACCAATTTTTCAATCTTTCGTGCAGACCACAAATAGCGATGTTTCGTAAATAAATACGCCAGCCCTTTTATGTGTTCCCAGTTGTGCTTACTGAAAAGCTTCTTGCGCGAAAGGCGCTGCCAGCTATGCAGGATCCTGGCATTTTTATTTTGGACAACCCCGAAGCCAGCCAACCAGCAGCGTAGGCAGAAATCAACGTCTTCAGGCGCATAAAAAATTTTCTCGTCCAGATAGCCGACCTGGTCCAAAATCTCCGGTCGGAACATCCAGCAGGCACTCATCAGGTACCCAACAGGGACAACCTTCTGGTCACTTGGATAGCTATAAAACTCAAGCGACTCGCCCCAGCGCTGTGCTTTCTTTAAAGGCAGGACCTTGGAAAGCTTAATCGTCAATGTCGGTATCTTGCGGCCGCTATTCTGCAGAACGCCCGCTTCATTCCTCATTTCCGGCCCGACAATACCAACACGCTTGTTGTCCAAGGTTTTTACCATCGCCTGAATGGCATCGTCATTTACTTCGGTATCGGAATCAAGAACGCAAATATAATCGGTATCAGGACTAATTTCTTTGAGGGCCAGATTACGCGGTACAGTGGTTCCTTCATTAAACGCACGCTTGATGACATGCAACTGAGAATATTCTTGCGTCAAGGCATCCAGGATTTCTACAGTCTTATCTGACGATCCGTTGTCTACAACATACGCAGAGACATCAAAAGACTTCAACGCAAAAACAGAACGCACACATCGTTCTATAACGCGTTCGGAATTCCATGTAAGAATGACAAATGCTAAGGTCGTTTTTTTAGCGCCCATGCTACACCAGTTCCTCCTCTCCGCAATCTTTAAACCAATCACGGAAAGCGTCTTCTAGTGAATAGGAAAGTGGATAATCTTTCGCAAGTTTTTGGCCGTCGATATTTGTGCTCACCATCAGCTTTTTCACACGGGCAGGGCATATGCCCAGGCCAAGGCCGCCAAACAAGCCACAGAGAGTCGCAGCGGCCATCATCGGTTTACGTGGGATAAAAGGAATCCGACGTCGCATGCCAGTCGCCTTGAGCATGGTATTGGCAATCTGCTCAATCGTGAACGACGGGTAATAACAGCAGTTGTAAAGCTTTGTTTTTTCGCCTTCAGCTTCGCCCATTGCAAGCATCACACGAACCAGGTCCTTCACATAGATACAGGCTTTTATGGTGTCCTTGCGGCCAGCATATGCAAACTTGCGCTTTTTCAGAGCCTTATAAAGGCGGGTCATATTGCCATTTTCACCCTTACCGAATACAATGCCCGGCCGTACGATCGAGAGTCTGCGACTTGCATTTTCAGCAGCCCACTCACGATGGATCTTTTCAGCCACCAGCTTGGAGATTCCATACGGGGTGTTCGGGGTCGGAAGAGTTTCTTCCGTTTTCAGTTCTTCTGCGGCACCGTACGGAGCAATGCTGCTCGTAAAGACGATATTTTCGATGCCATGCTTGCGGGCAAAATCGCAGACATTTTCAGCACCGCGAATATTTGTTTCGAAATAGGCGTAATCAGGATGCCCTGGAGTGCGGTGAATTGCGGCAAAGTTAAACACGAGGGTATTTGCGCCAAAATCGCCCTGCAATTCAATGGGGCTACGCACATCTACACGCTGATAGGAAATCACACCATCTGATTGAGCGGTATCGGCAAGGAGGTCAGCAATGTATATCTTTGCATCTGGGTATTTTTCACGGAGCAGGTCCACCACATGCGAACCTATAAAACCACATCCGCCAAAAATGACAAAAGAATCAAATTTCATTACATCATCCGCCTTATTCATAACAGTCCTGCAATATAGAAAATATAAGAATAGTAAAATAAAATGCTTTTTTTTTCACTATATAATAGGCACAATTCCATATAACGGCACCTTTTTCCAGATGTTAATTTTTTCTAAATTTGGGCGCATGGCAGAAAAAAAGAAAATTCTCGTTATGGTCGCAAGCCCGAAAAGGGAACGTAGTGGAACCCTCATCCCGACAAAGGCTTTTGTTGAAGGGATCGAGCAAAATGGCGACTATGAAACCGAATATATTTTCATCGACAAGATGAACATCAAGCCGTGCCGAGGTTGCCTCAGCTGCTGGGGACGCGAGGACGGTTCGTGCTTCATGAAAGACGACGATGTTCCGATGATCCGCGAAAAGCTCATCAACTCGGATATTGTCATTTGGAGTTTTCCGCTATTCCTGTTCGGCGTCCCGGGCCAGATGAAGGTCCTGATGGACCGCATCGTGGGCATGGTCCACCCGTACATGGGCCAGAAGCTTAAAGACGGCGCAAACGCCATGGGCACCCCGCTACACGGGCTCCAGTTCCAGAAAGAAGGGCAGAAAATCATTCTGCTTTCGAGTTGCGCCTGGATGGACCTGGACGTGGTCTACGAACCGGTCCGCAAGCAGTTCGACATCATTCTCGGGCACGAGGGCTACACGCTTATCGCCTGCCCGCAAATGCGTGCGCTCGACCACCGTGGCGGGCCGCGCCGCTTGAACATGCTCCGTGAAAAGTACCGCAAGGGCGGCGCCGAACTCGCAACGACAGGCAAACTTTCACAGGAAGCGATTGACCTGATGCAGAAGCCGATCTTTAGCGATGACGCCTACGAAACACTCGTCGTGGAATTCATAACGCACATGTTCGATAGAGACGATAACTTTTAGGATTGTCGTTAGTTATTGGTCACTAGTCACTAGTCAATAGTCATTGGTCATTAGTTAGTAGTTTAAAGACGCGGCTTTGCCGCATGTGTCATGCCCCGCTCTGACGTCTTTGACTACTTGCAGCTATGCTGCTTAGTAGTCATGATCCGCGTATGGGGAGGGCATCTCCTTTTTCAAGCACAAAAATAACTGGATTGGGCTGAAGCCCCAACTCTTTGGCTTGGTTATAAAAATGAGCAAACTCATTTTTGCAACGCTCGCCTTCTGAGTTGTCTTCGCTACGCTCAGGATGACGTGGGAAACAACAGCAAAAATACAGAAAAGCCTCCGCGGAGCGGAGACTTCGTGAGCCTCAAGCGATTCGTATCAACGAATCGTGGAGGCGAGAGTGAGGCGATATCACATTCTCGTGCTTGCAAAAGAGCCGAACGGTCTTGTAATAACAGAAAAACCCTGGCAGATGCCAGGGTTTTCCGTAAAAGCAAAATCGCAGATTAGCGCTTGCTGAACTGGAAGTGCTTACGAGCCTTCTTGCGGCCGAACTTCTTACGTTCAACGGCACGTGCGTCACGAGTCATGAGGCCTTCCTTCTTGAGAGCCGGCTTCACTTCTGCATCGTTAGCAACAAGTGCGCGGGAGATGCCGAGACGGACAGCGCCCATCTGGCCAGCGATGCCACCGCCACGAGCGGTAACTTCGACGTCCCATTCTTCAGCGTTGCCAAGGATGGCGAACGGAAGATTTGCAATCATGTCCTGCACTTCAGAATGGAAGTATTCCTTGAAATCACGACCATTGATAGTGCGCTTGCCGGAACCCGGCTTCAGAATCACAGCGGCGATGGCGTTCTTGCGACGGCCAGTGCCGCGGTAGATCTTCTTATTCTTTGCTGTAGCCATAGTTTTCTCCGTTCTAAATTAAAGTTCTACGACTTCGGGTTTCTGGGCAGCGAACGGATGTTCGGCACCTGCAAAAATCTTGAGCTTCTTGATCATCTTGTGGCCAAGAGCGCTGTGCGGGAGCATGCCCCAAATGGCAGCTTCGAGCGGAGCAGTCGGGTTCTTTGCCAAGAGGTCAGCAAAGTTGATCCAACGTTCACCGGCGATGTGGCCAGTGTGGTGGAAATACTGCTTCTGGAGAGCCTTGTTGCCAGAAACGGCAACCTTTTCAGCGTTGATGACAACCACGAAGTCGCCAGTGTCGACGTTCGGGGAATAGATGGCCTTGTGCTTGCCCATGAGGAGACGAGCAACTTCGCTTGCAACGCGTCCCATCGGCTTGTCAGCTGCATCCACAAGCTTCCACTTGCGGGAGACAGTCTTCGGGTTTACCGTAATGGTCTTCATGTAAATCCTCTAGTGAGTGAAATTCCGGGGCACAGGCGCCCCGAGAAAAGCAGAGTAAATTTAGATGATTTTCCGCAAGGGTTCAAGGGTAAAAAGGTGAATTTTTTGAAAAAAGTAGTATTTTAGCGGGTTAAGCATTCTATCAATTGGTATAATTACATTAATTAGTATAGTAATTTTAGTTATTAGCCAATGGTCTTTGGGCAATAGTCATTAGAAATACGTCACTAGATGGGGCTAGTAGCCCCAACCTCTTCGGCTCGGTCATACCCATACGAGTATGGTTGCGACACTCGCCTTTTGAGGTTGTCTTCGACTCCACTACGTTCCGCTCAGGATGACACATTCCGCACCTTTCGTCTCTGTACAAGTACCAAATGCTAGGCTCAGTTATAGGTCTGCGAGCAGCCCTGCAACATTCGCCTTATGCATTTGTCGTCTGTAGCCCGAAGGGCGTTCTCTCGCCCCCCCCCCTACTGTCTACTTTTCTCTTTGCGCATGCTTGCGAGCGCCTTGGATTTGCGGCGGGCCGTTTCCTGGAGGTTCACGGCAACGTCGAATTCATCGACGATTTCACGGCCGAGGATTTCTTCGAGCACGTCTTCGAGACTCACGATGCCCGCAATCGCGCCCCATTCATCGACAACGCCCACGATATGCCCACGCTGCTTGAGGAATCTAAGCAACAACTTGTCGGTCATAAGGCTGTCGGGCACGAGTTGCATCGGGCGCATGAGCTGGCGGAGTTTCACATCGCGGTGGCCCTCGGCAAGCTGGTTGTACGCATCGCGGCGGAGCACAATCCCAATCCAATTGTCCTTTTTACCATCGTAAAGCGGCACACGCGAAAACGGCCAGTTGCCGCGCTCGTCAAGAGTCTCACCAATCGTACTGTCAGCAGAGAGCGTAAACACGACCTGTCGCGGCGTCATCACACGGCGCACCGGAAGCGACTTGAGCGAAAGGATGTTCTTGATGACAAGCGCCTGCTGGCGGTCAATCACATCTTCGCGAAGCCCGAGACTCACGAGGCTGTTAATGTCCTCAATGCTCACGTCCTTCTTTTCTTTGTCTTCGTGCGTCCAGTGTTTGGTAAGCGTGAGGCAAAGCCAGATAATCCCTGTCCAGCTGAGGATTTTCGTGATGTAGTAGAACGGCACGGCCACAAGCGGCGCACAAACTTTCGCCTGTTTGACGCCGAGTGTCTTGGGAGTGATTTCGCCAAAGAGCAAAATGAGAATCGTAAGCACCACAGGGAGCAACATCGCCTGCGAAGGAGTCAATCGTTTCACGGCCAAGGCCGTCGCCAGGGACGCACCCACCGTATTCGCGACTGTATTCACCACAAGCACCGATGCGATGTAGCGGTCGATATTATTCTTCACGTGCTTCAGGTAACGCGCGGTAAACTTCTTCTGGCGTTCCAAGACTTCCACCGTCGAAGGCGGGACGCTATAGAACGAGGCTTCGGTCACAGAGCAGAACGCCGAAGCCGCAAGACAACAAAAAACAGTTAATGCAATTTCAAACATAATCTAGTCTATAGTCATTAGTATTTAGTCATTAGTCAATAGTTAATTAATAGCAATTTCTTTACAACGTCATCCTGACACTGAAAGTGGAAGGATCCAGTTATATTCCTCTAAAAAATTACTAGATCCTTCGACTTCGCCTAACGGCTTCGCTCAGGATGACAAAATGCACGAGAACAACATAGCTACTGACCATTGACTAATAGCCATTAACTAAAGCAGGTTCTATCGCCCAGAACTGTGTGCGTTCTATGTCGCGGATAAAATCTCCCATTGATTTTGCATTCACAAACGATTCAACAAAGGACTCATCCGTATTCAACTGCATCAGTTCGATATCCGTAGACTTCGGGATGCCGGCAAGTTCACGGACTTCGTCAAGGGCATCGTCAAATCCGCCCAAGCTTTGCACAAGCCCGGCCTCCTTAGCCTTCCAGCCGACCATCACGCGACCGCCACCATACGCGGAATCCACAACAGCCTGGTCAATTCCCGTCGCCTGCGACACGACTCCTGTAAAGCGGTCATAGAAATCATCCATATATTCCTGGAGCGCAGCCTTTTCGGTATCAGTCCACGGGCGAGTGAACGAACGCGCGTCAGCATAATCATTCGTCTTCACCGATTCGGTTTTTAACCCGATTTTTTGCATCAAGCCAGAAGCGTCAATTTTTCCACCGTAAATTCCAATACTCCCGACAATAGCAAAAGGTTCTGCAACAATCTTATCCGCACCGCAGGCAATGTAGTAGGCGCCCGAAGCACCAACGTTTCCGACACTTGCCACGATAGGAATGTCAAACCGCTTCAAGTTCTTGAGCGCGCCCCAGATTTTATCCGAAGCAATCGCATCTCCCCCCGGCGAAGAAATCCGCACAAGCAAAGCCTTCACGCCCATTCCGGGGAGACGGCGCAAATTATCAAGAACCACCTCGCCCATGCGCGAATCAATTGTTCCATTGATGTTCAGGAGCGCAACCTTAGCCCTATGTTTCCAGCTTTCGTCAAATATTTTCATGTTCGACGGAGACCACGTCCTAAAGCCCACATGAGGAGGGGCATCCATATCGAAAAAAGTTTTTAGGGCGTAAGCAGGAACCTGGTCAATGTAAAGCAAAGTATCTACCAGCCCAGCCTTTTTCGCCCCAATCGCGGTGATGACCGGCTTTTGCGCAAGCGAATCAAGCATTTTCAGGCTCTCAGTCGAAGATCCCGTCTTTATCCGCTCAGCAACCCGCATACGGAGAATTTCCCAAAGATCCTTATATAGCGATTCCATGTTGCTACGTGCATTCACAGACAAGGAATCTTCCATATAAGGTTCTACCGCAGACTTGTAGGCCCCATGGCGCAAAAATTCCACCTTGACACCTAATTTATCCAAAAGTCCCTTGTAGAATACAATTCCGCCGCCAATCCCAAGCCAGGTAAAATGAGCCGAAGGTTCGACAACGATGCGGTCCACATTTGCAGCCGCCATCAAATCCGATGGACGCACATCATCCATGTAGGCAATCACAAGACCGCCGCGAGCCTTAATTTTCTTGACATAGCGATTGATCTCTTCAGAAATCGCCATATTGCCCTTATAGCCCGAGAAGTCAAGCACAACAAGCCCTGCAGACGGATCCCTGAGCAAATATTCGAACAAGTTTCGAACCTTCATCAGGCCAATGGAAGTCGGCTCGAAGAACAGGAATTTCTTTTCGACTTCGGTCACGTCCATGTTGAGCGGCACACGCACAATCTGCCCCACATGCGACGAGCGCGGATTGCGGGCTGCATGAAACCCTATGCTACCGCCCTTCGGCAAGAAATCATCGAAGATCTTAAGGGATGCATCGACATGCCCGCCAAACGAAGTAGAAAGAGTAAGCGTATATTCATCGTCATCGCCGTAGAGCGGGACCTTGAATCCAAAACGGTAACCGTAAAGCGAAAGTTCCAGAAGCAATCGATGCTCTTTCCAGTTTTCGACATCGTAACTCACATTGAGAAAATCACCCATACGGATCGTGGCACCAGCATTGTGGATACGTTCCATCGAAGACGGGCCAACGTACAGCAAGTTCTCACAGGAATACCCCAGCGAGAGCATGGTGAAAGGGCGAATCAATATACCCGGAGAATAGGTCCACTCCGTTCCTTTAAAATCCGCGCTGCGAAACGCCGTGACGCGACCGCCCCAGAACACGCTACGGTCAAAAAGCGGAAATCCGTGGGTCAGATTCCAGCGGGACTCATCCATTCCCTTGCCGTCAAAGCGGTACTCAAAACCCGCACCAAAGCGGTCCAGATTGCCGCCCACGCGAAGTTCGGTAATGCCGTCGTCATATTGGTAAGTGAGAAGCGCCCCCTTGGAATCCAGAGCCGAAAGCCCGGCCGGGTTCCCGAAAACGCCATGGCCACCATCAAGTGAAACAAAACCTGATTCGCCAGGAAGATAGGCAAAAACCGACGTAGTAAATGCAAATAGCGGTATTATAAATTTTCTCATCAATGATATAATAGAAAAATTGCTATTTTGGTTTTCGAGTGTAGGAAAAAATTTAACACAGTGGTGGTTATATGGCTTCATCTTCTAAAAAAGAAGAAACAGACCTTTTCGATTTACTGAAAGAACTGGCTAAAAATTGGAAAATCATGATTCCAAGCATCATTTTGTCTGGAATCATCGGCGTCTTTGTCGCCATGTGGATCCGCCCTGTTTATAAAGTAGACGCCTTGCTGCAAATCGAATCGAAAAATAGCAAAAGCCTCAGCCTCATGGGTGGCCTTGGCAATTTATTCGCTTCGACAAGCCCGGCTGCCACAGAAATCGAACTCATCAACAGCCGTCAGATCATCGGTGAGGCTGTCGAGAAGATGCACCTGCAATACATCGCAGACCCCATCAACAAGCTGGATAGACTGACGCATCATGAAGGCCGCATGGAACTCAGCGCTTTTGAAGTTCCATGGGACAGCATTCCTACGGACGAAAAAATCAAGCCCTGGATCGCAAAGGCCATCGACAGCCTTTCTTTTGAACTTTACGACCACAACGACAAGAAGATCCTGACAGGTGTTATCGGACAAACATACAGGATTCCATATGCAAGGGATACTGTGATTTTCAGCGTATTCAACATGGAAGCCGTAGCCGGGCAAAAATTCGAACTTACAAAACTGGATCGTCTGGACGCCATTGCAAAGTTTAAAGGCGCTTTCGAAGTCAAGGAAAGGGGCAAGAAAACAGGCATACTGGAATTCAGCTACCAGGATATTTATCCTGACCGCGCCACAAAAATCGTAAACGAAATCGCCACGACGTACTTGCGCCAAAACGTAGAACAGAGAAACGCCGAAGCCCAAAAGACTCTGGAATTCCTGGAAAAGCAGCTGCCCGACGTCAAAGCGCAAATGGACAGCTCGCTCCTCAAATTCAACACCTACAGAAACAAGGTCGGCTCCATCGACATCGATGCTGAAACAAGGCTCGTCCTTGAAAAGCGCACTCGTCTCCAGCAGAGCCTGCTTGAATTGCAACAAAAGAAACAGAGCGCCATTCGCCTGTTCCAGCCGGAGCATCCAACAATCAAGACGCTCGAAGAACAGGAAGCCGCCATCAAACGTGAACTGGCTTTAAATTCCAACGAAACAAAGAAGCTTCCGGCAACGCAGCAAGAAGTACTCAAGCTCACAAACGAAGTTGACATGAGCAAGATCATGTACACGACCATGCTCAACAACATCCAGCAGCTTAAACTCGTTTCGGCCGGCGAAGTGGGTTCAGTCCGCATTATAGACTTCGCCGAAGAAGTCAAAAAGCCTTCAAAGCCAAGAAAAACCGTTATCGTATGCATAGCCTTGTTCTTTGGAGTTCTTCTGGGAGCATGCATTGCACTGCTTAAGAGCAAGTTCAGCAACGGCGTTCGCGATGCGCACTTCATCGAACGCGAAACCGGCTTCAGCGTCTACGCCAAAGTTCCCAAAGGCAATCCCAAGGGCACCAAGGGCACGTGTCCGCTTGCCGTGGTCGAACCAGACGATGTCGCCATCGAATCGCTCCGCACATTGCGCAGTTCTCTCGAGTTCAGCATGGACGAAGGTTCAAGCCCAATCATCGGCATCAGCGGTCTTATCCCCGGCGTAGGCAAGAGCTTTATTTCCGTAAACCTCGCCGCCCTATACGCAGGACTCGGCAAGAAGGTTCTGCTTATTGATGCCGACCTTCGCAAAGGACGCCTGCACAAGGAATTCGGGATCAAGCGCGGCAAGGGGCTTTCTCAGGTGTTGTTGCACACCGCAACAGCAGAAGAAGTGATCAGCAAGACCGAAGTTGAAAACCTGGAAATAATCCCCTGCGGAAATGTTCCCAGCAATCCTTCCGAACTACTGGGATCCAAGCGCTATAACGACTTGATCCAGGAACTCAAGAGCAGGTACGACCTGATCATCATCGACACGCCGCCGATCATGCTTGTAACGGACGCCGCTCTCGCCTGCCGCGTTGCCGCACAGATCGTCATGGTCATCGAATACAACAAGCACAGTATCGACGCCATCCAGGACGGCATGAAGCAGCTTTTGAAGGGCAACAACACGGCACATGCAAGCTTTGTCATCAACAAGTACGAGCATGGCCACAACGACGGCTATGGCTACAAGTACGGCAAATACTAGTCCCCGAAATTCATCCTTGCATTAAAACCAAACGCGTGACCTGTTTCCACTCCAAACAGGTATCCGCGATTTATTTCGTAGGATAGCGATATCTCGAAGATTCTTTTGAGCAAAGTGAAATAGCGGACCGCATCGACATGCATCTTGAAACCTCGATACAGGTCGTCCATTTTACGGTACGGCTTATTGAGATTCAAGTTTTCTGATTCCTGGATGCGCCAACGGTACAGGAAAACATAGTCCAGCTTCCATCCGGAACGGTCACTGCGATACCACGGCAGCGTCCACAAAATAGACCCCTTCAGCCCCAGTTCATCTCCAGGACGGAATCCGCTTTTTTCAAGAAACGTAAAAAATTCAATCGCCGCGCCAAGCGTCATATTTTGCGTTAGCTCGTAAAGGCCAAACGGAGAAATTCCAAATCGGTGGAATCGGTTTACCTGGGAACCGCCGCGTGGCGGGAATCGCCAATTCACATCGACGCCCCAAAGCGGAAACGGCATCATCTTAACGCCCACGTAGGATTCGTTCAGGCCATTCACACGCAAATCCATCACTTCGTGAATTTGGTCATGGAGTTCGAGGTTGTATTCATAACTCACAAAACGGTACGCAAAATCGCCAAAAACGCTAAAGCACTTGCAAGGCGCATACGCTCCAGCCAAGTTCAGATCAGCGCTATAGACGTCATCACGGAGTTCACCAAGCCCTCCCAACTGCACAAAACTTTCAGGGGAATGCACCGGAAAAACCGGCTCGCGCGCAAACAAGACAAACGAGCTAGGCAAAAGCAAAAAGAAAAAAATCCTTTTAAGAAGCATAATCATCAAGTACCGCTGATAAAATAAAAAAATCTAGAAAGTCTTATTGTATTCTTACATTTTCATTTTTACGGTTGTTATATTTTGACGCATGGTAAAGTATCTTTCGACTTATATAGCAATTATTTGCACATTAGTCGCCTGTAGCGACAATCCGGGCAGTACCGCAAACGATCCTAGCAACAAGACTCCAGAATCTCACGCGGGAATGATTCTGGTCGAAGGCTCCAAAAAAGCCATCACGCTCGGAACAAACAAAAAAGGCGCCAAAGAAAGCGAGACGCCTGAACTCAAGGCCATCCTGAATTACGACTACTTCATGGATGCTACCGAAGTGACCTGCAACGAATTTAAAAAGGTCATGAAAGGCGAAAAGATAGCCAAAGCCATCGATTGCGATAAGGATGGCCCCGTCACCGACATTACCTTTTTCGATGCCGTACTTTTCGCAAATAAGAAAAGCAAAAACGAATCTCTTGACAGCGTCTACGAATACTCAAGCGCAACCTTTGACGATGAAGGTCACTGCACAAATCTGAGCGGTTTCATTTACGACGCAGACAGCAAAGGTTACCGCCTCCCAACTGAAGCCGAATGGGTCAAGGCCGCGACAAGTTCATACAAATTTAAAGACTTCTCCGGCAAGCTTATAGAATGGACAAACGACTATCTTGGAAAACTCAAGGACACAACCATTGTCAACTTTGCGGGAGCAAAAAACTCTAACGATCTTGGGGAACGAGTCGTTAAAGGATACAATTCCGATTCTGGCAAATTAAACTTGTATTCACGAGGCGATGTCTACACGGTGACATCGGCCTCACATGCAGACTACATCGGATTCAGGCTGGCACTCGGAGCAATCCCTGAAGCCACCTGGCTAGACAACCAGGGACGCGTTCTGGAATCTCCTGTATTGCTTCTCGCCAAGACAGGAGATTTATGGGATTACACAAAGACAACCGGCATGAAGCTTGTATTCCGCAACGACATAACAGGCAATCTCGCCTACATCGACTATGCGAAAGACGAAAGCAGCATCATTGAGATCGTCGATACAATATCCGCTTACCACCCCGACATTTCACCCGACGGTAAAAAAGTCGCCTTCTGCACCGGGCTTGAGGGGCTTACAAATCAATCCAGTCTTTACGTACGAAATCTGGATTCCGCAGGATCCAAGCTAATCAAGCTGGATGTCAAAAGCGCTGCCATTCCGCGCTGGGATGTTTTGAAAAACGGCGATACCGTAATTACATATGTTTCAAATCCAGGGAACAACAAGGACAACGACGCATTCCAAAGCTACAGCACTTGGCAAGTCCCTTTTGCAAACGGAAAATTTGGGACACCTAAAAAACTATTCAACGGAGCCTATCACGGAGGCATCAGCGAAGACGAAAATTTGTCCGTAACAGGAGCAAAACTATTGCGAGCAAGAGTCAAGGGCAAGGATACCATTTGGTATAACAAAGAACAAGCCTGCAATGCATCCCTTGCAAAAGACAGCAGTAAACGGACCGCATTCCTGGACTTCGCGGGCAAAACAGGCAAGGACTTCATCGGGAAAGATTACGCCACGCACCAATACATTCTCATTGCCGATAGCACGGGAAAGCTCAAACAGTACATACAAGCGCCAACAGGCTACACGTTCGATCACAGCGAATGGGCTGTTGGAGAAACAAACGACAACATGGTCGCCACGCTTGTCAATTCCAGCGGGGCACACAAAAGAATTTCTCTGATGAATCTTGCCAAAAACAAGAACATCGATCTTGCAGAAGGCGAAGAACTATGGCATCCCTGTTTCTGGATCAAGAAAAAGACAGCCAGAGACGACAACGATTTCGTATTCGATCCCGATAGTGCTGGGATGTATTACAACACATCGGGAGCCTGCCCCAACGCAATTGTATTCAGATATAAAATGGAATTATTATGGCAATTCAAGGATTCTTCGAACACCGTAATTATAGGTTCTTCGCGTTCTTACTTCGGAATAAATCCTCTTCTGTTCAATAAAGAAATTACCGCCGTCAATCTGTCGGTGTCTTCATCAAGCATCATTGGCAACAGCACTCTTTTTTACGACTACATTCTGCCCCATTACAAAAAATTAAAACTCCTCATTACTTCTGTAGACCTAGACCGCGGGCACTACCCAGGAACAACAAAAGATAATATTTTCTATGATTCATACAAATCCTATCCAGGCTACGTTTACGATAAAAATCACGACTTCTGGGTGGGCAAAGAAACAGACAGACTATACAAAGCTACATTCAATTCTCCAGGAGCTCCGAAATACGCATCCGCATTACGTCCTAACCGAGGATTTTATCCGCAAAGTTCCAATCAGTGGGGTTCTCCCATTTTTGTTATGGACTCCAATTGGATCAACTGGGAAAGCAGCAGAACAGTATTTGAGGGAAAAATCGAAACCTTCGAGAAGCTGTTGCAAAAATGCAACGAGGAAAAGATTACCGTAATAGGCGTGATCACGCCGCAAAATCCGGCCTACAAGGAAACAGGAGCATTCGGACGTCACGGACTCCTAAGAAGCGCCGTTCCAAAATACATGAAGATTCTGGACGATTTCATGGAGAAATACCCGAATTTCATCCTGGTCGATGAAAATAAAATGGGAGATCACGACTATACAGACGAGATGGCCATGGATGCCGACCATCTATCCGAACTAGGAGCCGCCAAACTTACCCATCGCCTGGATTCCCTGATCCAGACACTCGACATCAACTGGAAATAAAAAGCAAATTCTAAATTTCTCGAAGTGGTACGATTATCAATATTCCTTTTCATCTGCGGCATGCTATGCTCCTGCGTTTGGAGCGACATAGACAGCAATCCTAGCTATCTACCGCTAGATGATTCGGAATATCCATACGTGGACTTGCCGCGTCTAGTCATTGAAACGGAAAACTTCGCCCAAATCAGAAACAAGGAAACCAAGATTCCGGCCAAGCTTCAAATCTACGGCAAAAACAGCCCAGAGAGCGATGTGCTGGATTTGACGGTCAAGGGTCGCGGAAGTTCCAGTTTTACGATGGCAAAATACGGGATCAAGCTCAAGTTCAAGAAAAAGCAGGCCCTCTTTGGAATGCCCCAAGACAAGGAATGGGACCTGATCGCAAACCAGCGCGACAAAAGCATGCTGAGAAACTACATCACCTACCAGCTCGCACAAATTCTGGGAGACGACTATTCCCCTCGAAGCCAGTTTGTCGAAGTGTTTTTCAACAGAGAATATATCGGAGTCTACCAGCTTGTAGAACACCAGAAAGTTTCCAAGGACCGCATTGACCTCACAGAAAGCGACTCGAGTTTTTTCTTTGAAAAGACTAGGGACCTTGACGATGACGAGGTCTTCTTCAAGAGCTATCTCAACAATTCATTCATCATACGCTATCCTAAAGACGCAAACGCAAATATCACCGATTTTCTAAAAAATCACGTAGACGACTTTGAACAAAATCTAGAAAAAGGCGATATCGACCTAAAACAATGGATTGATATCGATGACTTTGTCCGCTACTATTGGATTCAGGAATTCTCTAAGAACATAGACGGAGCCTTCGGCCGCAGCATATTCATCACGTGGCAAGACGGAGAGCCTTTCCAGATGGGACCCGTCTGGGATTTCGACCTCGCCTACGGCATAGGCAATAAGCAAAAGACAAGTCCATACAGCTGGTACGTCCGTTATCAGGGATGGTACAAATACCTGTTTAAAAACAAGACTTTCACGGAACATGTCCGCAAATACTGGAAATCACATCGGGCATTTTTCGAAAATTTACCGGATTCCATCCAGTCGTCATCAAAGATTTTGCAAAAGGCTTCAAAAAACGAATTTAAGCGCTGGCCTGTTCTCGAAAACGATGACCACTGGCCATTTGTCGATTCATACAAGAGCTACAGCGATGCCGTAGACAGCCTGAAGAAATGGACCAAGCAGCGTATACAATGGATTGACGAGCATCTTTAAATCAAATCCTAATAATTATCTATCTTTTAGGACATTAAAGAAGGATCATATTATGAATATTGGCGTCATTTTCGCAGGCGGCGTTGGATCTCGTATGCACAGCAGAGACTTGCCGAAGCAGTTTTTAAAAATTCACGACAAGCCCATTATTATCCATACCCTGAGTCATTTTGAAAACTGCGCCGACATAGACGCCGTTGTCGTCGTTTGCGTGAAAGAATGGATAGACTTTTTGAACAGCCTCATAGAAAAACACCATCTAAAAAAGATAAGGGCAGTCATTGAAGGCGGAAAAACCGGCCAGCTATCCATCTATAACGGGCTTTGTGCCGCAAAGGAAATTGCAAAAGAGGAACCATCCATCGTCTTGATCCACGATGGCGTACGACCGCTAATAAACCCGCAGCTGCTTTCGCAGAACATCCAGAACGTGAAGCAGTTCGGGTCATCCATAACGGGCGCGATTGTAAAAGAAACCATTGTCGAGATTGACGACAATGGGGGCGTTGTCCTGGTTCCCGACAGGGCTCATTCCCGAGTCGCAAAGGCTCCTCAAAGTTTTTGGCTCAAGGACATTCTTGACGCACATCAGAGGGCACTTTCCGAGAACATCCATGACTTCATTGATTCCTGCACCATCATGAAGCATTATGGTTACAGTCTCCATATGACTGACGGTCCATACGAAAACATCAAGATAACAACGCCCGATGATTTCTACACCATGAGAGCAATCCTGCAAGTCAAAGAGGACGCCCAGATTTACGGATTGGAGTAAACAGCAATTCTGAAAGCAAGCGAGATGTTTTCAAAAACGATATGAAGCATGAATGCTCAAAGTTGACGAAAGCGTATAATTCTATATTTTAAACGATTATGTCTTTGAAACAAAAAACCTTCAAAGGCGTCATTTGGAGTGCTGTAGAAAGATTCTCTACCCAGGGAGTCCAATTCCTGTTCGGTATTCTCTTAGCTAGACTTTTGACGCCGAACGACTATGGCACGATCGCCATGCTCGCCATCTTTATGGCGGTGAGCCAAACATTTATTGACAGTGGTTTTGGAAACGCTCTCGTCCGAAAACCGGACCGCAGTGAGGCCGACAAGGCTACGGTATTCTTTTTCAATATCTTTATGGCGATTGTCTGCTATGCAATCATCTTCTTGGGCGCACCTTTTGTAGCCAAGTTCTACGAAATGCCCCAGCTTGTGGACATCCTTAGAGTCCTCGCCATAAACCTTATCATTCAGGCATTTGGTTCCATCCAACATTTAAACCTAACCATTGACCTGAATTTCAAAACACTGGCAAAAGTTTCTTTTATCGGAGCCATTGTTGGTGGGGCTGTAGGTCTTCTATGCGCTTACAACGGACTTGGCGTTTGGTCGCTTGTCGTTCAACAAATGACCACAACATCCACCAGAGTACTTCTGTTTTGGATTCTAGTCCACTGGCGCCCCAAATGTTTTTTCAGCAAGGCATCTTTCAAGAACATGTTTGGTTTTGGTTCCAAGCTATTGATTTCCGGTCTGCTGAACACCGTATACGACAATGCCTACGATTTGATTATCGGTAAAGTTTTTTCTGCAGCAACTCTCGGAAATTTTAGCAGAGCTTCCCATTTAGCAAACTTTCCTTCCAGCAACATCACCGGAATTTTCCAGAGAGTTACCTACCCTGTTCTAAGCAAGATCCAAAACGACCCAGAAAAGCTGAGACTCGGTTACTTGAAATTTTTGAACATGGCTACATTGATTATATTCCCGCTAATGATCGGTCTTGCTGCGATTGCAAAACCATTTGTACTTTTGGTACTTACCGAAAAATGGTTTAACGTCATCCTGATTTTGCAAATCATCTGCATCGCCCAAATGTGGTATCCCGTACACGCCATCAATCTGAACATTCTACAGGTGCTTGGACGTTCCGACTTGTTCCTGAAATTGGAAATTATCAAAAAAATCGCAGGCATTACCATTCTAGTCGTGACGATTCCCCATGGAATTATTGCCCTATGTTACGGCCAGTGGGTCAGCACATGCTTTAGCCTTGTAGTAAACACCTACTACTCTGGGAAACTACTAAACGCCGGACTTTTGACGCAGCTTAAGATGTACATTCCCACCCTTCTAAATTCTTTGGTCATGGGTGCAATCTGCATCGGCGTAACCAAGCTTCTTCCTGAACAGGAACATGCCTTGCAACTAGCCCTCGGAATTGTCACAGGAGTCATTTACTACATTGCAAGCAATTGTATATTTAACAGGGCAACAGTCAAAGAACTGCTAGATCTCGTGAGCAAAAAAAATAAGTCGTAGATTATCATGAGCGAAAACAAATTGATCACAGTCACGTCTCCCCTTCTCCCGAAACTGGAAGATTTTATCCCGATGCTCCAGGATATTTGGGACAGAAAATGGTTAACGAACAACGGTCATTACCACAAGGAACTCGAAAAAGCCCTAGCAGACTATCTGGGTGTCCAGTACATCAGCCTGTTTACCAATGGAACGCTCCCACTGATCACGGCCCTGCAGGCATTGCGCATCTCGGGTGAAGTAATCACTACACCTTACAGTTTTGTGGCAACCACCCATTCTATCTGGTGGAACGGCCTAAAGCCAGTATTCGTCGATGTAGAGGAAGAAACCGGCAACATCGATCCCGAAAAAATCGAAGCAGCCATCACGCCGCACACTACAGCAATCATGCCTGTACATGTTTATGGTACGCCCTGCAACATGAAGCGCATCCAGGAAATCGCCGACATCTACGGCCTCAAGGTCATCTACGATGCAGCACACGCCTTCGGAGTCAAAAAGAACGGCGAATCCGTCTTGAAGGCCGGCGACATGAGCACACTCAGTTTCCACGCGACCAAGGTGTACAACACAGTCGAGGGCGGAGCGCTCGTTTGCCATGACGAAGCAACCAAGAAGCGCATCGATTATCTCAAGAACTTTGGTTTCGCAGGAGAAACAACAGTTGTCGCCCCCGGAATCAATAGCAAAATGGACGAAATTCGCGCCGCCTACGGGCTACTGAACCTGAAACAAGTAGATGACGCTATCGCAAAACGCAAGGCCACCGCCGAGAAATACAGGGCTGCGTTAAAAGATGTTCCGGGCATCCGTTTCCTGAACGATATCGAAGGTGTACACCACAACTACGCCTACTTCCCGATTTTCATCAGCGCCGAATACGGCATCAGCCGTGACGCCCTTTATGAGAAACTGAAGGAACACAACATTTACGGACGCCGCTACTTCTACCCGCTCATCAGCACGTTCAGCGCTTACAAGGGTCTCGATTCAGCCAATCCGGCAAACCTGCCTGTGGCCCATAAACTCGCCGACCAGGTGCTTTGCCTGCCCATGTTTGCAGGTCTCACAGACGAAGATATAGACAGAACAATCAAAGTTATTGCCACTAGGTAAAAAGGTACACGAGCATGTTCAAGGGCAAAAAACTTCTTATTCTTGGAGCAAATCCGGAAACAGCGAACATCGTTAAAGTGGCACAGGAAATGGGCGTCACAACCATCGTTACCGATTATGATCCGCAAGCTCCTGCCAAGAAAGTATCCGACATCAGCTACAACATCGACGCCATGGACGTCGATGCCCTTTACGATATGGCAATCCGCGAGAAAGTGGACGGGATCCTTGTCGGAGTTGCAGACCCTCTAATTGCACCTTACCAGAAGCTTTGCGCCCGCCTTGGAGTCCCTTGCTACGGCAACGAAGAAACGGTAAAGGCATTTACAAACAAGCGCCACTTCAAGGAAACCTGCAAGAAATTCGGAATCGAAGGCATTCCCGAATACGCAATCGACAACAAGGATGATATCAAGTTCCCCGTCATCGTCAAGCCTGCCGATAGCAATTCCGGCAAAGGCATCACGCTTTGCCGCAGCCGTGAAGAATTGGACAGTTCTATTGAACGTGCCCAAAAGGAATCCCGGACACAGACCGTCCTGATTGAACGTTACATGGAATGCGATGACCTGAGCATCTACTACACCATTGTCGATGGCCAAGTATACCTGTCGAGTCTGTCGGACCGTTACACATTGCGCACCAATACTAGCGCAACCCCCATTTGTGTAGGCGACGTCTTTGTTTCCAAGTACTACGACGAATTTGTAAAGAACGAGCATCCTAAATATGTGAAGATGTTCAACGAACTGGGTTTGAAAAACGGAGTGCTTTATGTTTCCGCCTTCTGCGAAGACGGCCACTTCTACGTTTACGACCCCGGTTTTCGTCTGCAGGGCGGCGGATTCCACTTGATTCTCAAGTACATGAACGGTTTTGACCAACGCCAAATGCTAGTGAACTTCGCCCTTACCGGTTCCATGGACTACGCAAAAACCACCGGTGGGAACTTTGGCGAAAAGAACGATGCAAACATGCACGGCAAAAGCGCCGCAGTCGTATGGTTCCTATTGAAGAACGGAAAAATAGCCAACATCAAGGGACTGGAGTTTGTCAAGAGCCACCCCTCCGTTGATTTTGTCATTGACCGTTTTAACGTTGGCGACGAAGTTACCCCGAATATGTTGGGTACAGAACGCCAGGTATTCCTGCGAATTTTCATGCACTGCAAAAGTAAAGATGAACTTACTGCCATTCTCCAGGATTTTCAGGACCGTTTGGCTGTAACCAACGAAAACGGCGAAAGCTTAATTCTACCATCCCTTTTAAGCGTCATGTAGGAGAAATGATGAACGTTTCACTGGACAAAAAAGTCATTGTCATTTCAGGCGGTACAAAGGGCGTCGGTAAGCAACTCGCCCTGCAATGCGCAGCTGACGGCGCGTACGTCATCATTTCCGGTCGTGACGAAGCTAGCGCCACAGGCATTGTGAGCGCAGCTAAAAACGCCCCAGGCTCCATTGAATTCAAAAAAACGGACTTGCACAGCGTCGATTCTATTCGCAACCTTTTCGCCTATGTCGCCGAGAAATACAACAAGCTCGATGGCTTTGTAAACTATGCCGGTATCACACCCGCAGCAAGCCTCACAGAATGTTCCGAAGCCCTTTTTGACGACGTCTTTGACATCGATATCAAGGCGGCCTTTTTCTGCTGCCAGGAAGCTGTAAAGCTCATGCAGAAATCAGGCGGTGGTTCCATTATCTTAGTCGGTTCCACACACCATACCAGAGGCAACAAGGATCGTACGGCTTACGCCTGCGCCAAGGGAGCACTCTATACGCTTTCCAACCACATCGGCAAGCACTATGCCGAAGACAAGATTCGCTGCAATTATCTCGTCATGGGCTGGACGCCCACAGATGGCGAACTCGCTTTACGGAAGTCCCAAGGCATGTCTGAACAGGAACTCCGCAAAGAAGCGGCAAAGGCAATTCCCATGGGCAGAATGACAGAGACATCCGACATTGTTCCCGCCATGGTCTATTTGCTTAGCGACATATCCTCCATGGTAACGGCCACCGAATTCAAAGTCAACGGCGGAGAACTGATCTAACCTCATGGCTACCGTAAGCATAATCGTTCCCATCTATAATGTCGAAGCGGAATTACGCAAATGCGTTTCCAGTATTTTAGCACAAACCTACAAAGACATCGAGGTCATTCTTGTCGATGACGGCTCCCCCGACAACAGTGGCGCCATCTGCGACGAATTCGCGAGCAAGGACAACCGCATCGTGGTCATCCACAAAGAAAATGGAGGCCTAGTCAATGCACGCAAAAGCGGTCTTGAAAGATCAACGGGTCGATTCATTTCTTACGTCGATGGCGACGACTGGATTGAAGAGGACTTTATCCAAAATCTCGTAGACTGCCAGCAAAAATACAACGTCGATATTGTCGCTGCCGGTTTTGCCAAAGACATCGGGGACGATTCCGAAAGATTTACGAATGTCATTTCTTCTGGTTTTTACGACAAGACAAGAATGATTGCCGAAGTCTATCCAAGAATGATTTGCGCTGGCCCCTACTTCTATTTCGGCGTCTGCTCCTACGTTTGGAACAAACTATTCAAGAAAGAATTGCTTTACGATTGCCAAATGGCGGTAGATTCACGCATTTCCATCGGCGAAGACACATGCGTGGTATTCCCAGTACTACTCAAAGCGAACACGCTCTACATCAGCGAGAACAACAGTTACCACTATTACCAAAAAGCATATTCCATGTTGAAGAGCGTAGGCTCTTTGGAAAAGGAAAAAGAGAAGGTCACCTGGCTCAACAATTATCTTAACAAAGCCATGAAGGACCATCTCGACAAATACCATTTAGGCAAACAAATTGAACGCTACATAGACGGCCTTAAAATCATCCGTTATGGAGAAAAGGAAACCTCCCCAAGAAACCACCTATTTGATGCGGCCCCCACAGACCGAGTCGCCATCTTCAGCGGTGGAATCGTGGGTCAGAACATCTATTCCATTTTTGCTTCCAAAAAGATAGGCACCATCACCGGCTGGTTCGACAGAGATGCCGAAATCTATCGTGCTCAGGGTTTGAAAGTACAGAATATTGAAGATATTCCCAAAACCGAATTCGACATCATCGTCATTGCGAACCTTGACGAAACAAGCATCAACAAGAATTTAGCAGTCCTTAACAAATACGGTATTGACCCTAAAAAAGTAGTCTCTTTGTTATAGCTTTACAGATATAACATCAAAACCGCTGAACAGAACCATTTTCAAGAGCTCTTGTTTTTTCATCAGCTGTAAAAATCTATATTTTAAGAAAACAGTTGCGCACCACATTTAACAAAACACAATATTGGCATTATGTACTACGTTAACCCGATTATCAAGAGTTTCTTCCGCACCAACCAGCCTGAAGGCCGCGGTAAATATGTAAGGCTCGATCAGAACGAAAATCCGGATGGAATCCCGCAATGGCTCTTCGACAAGGCTATGGCTAAAGTTACGCCGGAATACCTTTCCATCTACCCCGAAGAATCCAAGCTGACTGAAGAATATGCGAAGGTCATCGGCCTCACCGCCGACAATATCGCCCTCACCGACGGAAGCGTCGTCGCCATGGGCTATGTCATCAAGGTGTTTGGCGAACCGGGCAAGGATTTGATCTGCGTTACGCCGACATTCGGCATGTACAAGGTCTACGCCGACATGCAAGGGATGAACACCAAGTTCGTCCACTACGAAAGCGATTACACATTCGACATCGAAAAGCTTCTCGCCGAGATCAACGAAAATACAAGCCTTGTTTCTATCGTCAATCCGAACATGCCTATAGGCAACGCCTACACTCTCGATGAAATCCGCAAGGTTCTGGACAAGGCAAAAGCAAACAATGCACTTGTCATTATCGATGAAGCCTACTATTTGTTCCACAAGGAAACCGCTCTCGACCTGTTGAAGGAATACGACAACATGGTCATTCTGCGCACGTTCTCGAAGATGCTTTCCATGCCGGGCCTGCGCATCGGCGTTGTCATTTCCAATCCTGAAAATGTCCAGTACATTCGCAACTACAAGCCGCACTACACCGTCAATGCGGTTGCACTCGCCGTCGCCGAAGAAATGGTTGCAAACTACGACCGAGTCGTCAAGGAACTCACCGAAAAGTTCGAAGCCGGCAAGAAGTGCCTGCTCGAAGCCCTCGACAAGACCGGATACTCCTACATCCCGACGGAAGGCTGCTTCATCTGCATCACCCCGAAGCACAAGACCGCGGAATACATCACGGACGAGCTCAAGAACCGCGGCATCCTTATCTTCTGCGGCAAGGGCGACTCCGCAGGGTTCCTGCGCGTTACCATCTGGGACAAGAAGTACATGGAAATGTTCATGAAAGAACTCGTCGACATCGACGTAGCATAGGAGCAGATTAATGAAGCACATTGCGATCATCCTTGCCGGCGGAGTCGGAAAGCGAATGGGCGGTTCCATGCCCAAGCAGTTTCTCTCCTTGAACGATAAGCCAGTCATTGTCTACACTCTCGAAAATTTCCAGAGAAACGAGAATATCGACAGCATCGTCGTTGTATGCGTAGAAGACTGGATCGACCACTTGAAAGAAATTCTCGACGAATACAAAATCACGAAGGTGAAGTGGGTTGTCGCTGGCGGCGACACCTCGCATGATTCCACGAGAAACGGAATCTTCTTCCTTCGCGACAAGCTTGAGGACGGAGACCAGGTCATTATTCACGATGCCGCCCGTCCGATCCTTCCGCAAGCAGCCATCAACGAAATGCTCCGCATTTCCCACGAAAAAGGGAACGCCTCTCTCGCCATTCCCTGCCACGAGACGGTGCTTTTCACGAACGACGGCAAGAGCGGTGACAAGGAACTTGACCGCAGCTCAATCATGCGTGTGCAAACCCCGCAGGCCTATAATTACAAGTTCATCCGCGAACTTTATGAACAGGCCGAAAAGGACAACAAGCACGATTTCATTTACGCAGATCTCGTTGCCATCTACTACGGCAAGCGCATCTATTTTTCGAAAGGCTTTACAAACAACATCAAGATTACAAGAAAAGAAGACATTCCTCTTTGCAAGTCCTTGATGCTGTTCAGCGAAGACGATCTGTTCAACTCGTAATTCCAGGAGTAAAAATGTTCAAGACTATTGCCATCGGCTGTGACCACGCTGCTGTAGAATACAAAGAAAAGCTAAGGGCATATCTGCAAGAACAAGGTTATACTGTACTGAACATGGGTACAGATTCTACAGATGCTTGCGACTACCCTATTTATGCAAACAAGGTCTGTGACAAGGTTACCTCCAAGGAAGCCGATTGCGGAATCCTCATCTGCGGCACAGGCATCGGCATGAGCATGGCGGCAAACAAGCACAAAGGCATCCGAGCCGCCGTCTGTGGCGACCTCAAGTCGAGCGAATTTACGAGACTCCACAACGATGCAAACGTGCTCTGCATGGGTGCCCGCATTATTTCCTATGAACTTTGTGAACAGATCACGAAAAAGTTCCTTGAAACGGACTTCATGGGTGGTAAGCACAAGGTCCGTATCGACATGTTCGAAGACTAAACCATGGCACAGGTCAACTCTCCAAAGCTTGTCTTTTTTGCACAATCAACCTTACTCGAAGGCCCCACCTTCAGCAAAGACTTGAATACCGTTTTATGCGTTTCAATTGAACAGGAACGCATATTTCTCATTAATCCAAGCGAACAAACCGTAAAGACATTCAAGACCCGCGGACAAGTTGGCTTTGCCGTTTTCGAAGACGATAGGCACATTATCTACGCCGCCTACGAGGGCGTATTCCGTCTGGACATATTGACCGGCGAAGAGACATTCCTCTACCATCTGATAAACGATCCGCAAATCCGCTACAACGACGGGAAGTGGGATCCGAAAGGCCGACTCCTTTTAGGGACAACGGGCTACAAGTGCTTCAAGGAAAATCAATGCGCCCTATATAGCCATGACGGGAAATCCGCCAAAGTCTTAGTCAGCGGCACAAGCATTTCCAACGGCATCGGATTTTATAAGAACTACCTGTTCTTCATCGACACACCGACACGTAAAGTAGGCCGGTACCTTTACAACGAAAACGGAGACGTAACCTTCGACAAGTACATCGTAACTATCGAAGGATCGGGCGTCCCTGACGGCATGGACATCGACGACCAAGGTAACCTCTACATTGCCATTTGGGGCGGTTCGCGCATAGAGAAGTACAACCAGAACGGGCAAAAAATCGGAACGCTTGCAATCCCAGCCCTCAACGTCACCTCCGTATGTATCGCGGGCAACAAGCTCTACATCACGACAGCCATGCACGACGACGGAACATCAAGCGAACCGATGGCCGGCGGACTTTTTGTCGCTGACAAGTTCTAGCGACGTTTTTAAAAGCATTTACAACCGAAACTTCAAATGACTGAAATCGAAAGAATCAAACAAGAAGGTTGGCTCCCGGAAAATTTCTGGGCTGAGGAAATTCGAGACGAGTATTTTGTATCTGCCGAAATGAAAAAAGTATGGGCCATCGAAATGGACCTATACAGGGAAGTGACCCGGATTCTCAACAAGCACAACCTGCGCTACTTCACCGATGGCGGAACAACACTAGGAGGCGTCCGCCACAAAGGATTCATTCCCTGGGATGATGATCTCGACATTTGCGTTCCTCGCGAAGATTACGAAAAATTGCACCAGCTGGCAAGCGAATTCAAGGATCCTTATTTCTTGCAATCTACGGTTACGGATCCCGAATACGGATATTCTTTCATGCGTTTGCGCAACTCAAACACAGCGGTTGTCGTAAAACCATTCACCCATGCTATGTTCAATCAGGGGATCTATATTGACATCTTCCCGCTGGACAACGCCACCATGGAAGACATCGCCCCCCGCATGCAAAAAATTGAAAAATTGATTCACAAGAATTCCGCTTACATGCGCAAGAACTTTCCCCAAAAAAGCGAGAACGACTTACAAAAGATCAAAGAGTTCCTTGATCCGAACATGAAACCCATTGACGTGTGGAACGAAATCAACAAAGAAGCCACAGCAGACAACGGCATTGAAACCGGCTACTGGTCCACAATTGTCACCACGATATTCGCACCCTCCAAGAACATATTCCCCAAAAGCATTTTTGATTCCTACAAGGACATTCCCTTCGAGTCCATTTCCATCCGCGTACCCGCAGGTTTCCATGAACTGATGACCATCTATTACGGCAACTACATGGAATTCCCGCCTGTGGAAAAACGCGGAAACTGGCATTCATTGGAATTCTATCCGGAAATTCCCTACAAGCAATTGTACAAAGAAATGTTTAGTATAGAGTATTAATAACACATTCCAAAAAATCATGCTAAACAAGTCCCAAGAAGAAATTACAGCCAACTGGAAAAGCATGGATACCGAGCATCCCTTGGTATCTATAAAATGCTTGGCATTCAATCAAGAAGAATATATTGCACAGACCATGGACAGTTTCCTAATGCAGGAAACCAATTTCCCATTTGAAATCATTGTTCATGACGATGCATCTACAGACAAAACCGCGGCCATTCTTCGGGAATACGAAAAGAAATACCCCCTTATCGTCAAGCCGATTTACCAAACGGAAAACCAATACTCAAAACATGACGGATCCCTCACCCGCGCCTCTAACGCACCCTTGAAAGGAAAATATGTAGCGGAATGCGAAGGCGACGACTATTGGACCGATCCTAACAAATTACAAAGACAAGTTGATTTTCTGGAATCTCACCCCGATTATTCTTTATCTGCAGAAAACGGAAACATTTTATTTACCGAAACTGGCGTCATTCAGCCTTTTTCAAATGAACCTGAGCGAGATTTTTCTTTGGACGATCTTCTTATCAGGCGACGTTTCCCAACAGCTTCTGTTCTATTTAGCCGCACCCATCTGCTAGAATTCCTCGATCAGGATGCACCAAGATTTGACACCAGTCAGTGGGCATTCCTATCTACAAAGGGAAAAATTCACTACAATCCCGTCATTTCTTCGGTCTATCGCCGCGGCTCCGGCGTGACCGAAAACAACAAAATCAGATGGAGTTACCTAAGCGAAGAATTCAACAACGAAATAAACAAATTTTACAAGCCATCCAGAAGAGTCCGTAAAGTACGCGACAAAATTCTATTTCACGACTTTCAACAAGGGCGAATTGCAGCAAGAAAAAAGGGCGACAAAGCTAACGAACGAAAATTATTTTTAAAAACGGTCACCCGTTTCCCATTACTATTCATTAAGAACTGGATTCACCAGAAAAAAAAGCACCTATACATAGAAAGTATCAAGCCCAAAATTATCACATGGGCAACAAGACACCTCTTTTTCAGAAAAAAGAAGTCTAGCAACACAGACAAATCCATCATTGTCTCCTTGACCAGCTATCCAGCAAGATTCAAAACTCTTGATATTTGCATCAAAAGCTTATTGAATCAGAAATTGCCAGCATCTAAAATCATTTTATATCTATCCAAAGACATCCAAATTGATTCTCTTCCAAAGTCACTGTTAAAACTGCAAAGATATGGTCTGGAGATCAGAAACAACTGTGAAGATCTTAAGCCCCACAAGAAATACTTTTACGCCATTCAAGAATTCAAGGATTCCATTGTCGTTACCGCTGACGACGACGTCATTTATCCGAAAGACTGGCTCGACTCGTTATACAAAAGCTATTTGCAACACCCCAATTGCATTTCAGCAAGACGAGTGCACCGAATTACGAGAGACATAAACAACAAAGCTGTTTCTTACCAACACTGGGAATTAGAATGCAAAAGCATTCTTCAGCCTTCCATGAACCTCGTCGCTATTGGTGTCGGAGGCGTTCTATATCCACCGCATATATTTGACAGCAGTATTCAATATTTCAACGTAACTGATATAAAAGAGATTTGCCTAAACGCAGATGACATCTGGTTAAAATATCTAGAAGCCATCCAAGGAACTCCTGTTGTATGGGTTCCAAACAAGCAATGTCATCCGATAACCATTTTTGACAATCAGATAAAAGAGTCTGCACTCTTTAAAACAAATTTAAAAGAAAACCAAAACGACCAATATATACAAGCATGCGCCGCACACTTTAAAATCAATCTATAGCGCAATCCAATTTCACACAGACTCTTTAATCAGACAACATCACAGCACAAACCACTTGATAAAGCGGGCAAGCGTCTTTGGCGATTTGCTGAATTTAAAAGAAAACAAGGCAAGTCGCCAACGCTTCGCAAAATCAGAAACAGATTTCGCGTTTAGCTGAACATCTCTGGCAATGCGTTCACGCGATGAGCCGTACACCCTGAAGAAATCAGGGTGTTTTTTTAGTATAAGATTCCAGGCCGTCAGTACAGACGACGGCTTGACCGAAATGGAATCCTTTTGCAAGCAATAATCCACCAGAGGTTCTTCAATGCAATAAATGGAAAAACTTTTTTGTGCACGCACCAGCATCTCGAACTCTTGAAAACGAGGCATTTCGGAATCAAAGCGTTCCTGCTTGAATACTTCGCTTTTGCCGACCAGAGTCTGCGTCCCTATGGACATCGGCACTTCATCTTTCGGCAAGAACCCTTCGTGAAAGTAGTCCGAGACCAGCCCCACCTTTTCTCCACCGACCATTCTGTTCATCCGGCAGAAAACAACGTCGGCACCCGTATTCTGGAGCGTCGCCAGCTGCTTTTCAAGCTTATCCTGATGCCAGATGTCATCGCTGTCCTGGAAAGCGATATAGTCGCCCCGGGCATGTGCGATGCCGTTATTCCGTGCAGCACAGGCGCCCGCATTTTCTTGGCGCACATAAACAATCCGGCTATCGCTAAAGCTCCCTACAACCTCGGCAGTATTGTCAGACGACCCGTCATCGACAATGATGAGTTCAATATCCTTGTAAGTTTGACCAAGGATGCTTTCGATGGCCCTAGGCAAGATATGCGCCCTGTTATAGGACGGAAGAACAACCGAAATCATTCCACCTCCACTTTATAGCGGTCACAGATTGCACGATACATATTTTCGCTATAGCACGTCCCTGTAATTGACGGGTCCTCGAACAAGTCGTTCAGCAGATTCGTCGGCGTCATGTTTCCCGATTCAATCAATCCAATGAGTTCGTCTACAGACTTCGCGCGATCCTTTACAACGCGGCCGTACGCATCGTTCAACGAGGAATACGACAGGTAATCTTCTTCGTCAGGCACAAAGAACACAACGGGACGCTTTAACAAGGCGTAATCGACGCTGCAGCTGGAATAATCCGTCACGAGGCAGTCGGCGGCCATAAGCAAATGCTGGACCGATTTCACGTTTTTGTCACCAAGGACACGGAAATTCGGATTAGAGGAATCCATCTTGAACGAAGTCAGCGGATGAAGCTTCACCAGGAAAAGGATGTTATGCGTTTCCAAAAAGTCTTTGAACTTTTTGCTTGCCGCCAATTCATCAAGGATATCCTTAACCATATCACGGTGGGTATTCGGGCTTACGCGGTATGTAGGCATGTAAAGGACGACCTTTGAAAAAGTGTCAACATCGACATCCGACAGCAAATCCCGCTTCTGCACATTAGAAAAGAACAAATCGTTACGCGGCTGCCCCGTTATGACAATAGATTCGCGCTTCACGCCAAACTGCTCCATCGTGCGCTCCGCCGTATATTCCGAAGTCGCAAGAGACAAATCGCGATAGACCCAGTTAAAAAACAAGTCTACCGTCTTTTTCATTATGAGCTTTTTGCCATGATAATTTTCATTGTAGATCTTTTTGAATCCACCTACACCATGCCATAGCGAAACGACCTTGGCCCCACCCACCAAAGGGATCCTTCCAAAATCTTCAAGGCCATTCGTCATGATAGCGACACCGCACCGCAGCGCCACGGCAATTCCCCGAAAAGAGGTACTGAGGTATACTTCGTAGCCGAGGGCGCGAACCTGTTTTACAACCGCAGGATTACGCGAAAGCCAAACACAGCGCACCCCCGGATGATTCTTGTTCACATATTCAAAAAGGAACTTCGCATTGTCATCGTACTTGCTCCCCATCCAGCAGCCAAAAACCCAAATTTTCTTGTTCCGAAAAGGGAGCAGCTTTAAAAGGTGAAAAATAATCCCCACCAAAGGAAGCGAGAACTTGCGCCATTCAAAAATTTTAGACAGGCTCTTCATATCGCGACAAATCAACGGCCCAATTTTATCCGTCCGACACGCTTGTTATTCTTTATCTTGGAGGCGTGCCTAGAAATCAAGACGACCATCCACATCGGGAGCAACAGGTAAATCCATTTTTTGACAAAGCCAAAAGAAAGGATGTCCCTGCGGCAGAACTTTTTCCAGAAATAGGAGCCCACCACCTTTTCAAGGACCGGGTTTTCGGATCCGGCATCACGCCAACTTCCCAATCCGTTATGCACGCAGACATTGTTGCCGTCATAGGTGTTGATGGTAAAATATGAATCCGGATAGATTTTCATATCCGCAAATACCAGAGGTTTGCCATCAAAATGGACCAAGGTCCCCTTATAGCCATACATGTCCATGAACACCTTGGTAATAATGCACGGCATTGCATTCAAGTCGCATTTCCCATTCGGCAAAATAAAATGCCTGTCATGGTAGTATTCGAGGCACTTCTTTATAAAAGGGTGCCCCGGTTCAGCACCAATGGCGTGAGCCGCAATCTGGTCGGTAAATTCCGTACCGATAAACAGTTTGTTTTCGAGGAACTTGTCAAAATTACCGTTGACCGTAACATCGGCATCCAGGTATATTCCTCCAAACTTGTCAAGCACCCACAAGCGGAAATAGTCCGTCACAAACGCCCATTTCTTTCGGGAATAGGCTTCACGGGCATACAAGAAATCCTGGTAGGGAAAGTTACTCGCGTTCCATTCTACAATTTCATAACCTTCCAAATGTTCACGCCAAGACTGCAAACAGCGCAACACCGTTTCGTCTTTCTTTTCGGACATCCAAAGGTAATGTATCTTCTTAGGAATCATCTACACGCTCCACAGAGATCTAAAAAATTTTCGAGTATTCCTGAATATGTATGGGGAAATCCACTGCACAACAATCAGCATTTTCAAAAGCACCGCCACAACTGAAGACAAGTTCTTTTTCGTATAGCGGACTTTTGAAATTTCCGACTGTATTATCGAAAAAGAACCATAACGATCAACATCATCCAGCTTTCCGCGACCGCCGCGGACAAGATGCACCACAGAAGGACCTTCAATGATTCTACGTTTCAGGCCGATATTTTTCATGTGCCATTGCATATTCGTTTCTTCGTAATACAAAAAGAAATCTTCATCAAATCGCGCATGAGGAGAATTCTTTACAAACAGGGCGGCGCCATTTACGAAATCGACATCGCCGACAATCTTTCCGTAAACAGGCACGGGACGAAGTCTTGAAATATCCATACGCAAAAATTTCATCACATTCTTTACGTAAAACGCAAGCAAGTGATGCAACCCAGCCTTGAGCAACTGAAACTTCTGCGGAAACCCGCCATACGACAAAGTCAGCTTCCCGTCGGCATCTAGCAAGTTGCAACCCAGTGCGCCCAGGCTTTCGCCATCATGAGCTTTCCAGTAATCGTAAAATTCCTTGATGGCGTTATTGAGCAAAAGCGTATCGCTATTCAAGTAAAAGACAAATTCACCCCGGGCAACATCCAGCCCACGGTTGTTCGCCGTGCCAAAGCCCAAATTGGCCTTATTCTCGACAAGCACAACTTGCGGAAACTCTCTACGGACCATTTCAACAGAACCATCAGCAGATCCGTTATCCGAAACAATCACTTCAAAAGACACGTCTCTTGTTTTTTCGTAAACGGAGCGCAGGCAGTCCCGCAACAAGTCACAAGTATTAAAGCTAACGATAACGACAGAAACACAAACAGAGGAACTCATTCGTCTTCCTCCACGGCATCCTCGTCATCCTGTCTTCGTAATTTTTCAAAATACGTTTCGTATTCAGCTTGCAGTTCTTCCCTACGGTCAAACTTGCTTTGAATATGCCCGATACAGAACCAGTAAAGGAACGGCTGCAAAGTTCCCAATTCCCAAACGGCGGCGCCAATCATGGCCACCAAGCAAAAGCAAAGTGTGCAAAATTCAAAAAAGGCATATTTAAAAATCTTCAGTCCGCAAGAAAGCGTATAAAGACAAATGCCCAGAAGAAGAACAAGACCGAAAATACCGAGTTCTGCGGCAACGCGAATATAATCGCTATCAGGGATTCCCATATAGCCTTCTTCCACAGCGCCATGCCCATAGCGCCCAAGCCCACTGCCAAAGAACGAAATATCCTTAAAGAACGTGTCGAATAGCGCAAAACGGTCCCCCACAAGGCTACCTTCGTAGTTCACCGAGCGGTTCAATATGTATTCAATAAAATCGACATCGAGATAGTTCATCACAATAAAGAAAATTCCAATTCCAAAAACAATAGTTCCACCCCAGAGCATATAGAGCAAATTACGGGCCGGCAACTTTTTCATTGTCGCATAGAACGTCAACGCCACAAGGAACAGCACTCCAAATGCAATCGACACACGCTGCTGCGCAAAAAACAGGCAGAAAAAGCTCAGCGCAAAGCATGCCAAATCAAATTTCCGATAGCAATTGTCTACAACAATTTTCTTGGCGGCATACATAAACAAGAACAATGACGAATAGCCAATAAAGTAAGAATGCGGCCAGAACGAGGACATTCTGGTAAACTCATACAGCAGCTTTCCAGAGAGGTCGTTTACATTCGAATCAAAATTATTCCAAATAACATCAGCCTTATAGCTCACATAAAAATAAGGCTGGAAAAAATAAAAGTAGACACCGCACAGCATCGCGAAAAACAGCGGCTGCCGGAAATTTTCGAAAAATGCATCCGTCTTAAAATGCTTGCTTCTTGCAATAAAATAAAAAAGCAATGGAATAATCTGAGCCCTTATTCCCAGATAGTACAACCTGAACGAGTAGGCATATTCAACAAAGAAATAGCTGACAAGACTGTAAAGCAGATAGACAAAGACGACGCCGTCGAACCATTTCCACCGAATCGAGGAATAGCTGACCAGGACGGTGCCAACGACAACAAGAATTAAAACAAAAGAAACATCTCTAAAGCCAAACATTAAACTTGCGGCTATCGCAACTAAATACCAGTAATAGTATTTGACAATGTTGACTAAAAATTTTTCCAAAAGTTCAATTCCCGAGAAATTACTTTTGCTTTCGATACTTCCACAGCAACTTCAAAAAGCGCCAATCCCTCAGCACATATCTCTTGAACATGCGCCCCGGTTCTTGCCACATACGGAAGAACCATTCGAGACCATAATCAGACATCCACTTGGGGGCACGCTTCTTCAGGCCTGCCGCAAAATCAAGGCTCGCGCCGACACCAATGCATACAGGAACATTCAGCACGTCCTTATACTTGCTGATAAACACTTCCTGCTTCGGGCAGCCAAAAGCAACAACCAGAATATCCGGTTTTGCAGCCTTGATCTGTTCCAAAACCTTTTCGATTTTCTGAGGATCCGTTTCAAAATCAAAATCTGGCGACAGGCAGCCCACGACCTGCAAGCCTTCATACTGCTGTCGCATGTTCTCGGCAGCTTTCTCCGCAACGCCAGGAGCAGCCCCCAAAAAGAATACTTTATACCCTCTTTGAGCAGAAAGTTCGCACAGCTTAGGCAAAAAATCAGATCCCGATATTTTTTCCTTAATCACGCCACCATAATACTTGGAGAGCCACACTATAGGCATACCATCTGCAAGGACCAGGTCCGCCTTGCTATAGGCATCGCGCAGCTCCTGACTCGATTCCAGAAGAACAAGATGATCGACGTTTGGCGTTACAATAAAAGAGTTATTCCTTTTCTTTACCAATTCATCAGCGACAGCGATAGCCTCATCCATAAAAAGGCTATCAATCATCACATTCAAAAAACGGACTTTCGACATTACAAAATACCCTTACTCCGCTTTACCCTTACCGATGCAGGTCACTTCAAACCCAATCCTGCGAAGAGCATCGGCATCCAAAATATTACGGCCATCAAATACAAATGCAGGCTTCGTCATCACGCTGTAAATGCGATTCCAGTCGAGTTCCGCAAAGCATTTCCACTCCGTACAGACAACAACAGCATGAGCGCCTTCAACAGCCTTATAAGGATCTTCTTCGAACTTCACCTTTTCAAGAACGTCCTTCAGGTCACGCTTGGCATCAGGAATCGCCTTCGGATCGGTCACGACAGGCTCGGCATGTTCAGCAAGCAAGTCGCGCACCACGAGGTTCGCCGGACTTTCGCGGGTATCGCCCGTATTTGCCTTGAATGCAAAACCGAACACGGCAATTTTCTTGCCCGCAATCGTATTGAACATGGTTTCAAGCATGCGGTCCACCACACGGTGCGTCTGCCATTCATTGATCTTCACGACGCTTTCCCAGTAGGCAGCCACCTCCGGCAGTCCATAGTAGCCGCAAAGGTAGACGAGGTTCAAGATATCCTTCTTGAAACAGCTACCGCCAAAACCGATGGAAGCCTTGAGGAACTTGGAACCGATGCGGCGGTCCTTTCCCATAACATAAGCCACTTCATCGATATCGGCGCCCGTGCGTTCACAAAGCGCGCTAATGGAGTTGATGGAACTGATTCTCTGTGCAAGGAAGGCATTCGCCGTAAGTTTCGTGAGTTCGGAACTCCAGAGGTTCGTCGTGAGGATGCGGTCACGCGGCACCCAATGGGCATAGATGTCCACAAGCTTCTTACATGCAGCAAGTCCCGATTCCGTCTGGTGGCTACCAATGAGCACACGGTCCGGCTCAAACAAGTCGTTAATCGCCGTACCTTCAGCAAGGAACTCGGGATTAGAAAGCACTTCGAAATGGAGTCCCTTGTCATTAGAATTCAGGATACGTTCCATTGCAGCCGCAGTGCGGACCGGGAGCGTAGACTTTTCGACGATGATCTTCCCTTCGTCTGCAATTTCCAGAATGTTGCGAGCCGTTTTTTCCCAGTACTGCAAGTCGGAAGCCTTTCCTGCGCCATGCCCAAAAGTTTTCGTCGGGGTATTCACCGATACAAAAATAATGTCCGCTTCCTTGATCGCCGCCGGGATATCCGTACTAAAAAACAGATTACGGCCACGTGCGCGCTTAACAACATCATCCAAACCAGGTTCAAAAATCGGAAGGTTTTCGCTATTCCAGGCATCAATACGCGACTGGTTAATATCGACAACAGTAACCTTGACATCAGGGCACTTGTCGGCAATAACGGTCATTGTAGGCCCGCCGACATAGCCTGCACCAATGCACACAATTTTAGTTTCCAGACTCATGATTATAAAAGATAGCAATTACAGTGTATACAATTATTCCAAGTACTCAAAATATGCGTTTTTTATAAGTCTTCAAAAATCTTTTCAGGCCTATTTAAACAGCGCCTCGACTTCGTTTACGTATTGCGGCCGTATTATACGCAATGGCGCAGTTTCGCCGTCGCTCCACCCTACAAAAGTACTTCCAGAAAGGGGTTCCGCATAGAGCGTCACCGGATAATCTTCGAAGAAATTCACAGCCATTTTCTCTTCATTGACGGGGAGATTATGCACAAGGATCCTGCCTGGACCGTCTACAGACAAAGTCACAGAAGCCTTTTTCCCAAGCGAAAAGAATTCCTGCATTTCGTCAAATACAATGCCAGGGCGCTCCTTAGCAAAGTCCTTGATGACGTTCAGCTGTTTTGTCATCTTCGAGGCGCTCAGCTTCCAGCGTTTCTGGTCACGGGGAATCTCCGACTGGATCTCGGCCATCATTCCCTCGATACGGGCAAGCACCCGCGAGCTTTCAAAATTCATTTGCAAAAGCACCGCCATCCGATTGACAAACGCAGCCTTGAAACTTTCATTTTCAAGCAACCGGCGCAAAAGCAACGTATGTTCAGGGCCGTTCGGCCAGGAATCGCCATCTTCCGCAGTCGCATATTCAAAAATGTTATTCGAACACGAATTACTTCCGCTATCAAAACCGAAATCCATATCGTAAAGGACCCATTTCCATTTCACGGACGTCCTTTTACCGCGCCACTTCTTGAGGTTATTCGCAGGCCAGTCACGATTATCGGCAAACAGCTCCGTATGCACATAGTTAAGGAAATTATCAATATCAATTTGCGATGCGACATAAGCATAATTTTCATCGACATCGAGAGTGTTCGATTCAAGCCAATCCATAAGGGCCGTGTAATCAATTGACGAACCGGCCAAAACAGAATTTTCCGCATCTAGCAAATCAATTTCATCTTCATCCATCCCATAATGCGTTTCGAAATAATACTCGTTAGAACGCTCACGGATATCGTGTATGCCATAGCACTCGCCATTGTAATACACAACCGCAGGCCTTCCACGCTGATAGTCAACGCCAAGCCCTTCACTTATAGAACTTGCAAGCCTATCCCGGATGTAGTCCTTTCCAAAATTATTGCCATTGTTGCGCAAGATAAAGCCCTTAAACTTGTCCAGATCCGGATAATCCGGGAACAACCTGTAATTAAGGCGCTTATCGCCATATTTTTCACGGAAAGTTACCGCAACAGACTTTTTATTTTGGGTACGGCTGTAATTTCCAAATATCTTGAGCCCGGCCGATTTTGCAAACGCCGGCGAACTCGTTCCCGGCTCCATCAACTCCACCGTCACGGGGATTTCCTTATCAAGCCAGTAATTTGCCCCATAATAGGGGATAACACCGTCCGCAAAATTTCCCCTCTCATAAATTCCAGAATCTGGATCAAAAAGGGAATTAGGATCTGTAGTCAAAAATACGGCAGGGATCGACGGCGCATTTTCAAAGACATAGGTACGGACAAGTTCTTCACCGCGAAAAGCCCCCGCAGAAAAAGAAGCGCAACGGATTGTCATCGTAGAATCGACCTTTATCGATGATGTCAAAGGACTCTCTTCTGTAGGAGCAAGGCCCCCAACAGCACAGCGGACCGGAACATCCTGCGTGAAATTCACCGTAAACGCGTCTGTATAAAAACCTGAAGGAGGGAATTCCACCAAGGAATCTATCGAAGGCGAACGAGCCGGGACAACAGCACCAGCAGAAGCCCCATAGGGAGACGGCTCACCATAGCCGAAGCCCAAAGCCCCCGCGTCGTCCAAGGATCCTAGCGACCATGATTTTTCAGGAGGCAATTTCGGGTATGCGACAGAATCCAGAATTTCTTGATTTTCATTGACGAGATAAAGGCTGCCACCTTTTTTACCAAGCTTAAAATTCGCATGCGGCTCATGCCCACGATTCCTGGCAATGAACGAGAAGGTCTTCATCACGACCTCCTTCTTTTCACGTTTTTCCGGGCTGAAGCGAGTGCCGTAAATATGCGCCAAATCAGGAAATGTCAGATTCTGAGGCAAGATCAAGCGATATACCGTCGAAGAATCGCCCGTTCCAGTCAAGACAAATTCATAACCTTTCCAGTCATCCACATCAGGCTGCGCAAGGCGCATCGACACCTTGCGATCTTTCGTAACAAAAGCATGCAAAAGAATTTCGTTTGCGGCAGAAATATCCACATCATCCGACTTATCCGAAGACCCTGTCCCGACAAACGCAGATATCGATGACCATCCTAGATCGTCATTTTCCCCAAGCCGCATTTTCGTGCCGAACATGGACTTGCCATTTTCCTTAAAGCAAAACTTTTTCTTGCCGTCAAGCGGATCCGCATAACTTTCTCCGGGAACGTCTTCATTTTGCGCATCTGTCCAAACCCAGCAACCGGGGCCAACCATATTCACTGAATCATGCGGAGGCTGAAAGTCTCGCAAATCCTTTCCAGACATGAACACAAGCATAAAATCATTCGGTGCAATTTTTACATTCCCAAATTTCCATTTAACAGGTTCATCGAGATTATCCGTCAGATATGTTCCCGCCAAATCAACCGTATCAGAGGACTGGTTAAAAAGCTCAACCCAGCCAGCGTCGGAACCTTCATGGTCTTTATACACCAGATTTACAGAATTGATCTCGGAGAAAACCACCGAAGAATTCCCTACATACGGGAGTTTTGAAATCGGTTGCGGTTCGTTCGGAATATCTTTTGAACCCGCGACAACAGGATTCGAATCCGAGCACGACGCCACAATAAGCGCTATGCAAAAAGCGACAAAACGATAATCCATCCACACCATAGGCGTGAATATATATTCTTAAATGAATGCGCGAATGTCGCACCGCGTCATAAAAGATTTAAGTAAGAAATGACACGTTATGTCAGTTGATTGTAAGTAGAACTTAGTCAAAAAGGATCATTTGACAGATTAAAAATCAACTCAGGATTTTTTCCTACGCGGTCTGCGAATAATAAAGAGGCAGGCGCCAATCAGCACGAGCGATACAGAAACCACCTTGCCCATCGGGAACGCTTCGTAGAAAACGAGCGCACCTGCAAGCGTCGGAACCGCAGCACCGACAGCAGCGCTAAACGGGATAATGAACAGCGCACGCCCGCGCGAGAACGATACCTGCGAATACAAAAAAGCGATACCGTAAGTAGCAATATAGCCAAGCGTCCTGAAATCCACAAGCAGGTTCGCCACCGACGAAAATTCGATATTGTCGAGGTCAAAATCCATCGCGAGGCTCTTGTAAAAAGCCGCCGAGAGTCCAAAGCCAACTCCCATGATGAGCGAGTCCACCATTTCGCGGTCTTTCACCCAGAGGTGCGCAATCAGCGTTGCAAAGCTAAGCCCGCCCGCATACAGCCAGAGCGTTCCGACATTCTGCACCGCAGTCGATTCACCGAGATTTTCAACAGAGTAAAGGAGGCCTGCCACGACAAAGCAAATCGCGACCACAATGCGCTTGGTCAAAACTTCCTTCAAGATACAGAACCCCATAAGCGCCGTCAGTACCGGATTCAGGACCATCATCGGCTGCACTTGCGAAAGATCGTACTGCGCCATAGCGATGTAATAGCCAAGCGTTGCAAGCCCGGAACAAGCAATTCCAAGCCACCAAAATTTATTCGTAACAATGCCCTTGAAAAATTCCCAAGGATTCGATGTGCCGCCCGTGCGCTTGCCAACAGTGGACACCCCAGATTTCTCCAGGATGTTTCCACAAGCAAATAAAAACGCAGGACCAATGGTAAGAAGAAGAAAGAGCATAGTAAGTTACTAGTTACTAGTTTATAGTTACTAGAAAATTCATCCCTTTTGCATAAGAGAACGAATCATTCGGCTAATTTCATCTAAAAGAATTAATGGCATTTTTAATTTTATTTCATCAATATATCCGATTTCTTTGCATAATAATAACTGAGTCTCTAATTCTGCTGCAGACCCCTTAGCGATTCTCAGAAAATTCATCATTTGACTTTTAGATTCACGTCCACAGCCTTCTGCAATATTAGATGGTATTGATACAACAGCTCTTCTGATTTGATCTGACAAAGCAAAAAGCTCTTCTTTGGGAAGTAACTTTACTATAGCATAAACTTCCTTAGCCAAATCCATCGCTTTACGCCAAACAATTAAATTTTGATAATTCGAAACAGCCATAATCAAAAAATCTAGTAACTAGTAACTCATAACTAGTAACTACTTATCTCGATATATTTCCTGATAGATCCAGTAATTTCCCATGACGCGCTTGACGTAGTCGCGGGTTTCCCAGTAGCTGATGTCTTCGACACGCAAATCCCACGGGAGGCCTTCGCTTTCGGACTGCCAGCGCCTTGTCGGCTTCGGGCCCGCATTGTAGTTGCAAAGCACGTACATGTAGTCGTTTTTGTATTCGTCCTTGAGGTCCACAAGGTAGCGGATACCCAGGCGGATGTTCATGTAGGCATTGTACAGGCGCTTCGGATTAAAGTCCGAGATTTCCTCCTTGTCGGCAAGCATCTTGCCCGTCGCAGGCATAATCTGCAAAAGGCCGCAGGCGCCCGCAGGCGATGTAATCTGGAAATCGAAAATGGATTCCTGGCGCATCACGCTATAGACAAAGAACGGGTCAATGCTCGTGCCCGAATAGTAAACCACAGGGTCAGCATACGGTACCGGGAAGAGGTAATGAAGCACGTCAAGCGGAGGAGACATAAACAAGCGCCTATCCATCTTCGCCTGGAACTGGCGCGCAAGCCTGTAACCGGCAGCCGTTTCGCCCATTTCGTAGAACAGCTTCCCGTATTCATACAGGAAATCCATGCGCTTGAAGTTTTTCTTCTTGATCTCTTCATAGAGTCTGAAGGCTTCCTCTTCAAATCCGTAGAGGAAAAGCTTCTTGATACGTTCGTAGCGTTCCTTGCTGTACGAGGCGTCCGGCTTTCCGAGCTTGTTTACGGAGCGGATCCAGTCGATTGTCGCCGCATGGGACATCGGCACTCCATGAGCGTAAGGAATCTTTTCCGACGGCAGCAGGCGATTATCCAAGAGCTTCGTGCGGCTGCGGTGGGCATAGTACGAAAGCGGGAAATCCTTGATGCAGTCGAGGTAGGCTGCACGGGCAAGCGAATCCTCGCCCATCTTCATGTACGTATCGCCAAGGAACATCCTGGATGCACTGCCGCTCCAAAGGAACGGATCCTTCATCGCATCGCGGAAATAGGCCGAAGCTTCCACCCACATGCCACGCTTAAAGTAGCAGTAGCCAATGCGGAATCTCGCCCACTGGCGCCTCAGATTGCTCTTGAAACGCTTGTGGATGAGCTTCTTGTAGCATTCTATCGCCTTGTCATACATCAGCTTCTGTTCAAATTCAAAGCCACGCAACCAGAGGTTGTTCGCATTCTCGTTGCTGAACTGGCTCACATCCTGCAAAAGCGAATCATAGCTGTGGATTTCTTCGTCAAAAAGCCCCGCAGCTTCCTTGCGGTAAAGCTTGAGAATCGCCTGGATCCAGGACGGGCGCGGGTCCACATTTTCGATCAGGAAGCGGTACTGTTCAATAGCATCTGCATTACGGTTCAGCGAGCGGAGTGCAGCCGCACGTTTTTCCCACAGCGTAATGCGGGTGTTCAAATCCAGAGTGCTCTTTTTCAAGCGGGCATAGGCCGGATCGTCAAGCACCACGGCCGAGGCTGGATTTTTCTGGACCTGCTGGGCATCCAGAATCTGGATGGAATCAAGCAACTCCAGACAGCTTTTCATTTCGTCCTTCGTGCAGGCCATCTTCGCATACGCGACCTTTTCCGCAAGCGATTCCGGGGCGCCAAGCACTTCTCTCAAGCGGCGCACAGAAGCATAAGCAGAATCCTTGTACGATGTACGGCTCGTCAAAAGCTTCATGTACATGCGCTTCGCCTGCTTCAGCTGGTATGAATCTTCCAAATAACGGGCATAGCGGTACTTGAGCGGATCCACATCATCGCCATCCGGATTTCCATTGAGGTAGACCATCAACGAATCCGCACGGGCCACATCGTTCAGCGAATAATCAGCCATTGTCGCTTCAATTCTCAAGCGGTCAGCGGCATCGCGCCAGGCCCTATCGTTTTCCAGACTCTTTTCAAGGCGCAGCGTCTCGCGCATTTTGGCAAACTTTTCCTGTTTAAAGTTCGCCTTCGCCATGCGCAGCACTACAGTCCCCATCAATTCAGGCTCACGGTGGCGCAAGGAATTATAGGCCACATAAGCGCTATCCCACTGTCCACTGTAATAGAAATAGGCCGCACGGGCAAAATCGCGGTGGTTCTGCGAAATTGAAATATCGTTCATTGTTTTTTTTGCACGGGCCGCACGGATAACCGCATCCTGGAACTGGTCCGGAGCAATCATTTCCTGTTCCGCAAAAGGCGACTTGTACGTAGAATATACGGAGCCATCCACCTGCGCATACAAAGCAGCAGTGCAAACAAATAACAACGAATAAAATAATTTCATCAGCAAACCAAAATGTTTTATTTTTCAACCTGTCCCACAAAACCAGATATACCGAGTTCCATGATCGTTTGTGCATACTTTTTATGCAAAAACTCATTTACGCTCTCGGCATCATCCATTTGCAGGACCGTCAACGCCGTTTCACGAACATCTTCAAAGTTGATGGAACGAATAATCTTCTTCGTGGTCATGACGCTCCACGGAGTCATCGAAAGTTCATCGACACCAAGCCCGACAAGCAAAAGTACACTCATCGGGTCTGTACACATTTCACCGCAGACTGCAACCGGAATTCCTTCGCGATGCGCAGCCACCACAGTCTGGTAAATCATGCTCAGCACAGACGGATGATGCGGCTGGAACATATTCGTAATAAGTTCGTTCGTACGGTCAACAGCAAGCGTGAACTGGATCAAGTCATTTGTACCCAAGCTAAAGAAGTCCACTTCCTTAGCAAGCTTGTCCACAATCATCACAGCCGCAGGGACTTCGATCATCGAACCAATTTTCACGACAGGGAGTTTATGGCCTTCATCCTCAAGCTGTTTACGAGCCTTGGCAATGCACGCCTTTGCGCGTCTAAGTTCCGTCATGCTCGAAATCATCGGCAAAAGGATACGCAAGTTGCCTTTAGTATTGGCAAGCAAAAGAGCGCGCAGCTGCGTAATGAAGATGTCTTCACGGTCAAGGCACACGCGAATCGAACGCCAACCCATAAACGGGTTTGATTCGTTCACCGCAGAAACTCCCGAAACAAGCTTGTCGCCACCCGCATCAAGCGTACGAATCACGACCGGATACGGATCCATTTTTTCAAGAATATGCCTGTAAGCGCTTTCCTGTTCCTTTTCAGTCGGAGTATCCTTTTTAAAGAACAGGAATTCCGAACGGTAAAGGCCAATACCCGTAGCGCCAAAGTCCGTTACCTTATCTGCTTCCGTCGGAATTTCGATATTCGCATGCAACACAATGTACTTGCCATCGCGAGTCATCGGTTCCAGCTGGCGCATCGTAAAAAGTTCACGGCGCTGGCGTTCGAACATTTCCTGGCGTTCATGGAACTTGCGGATATCCTCTTCGTTCGGGTTGATGATAACTTTACCATCAGCACCATCGACGATAATCGTATCGCCGCTTTTCACAAGGGCTGCAACGTTCCTAAGGCCGGACACAGCAGGAATCTGAAGCGCTCTAGACAAGATCGCAACATGGCTCGTGCGGCCACCCGTATCCATCACGATGGCGTTAACTTGTCCAGGCTTGAGAGTCATCAGGAAGCTTGGAACAAACTCATGAGCCACAAGGACAATGCCTTCTTCGTCAGACACGTCCTCCAATACAGGTCCGGAGTCGTCCATTGCAGACATCAGGCGGTTATACAGGTCCCTAAGGTCTGCCGCCTTATCGCGCATAGCGGGCGAGTCAATTTTTTCAAACTTTTCGATGTATGCGTTAAACACGACATGCACCGCCCACTTCGCATTCTTGTGCTTTTTTCTGATCTTGTCGAGGACGCCGTTAACAAGTCCCGGATCCTGCAAAATCATCAAGTGGGTCGCAAAGATCAGGCTGTCCTTGATGCCTGCTCTAGTCTCTGAAATTTCCTTAATCTGAGCAATTTCTTTGGAGGTCTTACTGATCGCCTTCAAAAACATTTGTTCTTCCGCAGCAAGACGGCTCTCCGGAAGCGTTTCATCTACTACAGAAAATTCACGGTTTGCAACAGGGAACACCGTCCCCATAGCAAAGCCTGGGGAAGACGGCACACCGACAAGTTCGGTCCTCGGAGATTTCCGGGAAGACTCATCGGGAGCTTTTGCCACAAAATCAGCAGGGTTCTTCGTTGAAGTGGTCATCAAAAAGCTTTTCCAACTGCTGAACGACTAACTCTTCATCCTCGCCATCGATTTCGAATTTCACTTCGGAACCAGCCGGGATAGCAAGCATCATCACATTAAGGATGCTCTTCGCATTGGCCTTGGACCCATCAAATACAATGGACACGTCGCTTTTGGCCTGACCCGTGATATCAACAATCATACCGGCCGGACGAGCATGGATGCCCAGTTTGTTGGAAACAGTAAATAACTTTGTAATCATCAATTCCTCAGAAAAAATCCACATTTATATCAAGGCCATCCTGGAGGATGATCTTGAACAGACTGTCCGCAGAATGTACCGTCTTGACAAGATCGTCGTGCAGCTGTCTATCATTCAGCAAGATACCAACGGTATTGTCCTTCGAATCCATCTTAGCCTGCACTTTCGCGATCAGACCATCCAAGTGCCTGGTGACACCTTCCAGTTCAGAGATAAGCTGGTTGGCATTTCCCATAACCTTGTCCGTCCCGGCAAAGAGGCCGTTGATCGGTTCCTTGACGCCATCAACAAGTTCGTTCACCTTGACGGTCACCTTGTTCAAGTTCGCAAGGCTCTTCTTGAGCTGCGGATCAGTCGTTACCACAAGCGACATCAGGCGATCTTCAAGATTTTCGGCCTTCACGAGGAGCGTCTTGAAGCGGTCCTGAAAATCCGGGTTGGCAATCGTCCCGTTCAAGGCAGTCTTTACCGCTTCCAGAAGCACCTTCGTCGAATCACAAACTTCACCGGCAAGGCCAAGCGCTTCGGCAATGCCCGCATCGAACTGGCCCGTGATTGTATCGCCCGGCACATAGTATTCTTCAGAATCGCCGAGAATCATGCCAATCTGGCGTTCGCCCATGATGCCGATATTCTGAACACGAATTTCTGAATCCTTCGGGATTTTCACGTTCGATTTAAGGCGAACCGTCACAACAACGCGGTGCCCCGCAAGTTCGATGGATTCAACGCGACCAAGTTTAACACCATTGATCTTGACAGGGTCATCCAAGACAAGCGTACTCACCTGCGTAAAGCGCAAATGGTACACATCAAAAGTTTCACGCAGATCCTTCTCGTTCAAGAAAATCATGCCAAATATCAAAATGAAAATGGCCAAAAGAACGACAAGTCCGACAGAGAAATATAAAGCGGTATTCTTTTTCATCCTAAAAACAATCTAGCATATTTTGCGATTGGCATTGGAGGCGTATAAAAAAATAAGGGAAGAATCAAGTTACTAGTTCCGAGTTACTAGTTACTGAGGTTGCTTCGCAACAGTTGTGAGTTCCAAGTTACTAGTTACTAGAGAATTTCATATCAAGAATTCTAGTAACTACTAACTATTAACTAGTAACTGTGCCGAAGGCACTTAGTAACTAACGAGCGGTAAAGCCGCTACCCTTCAACCCTCACGATGGGGCTGTTCGTCTCGATGCCGTTCACATGGCGGTCCAGCCAGTCGAGCAACAAGGCGTCCCTTTCCGCCTGCGGGAGCGCAAACTTTTCACGGCCCTCTTTCTGCATGAACACGTCAAGATAAGTCATCAACACGCCACCAGCAACAGAGACGTTCATCGATTCCGTAATGCCGTACTGCGGGAGCTTAAATTCATAGTCCGCATGGGCAAGCGTATCCGGGTGGTTTCCATGGAACTCGCTGCCCAGGTAGAAAGCCATCGGCTGGCTCAAATCCAGGTCAAGCACGGAGTTCGTCGTATTCGTGCTAGCAACAGCAATCTTGTAACCCTTTTCGCGAAGCTTTTCCATGCAGAGCATGCGCTTCTTGTACAGATAAAGGCTCATCCACTTGTAGGAACCCTTCAATATAGACTTGTTCACGCTGTAGGCATTGTCTTCTTCAATGATGTGAACATCCTGGAGACCAAATACTTCGGCGGTGCGAATCACGGCAGAAATATTGTGCGGGTCAAACAAATCTTCAAGCACCATGCAGAAATGACGCGTACGGCGATTCACAACAGAAGTCAGGAGTTCGCGGCGGCGTTCCGTAACACGAGCAAGTAAAGTTTCCAAATCCTTAGGTTCACTCATTTTCTAGTCCTTTTTTATAAAAGTATTTGCCTTGATTTCAGCGGGTTCTTCCTTAGGTTCCGCAGGCTTGGCCGGCTGAGGCTTCGGGGTGCTGAGTTCCATCCGGGAACGTTCGAGACGTTCAGCATCGCCCAGTTTCCAGGAGCCGCCGGACACGACCTTGTCAAACTCTGCTATATGGCGCTGATTTTCAGGCGTTTTCAATTTTTCATTTGTCTTAAGCGGTTTTCTGTTTCCGTTGTAGAACATCGATGCAGCCTTCTTGATATCGTTCACGACATCATCGATCTTCGAGTTCACAACGCTCTTGAAGACGCGCATCTGCATGATGGAATTCAGCACAGAATTGCCCGGGAACACAACCGCAGTAAGTTTGTACTTAAGTTTCCGGGGCGCAACCAGGTCCATATCCAGATAGGCAATGGCCGTACCCTTCAAGGACCACTTCAAAATCTCAGCATAGCCATATCCAAAGAACATGTTGCGAAGCATCGTCTTTGCGCCAGCGCTATCCTGCAAAGCCCAGTAGAAATCGCCAGAAAGCCCATGACCGTTACCGCCCGAGAAATAGCGACGATTCATGCTATTGTACTCCAGCGTATATTCAGACTCCAGATATGCGTTAATCAAGTCTGCCGTAAACGGCATGTTATCGAACAAGAACGTAATTTCGTTGACTTCGAGCGGAAGCGTTCCTTCGCTTTCGTAGATAGCCCTATACTGGCGCCCCAGACGCATAAAGACTTCCGTCATCATGGGTGCCTTGATATCCGTCGAGAAGCCGCGCTTTACAATCTCCTTGTACGGAGCGCAGAATTCATTATTGTACTCGATCTTTTGCCAAGGCTTCAGTTCGGCTTCGGTGCAAGCTTCGTACTTGATGCCAAGACACTTGTTCATTCCTGCACAGAACGAGCGCATGTCGTCATCTTTGTTGTGCATTTTCACCAGAAGCTGCCGACGAGAGACCTCCGATACAGGAACGCTTTTGGCCGCATACGACAGAGAAGAGCCCAGTACGAGCACAACAGCAACGCACACGCCCATAAATGAAACCAGCAAACTCTTACTCTGCATAAAGGCCTCCCTCTTAAAGGTTACCTGAACTCAAGACTGTCCAGGGGAACTACTGTAAACGGTTTCAGCGAATCGAACATGGCTACAGGGCCAACAATCGAAATCGTCATTTTCTCCTTATCAAAATACTTAGCGATCATCGCCTTGACCTGTTCTGCCGTCACCGCATTGATTTCTGTCACATAATCTATATAATGATTATCCGTTTTGCCAAGAAGTTCGCCCTTCGCAAAGATAGATGCCGTCGATGCAGGAGAATCAAACAGGCTCGGCAAGCTCTCCACCAGGGATTTTTTCGCCTGCACGAGTTCTTCGGGAGTCGGGCCTTCCTTCGCAAGCTTCTCCACTTCCTCAAAAATGAGCTTCATGGCAAAATCTACCGTTTCGACCTTCGTCTGAAGCGCAATCGTCGTCATCGCCGTATCGCGGTAGTCGTTACCCACGGTGCTATAGACACTATAGGCAAGGCCTTCATCGCTACGGACACGGTTCATGAGCCTGGAACTAAAGCTGCCACCGCCGAGAATAAAGCTAGCCACCGCTGTCGGATAATAATCCGGATGCGGACGTTTCACAAACGGCTGGTTCATCGTAATGTTTGCCTGCGTGATATCCTTATCGACCACATAGACGCCAGGCTTCCTGGCAAAAGCAAGCGGTTCTGGCTTCGGACGTTCCGCCTTCGGCTTTTCAACATTCCAGTCCGCAAAGAACTGCTTGAGCACGGTCACCGCAGAATCCCGGTCCACATCGCCAGCGAGAGCAAAGACAATACGCTTGGAAGAGAACACGCCCTTGGCAAGGCGTTTCACGTCAGCGGCAGTCACCGCCTTGTACTCGGCGGAATTGGCATCCCAGAGTCTCGGGTTCGGCGCATAGTTCACCTTGGACTTAAGGGCAGACAGCACCTTCGCAGGCGTTTCATAACGGCGCTCGTATGCAGTCACAAAATTCGCCTTGACGATTTCAAGCTGAGTCTTGTCGAATGAAGGATCCGTAAGCACCTTCTTCGAAAGTTCAAGCATCGAAGGGAAATCCTTCGAAAGGCAATTGATGTCGAAAGCCGAAAGATAGGTGCCAACGCTCGTCGAAATCGATGCACTGACAAATTCCAGGGAATCCTCAAGTACATGCGGCGTAATGCCACCGCCTGCACCACGACGGATCATGGAACCGACCATTTCAAAAGCAGCCTCGTCCTTCAAGACCTGCGGCAAATTGCTTTCTTCAAAATAGACCGTAAAATCCACAAGCGGAAGCGAGTTGTCGCTCACAATGTAACCGGTAATGCCATCGGCGATTTCTACCCGAAAATCTTTCGGATACGGAGCAACATACTTGTATTCCGGGAATCCAATCTTGCTATAGTGTTCCGGCAAGTCGCTCACGGCAACAAAAGCCGAACTAGAACTTTCCGTAGCGGATGCATACATATCCGGAACATGTTTAACATGAGATGCTTTTTTAGGCATCATGGAACATGACGTCAAAGCCACCAAAGCCGCAAAGGCCGCAGCAGGGATCAAATAATTCGTTTTCATCAAGTAGAAAATAGCAAACTAATTAGGAACATTCCAAAATAGACCAATCAATTTAAGGTTTATCGTACCCCATTCTGCAAATAGACATATATTAATAATTGAGCCTTCCTAGTGGCCACAACACGCGTAGTAAGCCAACCTCCGGCTTCCGCACAGTTCTCCAGTCGAGACACAGCCCCACCAGGAAGGCTTCTTCAATCCCTCCTATGAAAAAGACCCGACGCGAGCGCGCCGGGCCTTTTTTCATTTCCACTCTATGTCATTCCCGCCTTGAGCGGGAATCTCCTTCTTAAAATTGAAAATGCCCGCAATTCATGCGGGCAAGACATATCTAATGACTAATAACCATTGATCAGCAACTAGCTAAAACGTCCATTGAGCTGCTTGCGGCGGCGTCCGCGTTCCGAGATAACAGCCTCGATCAGGAAAAGGAGAGCGGCAAGCCCGAGGAAAATCTGGTAGCGGTCCTGGTAATTTTCCATACGGTCACTGCTCTGGTCCTTCTTTTCAAGTGTCGAAATTTCGGTCAGGACCTTTTGCAACTGGAACTCGCCAGGGCTTGCGTAAAAATAAAGTGCGCCCGTCACATTTGCAATTTCCTGTAGCGTCCCTTCTTCAAGGCGGGTTGTCACGATGTTCCCTTGCATGTCCTTCTTGTAGACGCTACCGCCGTTCTTATCCTTGAGCGGTATAGGCACTCCTTCGCGAGACCCAATGCCAATCGTATAAATCTTGATGCCGAGTTCAGCCGCTTCCTTCGCCGCATTGACCGCAGCAGCCTCAAGCTCTTCGCCATCGCTCATGAGAATCATCACGGAATGCTGGCTTACGCCGCCGGAATTTTTGAACAAAGTCATACCCTTGCGGATGGCGCTTTCCAGGTTTGTACCCGGCATGAGCCACCCCGGAGTGAGTTCGCGGAGCACCATCTGCACGGTCCCGTAATCAAGAGTAAGGGGCACCATCACCTGGGCTTCACCGCTAAACGCCACAAGGCCCACTCGGTCTCCCGTCAGCGATTCAAGGAATGCCGAAATCTCGTGACGGCTACGCACCAGGCGGTTCGGTTTCACATCCTCAGCAAGCATCGACAAGGAAACATCCTGCAAAAGCACGAGATCCTGGCCACGGCGCTCCACATGTTCCATTTTACGGCCCCACTGCGGACGGGCGAGCGCCACAAACAAAAATGCAATGGCAAGGAGCAGCAACAAGACCTTAGTCAGGCGCCTCCACGGCGAGACACTCGTAGAAAGTTTAGAAAGCATCGAAAGCGAAACAAAGCGGGCCGCAAGCTTCTTGCGACGATGATACGCATAGACAAACAAAAGCGCAAACAGAGGCAGAGTAAAAAGGCCCCACAAAAAATTCGGTTCGGCAAATCTCATTATCTACTCCAGTAAAACATCTTGCATCAGCAAGCACCAAGAATATACAAAAGTGCAAAGGAAAAAGTTAGCTGTTGGTTATTAGTAGTTAGTCATTAGTCTTTAGTTATTAGCCTTTAGTCAGGTGCCTACGACGCGATTCTAAGAACTATTGACCATAGACCAACAACCATTGACTAAGTTCAAAATTCTTTTCATAAGCTCATCATACGAAAAGCTTTCAAATAGTTATATTTCAAGTTAAGGTTTAGGTTGCGAGAATGTCCTACATAGGTTTAATAGAAATTAACGTCATCTGTATAGTAGTACTTCTTATTACACTACTACAGTTCAAGGATAGTATCCTCAGGCACCTCGAAGAACGCATTCTCGGCTTTACCATCATCGACACCATCATTTACATCGTGCTGAGTACAGTCACGAAAATGCTGTATTCGGTCCACGTGCAAAGCGATCTTTATTCAAGCAACCAGAAAATCTGCGTTATTTACGCCGTCATGTATGCATTAAGCTTGAGTTCGTCGCTCCTACTTGCCCAGCTGTGGTTTTCCTTTATATTCCTCCGCATACGCAAGAGCATCTATTCTTACAAGCACTTGTTTCCGCTGTTCTCGACACCTAGCATCATCGGTATATTCATCTGCATCGGCATCAGCATTTACGGATTTACAAACGACTGCCATACGACGTCGCTCCAGTTCAAAAGGCTTATGCCGTTCCTTATCGGGCTGAACTTCATCTACATTATCGCGACCATGGTTCTTGGCATCCAGCATGCCATCGTGCAAAAAAATTCAACCAACCGAAAAGAAGCGTTCTATCTCTCATTTATAGCCCTTGTACCGAGCAGCGCATGCATCCTTCAGTGCTTCATCCCGGACATCCCGCTCACCGACCCGATTTTCGCGCTTACGCTCCTGCACGTCTATGTCACACTGTTGAAGTACAGAATCACATCGGACCCGCTGACTAACGTAAACAACAAGATCCGACTGATAGACTATCTCCAGTACATCACGCAACATCAGGATCCAAGCAAGCGACTGTTCTTCCTGGTTATGGAAGTAGACTACTTTAAGGCTATCGTACGCAACTTTGGTTACGAAATGTCCGACCGCGTGATCGCGGACCTGGCTTCATTTTTCAAGCGACAGTGCCGAGGGCAAAACGCATTCCTGGCCAGAACGGGTGAAAACCAGTTTGTGATCGTCATGGAACGCGATGAAGTTTCTGAAATTGAATCGTTCTGCCAAAAGCTTGTACGCGATTGCGACCGCGACAGCATGCAGTCTGACATCATGACAGCCTGGAAAATTTCTTTCAGCCTCCACTACGCTGAAATTTCGAACATTTCCACAAGCAACATTTCCCAGTTCTTCGCGGAAGCCAAAAAGAACTGCTACAAGCCCGAAACCCCGGCACCGAAAGAGTAAATTAGACGAGAGACGAAAGGCGAAAGAAAAATACAACACAGCTTCGCCACTACCCACTCTCGTCTGTAGGACCTCAGGTCCGTTCTCTCGTCTATATAATCACGGGATTCTCACGAATCTGGTGTTCGCGAGGATGAGTTCCAGCAAAATGAGGAGTGCACCGACCAGGAGCCACGGGTAGAACTTTTCGGCATAGCGGGCATAAGCGATCGTCTCGATTTCCGTCTTTTCGAGTTCATCGATTTCAGAATAAATCTTTTCAAGTTCGGCCTTGTTTTCGGCACGGTAGAAACGCCCACCCGTCTTTGACGCAATCGCCTTGAGAACGCCTTCGTCAATGCCTTCCTCAGGCGTGATGTCGCGTTCGCCCCAGGAGATTTCTCCCGTCCACGGGTTCTGCTGGAACGAAAGAATCTTGCCAGACTTTTTGCCGACGCCGACTGTATAAACCTTTACACCCAGGGACTTTGCCACTTCGGCGGCGCGCACCGGCGGGACGACACTCGCGTTATCGCGACCATCAGTCAAAAGAATCACCACGCGAGACTTGGCGTCGGACATCTTGAGCCTTGCAAGGGCGTTCATAAGCCCATCGCCAATAGCGGTCCTGTTATTCACAAGCGTATCGCGAGCGAGGTCGTCACTAGCCTTCAGGATTTCGAGCAGGGAACCGTAATCCATCGTGAGCGGACACTGCGTAAACGAGCGGGCACCAAAAGCCGAAAGACCAATGCGGTCGCTATGGCGCTTGCCAATGAATTCGGCAATCACGTCCTGCGCGTAGCCCAGGCGGCTGAACTTCCAGTATTCGCCGCGTTTCAAGAATTTTTCAGCATTCATCGTACCAAGCTTTGCCTGTTCGGTGCGGGTAAGCATGTCAAGCGTACCCATCGATCCCGAAACGTCAAGCGCAAGCATGATATCAACGCCATCGGTCGAAGTGTATTCGACTTCCATCGCATTCTGCGGGCGGGCAAGCGCCACAACAAAGCAAACAAGGGCCGCCAAACGAAGAGCCGGGACGATATGCCTAAACTTTACACGACGGCTCGGCACAGCCTTCTTTGCAAGCGCGAGCGCCGGGAACTTGATCGTGCTCTTGCGACGCTGCTGACGGTAAACATAAAGCGCAATCAACAGCGGAACGAACAACAACAGCCAAAAGGCTTCGGGATTTTGAAAATGAAGGGTTCCAATATCCATTTCAGCTCCAAAATAACGAAAAACGGTAAATTACACGCAAGAATATACAATTTAGCGAATGCAGAAAACCGCATTTCAATAAAAAATAAATGTTAAAAGGCTTGAACTTAGTTACTAGTTAATAGTTAGTAGTTACTAGAGATTGCGATATAAACATTTCTAGTAACTCTTAACTTCAAACTCACAGAAGCATGAGTCCGTCAACGCCAAGAACGGTAAGGCACGAAACCGCAGCAACGGTCACGAGGCCACCGCCGAGGAGCGAAGCGACCACGGCAGCAAAAAGCGCGCAGGCGCCCGTCAAACGACTATCCGTCGCAAAGAAGATGGCAGGCACGGTCATCGCACTGAGCACAGTGTATGGCACGTAAGCGAGGAACGAACTCCAGAACACGCTCTTGAGCTTCTTGCGCAGCAAAATGAACGGCACAGCACGCAAGAAGAGCGTCACGCCAGCCATTACGAGCAAGTAAATCAGGTAAGTCTGCATGTCGATATTCATTTGGCCTCCTCGTCATCATCATTGACGTTTGCCATCGGGAAGAACCACGCCGCAACAAAGGACGCCACAAGCGCACAAATGATAATCGCAAAACCGACAGACACGCCGCTCAGCGGCGGGAAGAACTTGAACGCACAGCTAAGCGCAACAGCAATCACGACAGCGAAAACCGTCGGGCCATGCACCTTCATCTGCGGCACCACAATCGCAACAAACATGCCATAAAGCGCAACGCCAAGGGCGTTTGTCACTATTGCCGGGAGAATTTCACCGCAGATCGCGCCGACCATCGTCCCAAGCGACCAGCCAATGTAAGGGAGCGTCGAAAGCCCAAGGAAGTATATCGGCGTCACGCGCTTCTGCGACATCGCCACCGCAAAAATCTCGTCCGTGATGCCCGTCGCAAGCAAAAGGCGCTTCACCGTACCAAAATCGGGCGAAACCTTCTGGGACAGGGAAATTGCCATCAGCGAATAGCGGAGGTTAATAAAGAACGTCGCAAGCGCCATCTCGATAAACGTGCCGGCGGCATCTGCCATGATCTGGAGTCCTGCAAACTGACCTGCCGAGGTCAAGTTCGTCATGGATATAAGCGTCACAAGCGGCCACGAAAAGATCTTCGAGCCTGCAATACCAAAAGAGAACGAGACGGCAAAGTAGCCAAGCCCAATCGGGGAACCGTCTTTTAAACCCTTCAAATAACTCATGGGCGCAAAGATAGTATTTTTAGGCGGCTCGCGGGGAATTTATGCAAATATTTAAATACATGCAAAAATTGTAGGGAGTACGAAGTTACACAAGACACCAAGCAAAAGGCGCAGTTTACCACATAAAAAAAGCCCGCAGCGTTAAGCCACGGGTCAAACATTCTGAAATGTTCAACAACTAGTTTTCGCCGTTGCGCATTTCCATCGTTTCACGGTCCATCGTGTGCTGCAAGTATTCCTTGAAGTCACGGTCGATGTTCACACCGTCAAAGTCGATGTCGTCGTTTTCCAACACGAACACGGCGCTCGGGTTATCGAGCCAGCCCACAATGTCCACGTCTTCCAACTTCATGGACTTGTCGCCAGCCTTCTGGGCAACGTATTCAACCTTGGACTTCGGAACCCAGCCCTGACCGCAGCTACCCTTCACGAGGACTTCGGTATCAGCTTCCTTCAAGACCGTCAGTTCGTCGTTAAAGCCAGCCGTGCAGACAACGGAGCCACCATCTTTTTCTTTGGTGAGTTCCACATCGCCCAGCTTGGACTTAACCTTCTTGGCTGCAAAAGAAGAAGCAACCAGCAAAGCGAAGGCGACAAACATAATTTTTTTCATCATTTTCATAGCGAATCCTCAAAACAAGGGAAATATTCAACAATGCTATACGAATATACCTTTTATTTTGCCAATCCGTTGCATTTTCTTTTAAATTTTTACGCAATGAAGAAGATTTTTTCAATTACCGCCATCATCCTCGTTCTAACTGCTGTTTTTGCGTATTTCCACGTAAATCAACGGTTGAGCGCCGTTTCACTCAACGAAAATACCGTCATTTTGGAGATTCCAAAAGGCAGTTCCCCTACAAAAGTTTTACAAATTTTACAAGCGAAAGGGATCTGGAAAGACGATTTTGCATTCACTTTATGGTGCAAATTGAATAAGCCAGCCCTCAAAGCGGGTTTTTACGAGGTCCCCGCCCACCAGACACTCGATGAACTTGCCGAACTGTTCGAAAGCGGAAAGAATGCAGTCCGAAAGGTGACCATCCCCGAAGGTCGAGCCTCCTGGGAAATCCCGGCCTACCTCCAGAAGAGCTTCCCGGACCTCGACACGGCCCGTTGGAACAAACTAGTCCAGGACCCGAAGTTCGCCCGATCGCTCGGCATCGAAGGGAACTCGCTCGAAGGCTATCTGCTGCCAGACACCTACCCCTTCGCCATCAACTCCGACGAAGAATCCATACTGCGACAGATGGTCGCCGCAAACTTCAAGGTGCGCGACGAGATGAAAGCACGTAAAAGCCCCATGTGGGATAAACTCAAAAACTGGCACCGGGTGTTGACACTTGCAAGCGTAGTCGAAGAAGAAACTGGCATTCCAGACGAGCGACCGCTGATTGCTGGCGTATTCCACAACAGACTGGACATCGGTATGCCGCTCGGGGCAGACCCGACGGTGCGGTTCATCTTCAAGAACTTGACAGGCCCTATCTACAAGAGCCAGTTGAATAGCGACAGTCCGTACAACACCCGCAAGTTCCCGGGACTCATGCCTGGACCTATTTCAAATCCAGGCCGCAAGGCGATAGAAGCAACGCTTTTCCCGGCGAAGACGGAAGCCCTTTACTTTGTTGCAAAAGACGACGGTTCGCACACGCATTTCTTCAGCACGAATCTCGCCGACCACAACAAGTACAAGGATGTCGCCGCCAAGAACCGCGGCGAGAAGAAATAAGTTTAACCTCAAGAATTGACTGGATGGGGCAAGCCCCAACTCCTTGGCTCGGTCATGCCCATGCAAGCATGGTCGCGACACTCGCCTTTTGAGTTGTCTTCGCTGCGCTCAGGATGACGCAGCCTACATTAGTACATTAGAACAGATTATAATCACCGATACGGATAAAGTATCTGTAATTCTTAAAATCCTTCACATCGCCAAAGGTCTCCGTATCGACAATGCGATTCAGTCCAGCGTAAATCGTAAACGACCGATATTGATAGCGGAGAGCAGGCTCAAACACAAACTTGTTTGAATTCAACCGTGCGGTTGACTTGTCCTCGAAATCGTGTATATACGCAAACGAAAGCCAGGCGCCAAATCCATGGCGATGAACGCCGCCGTTCACGCGAATCATCGCATACCCATGCGTCGAAAGCTCCGGGTCAAGCCAATCTTCAGACCATGGCGTTGGCGTCACATGCAAGCGATAGCGGTCTTCCATCGCTGTATTTCCAAAGTTTTCAGGGAACTTAAAACGCCCCCCATCTCGGAACGCATCCAGCCCAACAGCGGCCCCAACAGTCACCGAGGAATGTGGCGTCGGCGCATAGGAAAAGCGCCCATCCAAAGCGTACGTTCCATAGATTGGCCCTCTCTGATGGAAGCCGTAGCCAATCAAGTTTAAGCCCAGATACGCATTCGCAGCGAATCCCTTTGACGCAAACCAGTCGTCATCTTCACCGTTCAACAAAGAATAGCGAACGCTCTGCGTTACAGGACTCGTCTCGTAGTTGGAACTCGAATTCTGAAAATCATCGTCATCGTCAAAAAAGTCCATTTCAGGCAACGCAAGCGGAGACAGTTCAAACTCGCGGCTTCCAAACAAGAACTTCAGCTCGATAGACTGCATTTTATCAAAGGCATACCTTGCCGACAAAAAGAGATCGTTGCGCTTTTCGTATTCAAAACGGTTTTCTTCGTAAACATTATCGTTTTCAAAAGCCTTTAGAATACGAAGCTTCATCAAGTCATAGCCAAAGCGGAATTTCCAGCGATAGCTGATCAAGTTCGAAAGTTCAAGGCGCGGCCTAAAGCCATAAGACGAAGTCCCATAAAAGCCAGCAAGCTTCAAATTTATTTCCATCTGGTTTACGTAATTTAGGGTCACCTCGCCATAGGCGTTCGCCCCATTAACATTGGAGCCAAAACCGCCTGCGGCCACATCCAGCGTCGGATGGACCCCTACATCAATCAAAAGACATCCATCAGGCTGCATGCTGAACGAGATGGTATCATAAGGAGCCTTAGACGCGATAGAATAGGCAAAATTGACCGGGGCTGTAAAGCCGGTATCCTTGGGATTCCAGTAAGACAGGACCGATGAATGATGTTCTGCAGAAAGGCTATCAAACATCGGATTAAATTCAAACCACGCTTCGGATTTTTGCTTATCGCCATATTCCCTGCGACCATCGACAGTAGGAATAATATCGCGCAGGCTACGTTCCACCGCCGAAAAGCCCGCCTGGATCATGGACTTGCGAGACGTATCGCGAATAGAATGAGACCTTATAAAGATGCCCTGATCCACAAGCATCGACAAAACATTTTTCTTGATGGTACGCGTTTCCGCATTTCCATCAACATCAAATCGGACAGGATCGGCAACGACAATCAGCGAAGCCTCTTGCTGATTTTTTGTCTGCGGGAGAGCCAAATACGGACAGAGTTCTCCAGATTTTTCATGCCCAGAAAGCGGTAGCGAACTTACAATATCTGCATACGAAGGATTTCCCACAACGCTATCGCACGTGAGAAGCGTAAAGGGAATACGGTAAGTCCCATGCTGGCGGTAAAGGGATTCTTCAAAACGGAGGCGAGAAAGCGAGCGTTCAATGGAAGCGGTATCAGGGACAAGCGCATGCATGCTCCGATAAACACGCCCAGCCGTATCGGCATAGAACGAAAATCTCTGACGGAGCGAAGGAACTCCATCCAGCGAAACCGGGAGCTTAAACGCGTCATGTTCCGTCTTTGCATGGATCGCATTGACCCCTAAATAATCAGCAATGTACGAATCGAGCATCAAGCGCTGGATATCGTCTATCGAGACGCCAAGCGACCACAAAGCCCCCATCCAGGCGCCCCACGATGTAGCCACGATGGAATCGACAGGGATCTTGTATTCTTCCAATGCATACAGGACACCCAGATGAAACCACGGGGAGCGCTCGCCACCGCCCAGGTAAAGCACAGTCTTAGTCTTCTTGGCCTGGAGTGAATCAGGCACCAGCTGCATGGCGCTCAAAAGCGTTTCATCAGCAGAATGCTCCGCCTGCACAGGCGCCACATAAACGGAGGCAACAAACGCCACCGTCACAAGAAGTGATTTTTTAAGCCAGCCGAGCGGGATTGGAAACATACCTACCTGCCTCTTCGGCAGTCACATAGCCAGAGCGAACAAATTCAGCTAGGCAATCGTCCATCAAAAGCATTCCTTCGGATGCGGAGGAGGCCATAACGGATGGAAGCTTGAATTGTTCACCACTGCGAATGTGAGCAGCCACGTTTTGCGTGTTAAAAAGGATTTCCCAGGCCGAAACGGCGCCACCGTTTTCAGCGGCCGAGGGCAAAAGTCTCTGCACGACAACAGCCTTGAGAGCTGCAGCAAGCATTGTACGGACAAGGTCTCGATTTTCAGGAGTAGCAGCAGAAAGGAGAGCGTCAATAACGCCAACGGTGTTACCTGCCGTCACGTTCATGACCACCAAGGCGCCCGATTCTGCGGCACGTAAAATGGAAATCAACGACGAGCCGTCAAAATCGCCAAGCCAGAAAAGATCTGTTCCGCTGCGAAGGCCCTGCTCCAGCTTTTCGGAGGTCGAACCGACCGTGTTCACGAGCTTTAAGCTTTCGCCCGTTTTCACAGGCAGCTCACGACCTTCGTCCAGATCGCAGAACCGCAAAATGCTAGAACTGCACAAAGCCGAGACATAAGACACCGCAGAGACCGTTTTCCCGGAGCACGCTGGCCCTGCAAAAATCACGAGACCGGAACTGAGACCAAGCAAGCTATCGAGGGCAGTAGGTGCGCCAAGCGCCGTAAATTCCGGACATTCGGCCATAAGCGGGCGAAATATTGCCGCATTGCCATGCGCTTCGCGGAAGTACTTCACGCGCCACCTGGTGTTCACCCAAGGACCTCCGACAAACGTTCCCGATTCGCCATCAAGCGCGCCTAAAAATTCAAGCAGAGAACCAAACGGGAGTGATGAAGATTCCGGAACTGCACAGACGCGGCCTGCAAAGCGGACCGCCGAAGGAGCGCCCTCGGTCACAATCAATTCGCTCGCCCCGATGTTCAAGGCGTATTCCAAAAGAGATTCAATTTCTGATGCCATGATGAACCTCGCTAAACCTTGCGGTAAGACGCAAAACGGCGGCTGTCGTTTGCACGTTTCCAGGCTTCGACGCCTTCGATGTAACCGGATTCTACGCACATTTGCAATGAATCATCGAGCGTAATACCTTGATCTTTCTGGTTGCTGATTGCAGAGAGGATCTGCGATACATCGCACTTGCGGATCATGCCCGCAATTGTCGATGTCACCTTCATCGCCTCGGTTGCAAGCACAAGGCCCTGATTTTGCACAGCCGGAATCAGGTGCTGCACGATGACGCCCTTGAGCTGATCGGCAAGCGAGCATGCAAAAGCGCTGCGGTTCTCGCTCGGCACGGACATGAGGAGGCGCGAAAGAAGCGCGTTGATGTTGTTGCCGCTCGCGACAGCGAACACGAGAGCGCCCGCGTTCGAAGCCTGCATGAGCAGGGAAAGCTCTTCCATCGTTTCGAGATGGTCAAAGAGAATCACGTCGGCTCCGGTGCGGATGGCAAGCTCGATGCCAGCGGCACCGGAGCGCACATGCAAGCCCACTTCGCGCTGGGCAATGGAGCCGTTCGGATTCTGGAGTAAGCGTTCAATCGGCTTTTCGACCGTCTGGATGAACATCTGGCGATTCGCGGCAATGCACTCGGCAAAGGCGGTCATCGTCGTGGAGCGGCCGCTCGACGACGGACCCGCAATGAGCACAAGCCCGCTATTGAGCGTCGCAAACTGCATGCTGAATTCGGGCAAGTAAAGATTCTCGAGCGCGACTGATTCCATCGGAATGACGCGAATGGAAATGCTCGGCGTGACATCGTTCCAAGTCACAGAAATGCGGGCACGGCCAACACCGGGGAGCGCAAAAGTCTTGCGGAAATTGCGGCCAACCACAATCTTGTAGCCGTCCGCGAAACCTTCGGCAGCTTCGCTCAGGCGGTCCATCAAGTGCGTCTTTTCGAGCACCTTTTCGGACGCGATAAAAAGCATACCCGACTGACGCATGGTAATCTGGCGGTCGGCGTAAAGGTAAACGTCCGTGACGTTAAACTTGCGGGCATAGGCGATGATTTTTGCAAGCGGCGTAAGCGGGTGCAAAACATCGGGAGCTTCGACGGCTTTGCCTTCGCCGGTAGCAACGGCGAACTGCGCCGGAAGTTCTTCGGTCGCCGTTTCTTCGTCGGGAGTTTCGCTTTCGACCGGAACCTGCACACTCGCCATGCTCGTCGTTTCGAGACCTTCGACCTTTTCGATGACGACCGTCGAAGAAGAGGCTTCGCCGTAAAGGCTGCTGTTGCCTTCAATCTTTATAGCGGGTTCTTCCGCCGGCTTGGGAGCAGGCGCGGTAGAAACAGCGGGAGCGGCAGGAGCGGGCTGTGCGGGAACCGCAGGGTGCACCGGGGATGATGCGGGATGCGCGGGAGCTGCGGCAGACGGAGACACCGCGGGCCTTTCAACAGTTTTTTCAACAGTCTTTTCAGCAGGCTTCGCGTTTTTCGCTTCGAGGTTCTTCACAAAGGCAAGAACCTTATCGTACATGGACTGTTTCAAGATTCCCGCACGAACAAGAACCTGACCGATATCCATCGAGTCGGAGATTTCGCCCCAGTGGGCCTTGACCTGGTCCTCGGACACAACCTTGTTGTGCACAAGGACCTTTGCCATGTACTGATTTCTCATAGGAAATCCCTCCGGCTAAACCACCAACTTGCGATGGCCAAGAACACGCCGATGTAACCGAGTGCATAGACGCTGTTCCAGAACACATACATGTCCGGGAGCGCAACCCCATGTACCACATAGTTCGTCACGTTAAAGCGATAAAGTCCAGGGAACACGGCGTGAATCACGACCGCCGCCTTCTCAAGAATTGCAGAAGAGGCGCCTTGCAGTTCGCCCATGCGGCTTGCAAACTTGACCTGTTCCATAAGCTGGTCGCTCAAATGGCCCGCAAAATAAACGCCAAGCGTAAAGAGCGCCGAAAGCACCGTGCTACTGAAGCTGCTGAACAGGAGTGCGACCGCAATCACGACCGCCATCTCGCAGAAGATGAGGTAAATTGCCGTCAAGAGGCTCACCGTCGGACTAGAACTTGTAATCCAGAGAATCGCATAATAGATTCCCGTGAGGAGCACGAGATGCACCGCGACAACCGCCAAAAGCCCAAAGTACTTGCCCACGATGAACGCGGCACGGCTGATTGGTTTTGACAAAAGCGTAAGCACCGTGCGCCGCTGGATTTCCTTTTGCACAAGGCTAATGCCCACAAAGATGGAAATCAGAAGGCCCGAAAGGCTCATCACGGAAAGCGTCGTGGACTTGATCACATAGGCACGGTCAAACACCGACCACTCGCCAAGCACAATGCTAAAAAGCGTAAGTGCAATCGCCAAAAAGCCAATGTTATAAAGAATCTTGTCGCGAATGGATTCGCGGAACGTATTGAGGGCAATAATGCCGATATGCTTAAGCGTCTGCACGGGCAATTTCCTCCGTCAAAATATCTTCGAGACTTGGACGCTTGTGGTCCATCTTTTCTACGGCAATCCCGTTCGAGAGGCAGAAGCCGAGCAAACGGTCACGGGCGACATCGTCGGCGCAGATGTATTCTTGCGGGTGGCCCGTTGCAGAAACGCCTCGCGGCAGGTCGGCACCGAGAATCGCTTCGCGCGTACGGATATGGTATTCGACACCGCAGGATTCCGTGATATCATCGACAGTCCCTTCGCGGACGATCTTGCCATCGACAATCATTGCCACGCGGTGGCTGATGCTTTCCACGTCGCTCAGCAAATGGCTCGAATAGAAAATCGTCACGCCATCGCGGTTGAGCTGCTGGATAGCTTCGCGCACGTCGCGGCGACCCATCGGGTCAAGGCCGCTCATCGGCTCGTCGAGAATCAAAAGCTTCGGCTTTCCAAGAATCGCCTGCGCAATGCCCACGCGCTGCATCATGCCCTTGGAATACGAACGCAAGCGGCGGTCGATCCAGTCCTTGTTCGCATGCAAAAGTTCAAGTGCCCAGCCAATGCGGGATTCGAGTTCGGCCCCCTTGAGGCCCACGAGCTTCCCGTAAAAACGCAAAAGTTCACGGCCCGAGAGGTAATCGTAAAAATACGGCTGTTCCGGAGAATAACCGATATACTCACGGCTCTTCACATCGCGCGGGCTGATGCCGTTTACAAGCACCTTGCCCGAATCAAAATTCAAAAGTCCCGTCAGGACCTTGATCGTGGTGGACTTGCCAGCCCCGTTAGGTCCAATAAATCCATACACCTTGCCCGCTTCGACATTGAAGCTCACGTCCTTGAGCGCAAGCTTAGGCTTCATCGTAAAGCCACTGCGATACGTCTTGTGCAGGTGCTCAATTTCAATCATCAAATCACTCATACACGCAATCACTTGTTAGAATTTTCGTCGGAATCGCTCGCAGCACCTTCACGAGATGCGTCATCATCAGAATCGTCAAGGCCTGCCGCCTTGTAGGATTCCTCGATTTCACGACGGCGACGGTCAGCCTTCTCTTTCTTGTTGATGAAAAAGTAAATGACAGCACCGACCAAATACACAATAATGCCCGAATAGAAAATCGGGTTGATAGACCTGCCCTCAAGACCAGGGAAAACATTCAAAATAATCTCGTGGCCAAAGAGCGAAAGCAGAACCAAGATAAAACCGAGCGCCCTCAGCACATGAGTGACAATCACAATTTTTTGCATCGTAAACCTCTAAACGATGCCGTACAACCCGCACGGCATTCACATTTTGAATATATGTATTTATAGATGAAAAAGGCTAGCGAAATCGCGAATATCGTGCGATTTTAAGCGAAATACATGCAAAAAAGGCCTTGCAGCGGGATGCCACAGGGCCTTCTTGTTATGATTGAGCTAAGAGGTTTGTCTATTTTGCCTTGACGCAGCGGACGGAGGCGGCGATGGTCTTGTTGTAATGTTCGTACGTTACTTTGTCCTGTACACGAACCATCACAGCGCGAGAATCGTCGAAAGCATCGGCGGTCCAGAAACTTGCGCTCACGTTTTCATCGACGTACTTGCCATCGTAATAGCGGAAGCCATCCTTGCCAATGTTGAGAACCTTGAGGTCGGCATTTTCGAAGTCGGCCTGTTTCGGGAGTTCCCAACCTGTGGGGCATGCGTCCTTGGCGGATTTCCAGTCATAGAGGCGACCATACTTTTTGCAGTTGTCGAGGTTATCGCCGTAGCAGTAGCTGGAATCGAAATTCACGAGATTGGCGTTTTCGGCCATCCACACGCGGCCACCCGTTTCGACGGTGGAGTAGGTTTGGCCTTGGCATTTGAGCGTCTTGGCGGATTCATCGTAATGGCAGTTTTCGACTTTTTCGCATGCAGTAAATGCAATCGCGGTTACAAAAAGAGCCAATACGGCAACGAACTTGAACTTCATATGTTCAATCTCCTTAAGATTGTTTTGGGCACCTCCATTTCTAGAGGCTGCCATTAATGAATTTTTCAAGAGCTCTTTTTTTCGGGCACAAATGTAGATGGAATTAGCCGTTTTGACTAATACTTTCTTTCGATTAGATTCATAATTAAAAATTATGAATTAGCTTTTTTCTATAAGGAGATTCCCACTCGGTGGCGGGAATGACAATGCTAGCCTTTCACGTGGATAGCGGCAGCGAATTCCTTGAGAAGTGCCGGATCGTTGACCTTTTCCCAGAGGGTGCCAGTGACGATGATTTGGGCGCCGGCGGCAACGCGGACGGCGGCAGTCTGCGGGTCCTTGATGCCACCACCTGTGATGATGGTCATCTCAGTAGCCTTGCGAGTGTAGGCGATATGCTCGACCGGCACAGGTTCTTCGGCTCCGCTGCCAGCCTCGAGATAAACATAACGCATACCCATGAGTTCTGCGGCAATGGAGTTCACCATGCTGAGCTTCGGCTTGTTTGCAGGAACTGGCATCGTATTGCTGATGTATTCGACCGTCGTGCGCTTGCCGCTGTTGATGAGCTGGTACGCCGTCGGGATCGCTTCCATGTTGAGGGCGCGCACGAGAGCGCCACCGCGCACCTGTTCGTCGATGAGGTAGTTCGGATTGCGACCGCTCACGAGCGTCATGAAGAGCATGGCGTCAAAGCCAGGAACGACCTGCGAAGCTCCACCCGGGAAAAGAATCACCGGCAAATCGACCGTAGCCTTGAGGGCAGCGACCTGCTTCGGGAGCGTGAAATTGCCGAGGTAGGAACCGCCGACCAAAAGCAAGTCCGCACCATTTTCCGCAGCCATCGAGCCGGCCTTGACAAAGGCGGCCTCGTCCGAAGTATCCGGATCCAAAAGCACAGCAAACAATGCCCCACGCTTCTCGATTTCTGCATTCAAACGGAGTTCGGTCTTACCAGGTTTCATAACAATTCCTTTTTACGCACAATGCGCTAGATAGAGTAAAGATACAATATTTCCACAAGGAGATTCTTGGTCAAGCCAAAGTAACATCGCAAATCAAGATTTCACTGGATCCTTCGCATTCGCTCAGGATGACAAGACTTTCCCTCAGGATGACTAGGCGCACGAGTATGACAAAGAAAAAGAAGGCGGGCCGCAGCCCGTCTTCCCTTTTCCTCCTAACAAATAATTTTTATGCGGTTTTAAACAGTTTAGTTCTTGATGCAGCGGACTGCGGCAGAAGTTTTCGGCGCATAAGGGCTAAAATCATATTCCCCGCCTTCAACTCTCTTCACAAAGCCATGCTTGTCCGACAACCCTAAACCAAAGCCATACGGCCTCCAATTGAAAACTTCCAATTTATACAAAGGCACATCCGTTAAAATAAACTCATTGGTGTACATAAAGGTTTCTAAATACACAAAACGAAAATCATCTGCAATGCTAGCCTTGACCCAACCTTTCAAATCAAATCCCGTAGCAGTCGCATCATAGAGCGCAGGCAGAACTTCATTTTGTTCAACACCATACTGCGCACCCATATTTTGCAACATCGTTTTCCAATCTTCAAACGTCGGGATTCTCCATCCATCCGGGCAAACGCCCTGATACGCATTATGATTAGACGGCGTGATATAATCCGTATAATTCCACGTCCAGGATTTTTCAGAATACCCTTCAGACGATCCCGGCCCTGCAAAATATGTCGTATCTCCCAAAGAATCGACCGAATACATTTTTATATCATCAGCCCCAATATTCATCGCGGCACTCCATTGATACTCACGCCCATATATACTGCAATTCGCATCATCAAATTCTTCTCGATAACAATATACGTTTCCAGATAAATTCGCTCTCAACGAACTGTCAACACTCAAAGATGTCGTATCCACGAAATCCAGATTTTCCGCCATCCACGTTTGCGTAACATCGCCCCAATTATACGTCACCGTCTTATAAGTTTTTCCGTCTCGCGCATCTGTCATAGAACCCATGGTATGTTCGATTGTCTTAAATCCCAAGGTCCACTTTCCGGAGTGGCAAACCACAGCAATATCATCATCATCGATAGGCCCCTTTACCACACCGGTTTCATTTTCACGAGCATCCGTGCACCGATCAAGACCTTTCGATCGCGCCAAATAGCCAATCTTATAGTCTATCATTTTTTTCGAATTCAAATAATACTGTTCCCGGGTTTCACCTTGACCAACAAACAACTTCGGCGGTATCGCATAAACAATCATAGGGGAGGTTGTTAAAAAATCCCTATACACATCAAGCAAATCCATTCGAACAAGCTCATTCACAAAAGCCAATTCCGAATTTTCGCCCATCAAATTTTCAAAGGAACCTAGATTCTCATATATCCCAAAATTTTCAAGGATTTCACGTTCAGCTAAATCGCTTGCTTCAGCAAAAGACCTCCCTTCAGCAAAATACTTTTGCAACAACGGGATTTTCAATGTCGTCAAAGTGCTAACACTTACCTTTTTCACATTCCGCAAATTCACAACAGCCTGCTGCACCTGCAAATAAAAAGGAACGTCCACAGTATCCATTGCACTTTCAAGCAAAGTCGAATTATTCTCGTAAAATACACCACGTTCCCGGCAACCTTCCGTATAGCAAGAATCCAAAGTTTCGATCAGTACATACGGACTGTTCAAAGCCAGCGATTCAAACGCAAAACGACCGCTATCGTTATCCACGGCACCCGCAAAAGAACGGCCCGTTTTTTCAAGTGTCAACGAATCCAGCTCATAAACGGTCACTTTCGCGCCTTTCGCCGCAAACACGGAACCTTCATATTCCGAAGGATTGATTTCCGAATTTGCCGAATCAGCGACCTTCATCAACTTTGGGTAAATATTGCCAATCTGCCCAACAAAAGCATACATGCCCTGATCCTGTTCGGCACCGCCCATCGCGCCAAGCGAACCATTTTCGTCTGTGCAAGCCGCATAAAGGAGCGCCATCAGCGCAGCCAAAGTAATTTTATTGAAATTCATAGTTTCCTCCTAGCCTTTATTAACACTCTTTTTTGTCATCGGGAAGAGCTGCACGTTCAAACGATAGACCTCGTCTGTTGCAGATTCGCTCGTTGCAATCGCAATGACGCGCTTTTGAAAATCGGCAATTTCCTGCACGATTTTTTTATACGCTTCGCGGGTGATGCCAAGCGTAAGCCCCGAGAAATGTCGTTCATCCTGCGGGACATTTTCAATCGCGCCAAGCGCGATCTCGCCCATTTGGCGCTGCAGCCCGCGAAGCGCGAGCGGAGCAAAATTCATCGGCCCGCTCGTCACGATTTTATCCGTCTGGGTGTAATTCCCGTCCTTGTCCTTCTGGAGCAAATTCGCTTTGACCAAAAAATTCAGCGTTTCAGAGACTTCGGCCGCCGAAACTTCGGGGCGGCAAGCATGCGCCATCGCCAAAGGCTTTGCTCCAGGCATTGCCGGGGCAAGTTCACGGAGCACCGGATTTTTCCAGTCTTCAAAAAAGCGGAACGACTCGCCTTCAACAACCCTCACTTTGTGGATGTCGGCAATCGCAAGCATTCTATTGAAAATAGATTTCTTCTCTTCGTCCGTTTTCGCATGACCAAACTTGACCATTTCGACAAAATAATCTTGTTCATAACCAACAAGACCCATTGCATTCGCGACCTGGCGCGCCGTCTCTTCGCCCAGATTCGAGCGGCCTTCGCTCACGTATTTCAGGAACACAGGCGACGAAAACCCGGCCGCCCGCGTAAAAGTCTGCCAAGTAAACGCAGATTTTGCCTTTTTCTCGGCATAGTAATCCGCAATATACTGGTGATAATTCGTGTACTTAAGTACATCCTTCATTTGTTCCTCCTAACACAAACAGCCTCTTGATTTTAAAGTCCGAGCCGTTTACAAGATGAAATATAAAACAAAAAATTTAAAAAGTCAATAGTTTAAGGATAAATATTTTATGTTTTTATTTAAATTTAAGCATTTTTGTTATTTTTATAAAAATTTTATCATTTTCTATAATACAAATAAAGTAGTTTATAGTTACTAGTTTTAGTTATTAGCAAATAGGTATAGAGATGGCGGATCAAGTCCGCCATGACACCATCTTCGACCAAAGCAAAAAAAAGAAGGCGGGCCGAAGCCCGTCTCCTGTCCCACATTTCCTCCTTACACTCATGTTTTTTGGGGATCAAATTCAATTTTTGATGCAGCGAACAAACATTTCATTATTTAGCACAAAGAACGGGAGTGCATTCCTAGGAGCATCTGTAAAATTCATATACATATCTATAGAAACGTTCTCACTTCCAACAAAAGCCGTAAAGGAGATACGGCCTACATCATTCTCGCTAGGAACCAAAGCATACCTGACGTCGCTCATCGGCGCAGTATATCCAAAACCGCTTCCATAGACATCGGTAAACGAGGCTCCTCGTGCGGCAACATTTTGCCCCAAGATTTCCCAATCTTCCTTATTGGGGATTCTCCATCCTTCCGGGCACACACCGCGATAAGCAACAGGCTTTGTTCGGAAAACAGATTCCGACAAATCCAAGTGACAACCATCATACTTTCTATAACAATAACTGTAAACGTTATCTGCGGTATCATTAGCCACACATTTGCCATCCGGTGATTTTACATAGCAATAAGCATACTTTACACTATCACTTGCGCCTTCAAGATAACCTTTCTTCAAACACATATCCTCTACAGCCACGGTTTCCCATTTATCCTTATAAGTACTGTCGGCATCATTCCATATAAATTCATGAATACGAGACGTCATTTTTATAGAAGACCAATCCAAATCCATCGCAGTTCGCCACGTATAATAACGGCCATAATCACAAGAAGAATCACCATCCCAGCACGTTTTACTAGATGTCGCATCTGTATAGTTCAGATTTTCGGCCATCCACGTCTGCGTAATATCGCCCCAATTATACGTGACAGTCTTATATGTTTTGCCATCGCGCGCGTCCGTCATCACTCCGCTAGAGTATTCTAACTTTTTACGCCCCGGTTTCCACTTACCGGAACGGCAAACAACCGACATATACTCATGCCCTAGTATTTTATAGACTTCATTTTCACGAGATTCTGTGCATCGACCAACACCAATTTCTTGTAAATAATAGCCTATTCCATAATCAAGCATCTTTATCTTATTCAAATAAACCTGCTCCATGTCACTCCCAAAAGCATTGGCTGCGGCAAAAGTTATGTAATAATAACGATCAAAAGGTATCGGAAAATTATAAACGAAAGCATCACCAAGAGTTATAATTCGAACAATCATCCGCAAAACATAAGACAATTCACCATTTACATTTTCAGCATTTTCAAATTCTCCCAAATCTTCATAAATGCCAAAGTTTTCCAAGATTTCTTGTTCCGCCTTTTTACCCGCCGCAGCAAAAGACATCCCTTCGGCAAAGTATTTCTTCAACAACGGGATTTTCAGATAACTTAATGTGTTAATGCTTATTTTCGAAGAACCTGATTCTTGGTAATTCCGTACATCAACTATAGCGCCTAAAGAAACCGGATATTTGGTAGAATCCAAAACGCCACAATCGGTAGGCCAAATTCCTCCCCAAGAGGAATCAATCACGGATTCGCATGGAACTTCAACATACGTTTGATAAGACGAAGAGCCCCACACACCACGTTCTTGACAATCAAACGCAATGCAAGAATCCCGTATTTCAATCAATACATACGGGCTACCCAAAAAAATATTTTCAAACGCAAAACGACCTTCACCATTGTCGATGGTATCCAAAAAAACACGACCATTCGGTTCAAGAGTTAGGGGATTCAATTCGTAAACAGCGACGACAGTTCCTTCAGGTACCTCCAAACGTCCATCATTAATTCCAGAAACTGAGTCAAGCCCATCCAATCCCATCACTTTAGGATACACATCGCCAGCTCGCCCCGCCAAAGCATACACGCCCTGTTCTTCGGCGGCACCACCATGAGCATCGTTTATCGGAGAAATGTCTTCGGAACAGCCCGAATACATCACGAGAAGAGCAAGTGCCATCGTCAAGCAGAACGCTGCCCCGATAAAATCAAACACAAATGTGTTTCGCTTTGAATTTTTCATGGTTTCCTCCTAGTCCTTTTTATTTAAACTTTTTTTCGTCATCGGGAAGAACTGCACGTTCAAGCGATAGACTTCGTCCGTTGCAGAATCGCGCGTTGCAATCGCGATAATGTCCTTGCGGAACTCGGCAATCCGCTGCACGATTTGCTCATACGCTTCGCGGGTAATGCCAATCGTAAGGCCCGAAAAATGGCGTTCATCTTGTGGCACATTCTCGATAGCATCAAGCGCGAACTCGCCCATTTGGCGGTGTAATCCGCGGACTGCGAGCGGCGTAACATCCATCGGGCCAGTTGTCACGACCTCATCCGTTTGTGCGTAATGGCCGTCTTTATCCTTTTTGAGCAAATCCGCCTTGACTAAAAAGTTCAACGACTCGCTGACTTCGGCCGCCGAAACTTCGGGGCGGCAAGCATGCGCCATCGCCAAAGGCTTTGCTCCAGGCATTGCCGGGGCAAGTTCACGGAGCACCGGATTTTTCCAGTCTTCAAAAAAGCGGAACGACTCGCCTTC